>CAXTKM010000025.1:243-22121 GCA_964244795.1 uncultured Enterovirga sp.
GGAGGCGTGCCTCCTGTCGCTCGACGCGCCCGTCTCGGGCGGCACGGTCGGGGCGAAGGCGGCCGGCCTGACCTTCATGGTCGGGGGTGCCGACGAGGCTTTCGGCCGCGGCGAGCCGATCCTCGCCCATATGGGCAGGAGGGTCGTCCATTGCGGCGGCGCCGGCTCCGGCCAGGCGGCCAAGCTCTGCAACAACATGATCCTCGGCATCTCGATGATCGGGATCTCCGAGGCGTTCGTCCTCGCCGAGAGGCTCGGCCTGTCGCATCAGGCCCTGTTCGACGTGGCATCGACCTCGTCCGGCTCGTGCTGGGCGCTGACGACGCATTGCCCCGTCCCGGGACCTGTCCCGGCGAGCGCCGCGAACCACGGCTACCGGCCCGGCTTCGCGACCGACCTCATGCTGAAGGACCTCGGGCTCTCGCAGGAGGCGGCCGCGGCGAACGGAGCCACGACCCCGCTCGGGGCCGAGGCCGCGGCGCTCTATCGCCGCTTCGCCGCCGCCGGGCACGGGGCGGACGACTACTCCGCCATCGTGAACTTCCTCCGGGACGGCGCCCCGACGACACCCTGAACGCCGCGAGCGGGATCTGCCGGGCACCCCCGCGAGGCGGCGGCACTGTGGCCGGGATCCTACAGCCTCGCCGGGAGCGCGCCGGTACGGTCGGCCTCGCGGAGGTCCGTTCCGCGATGCGAAACCGATCGGTATGGTCCGCGCTCCCCAGATCACGGTCGATCCGGCCCGCGACACGGCCGCGGTGCTGCGCCGGATCGGCGTGCTCGTCCTGATGATCGGCCTGCCGGTCGCGGCGCTCGCGGCCCGGACGGGTCCCGTGTTCGCCTTCGCGATCGGGACCGTCCTGCTCGCGGCGGCGGCGGTGTTCGACGGGGCGTGGCGGCCCGTCCGGGACGCGGCGCTCGGGGTTCTGACGTCGCCCGCCTTCCTGGCGGGCTCGCTCGTCGCCGCCTGGGCGGTCCTGTCGCTCGCCTGGACGCCGGCGCCGCGGTCGAGCGGCACGGCCGTGTTCGGGATCGCGGCGATCCTCGGCCTCGGGCTCGTGGGCTTCCTCGCGCTGCCGGACCGAATGCGGTCCGCGAACCTCTACCCGATCCCGATCGGGGCCGCGATCACGGCCTTCCTGTCGATCGCGCTCGCGGCTGGCGCGGGCGGAGAGGGGGCACCCGAGGTCGCGCGACGGCTCGAGCGCGGCCTCGCGATCCTGGTCCTCTTCGCCTGGCCCGCCGTCGGCTGGCTCCGCTCGCGCGGCCGCGACGGAGAGGCCGTCGGGCTCGCGCTGGTGGTGGCGGCCGCGGCCGCGTTCGGGCCGAGCGCCTGGCCGGCTCTGGCCCTCGCGGCGGGGGCGCTCGCCTATCTGGCGGCGCAGCTCCTCGATCGGGGCGCGGTCGGGCTCGGGATCCTGTTCGCCTCGCTTCTCATCCTCGCGCCGCTCCTCCTCGCGCTCGCGGGCCCGGTCCTGCCCGTGACGGCCTTCTGGCAGGAAGGTGTCGCCGCGTGGCGGCACGCGCTGCTCGACGAGCCCCTGCGCCTCCTGACGGGGCGCGGCCTGGGGGCGCTCCGGTCGGCCGAGGCGGCCCGCCTCTTGCCGCCCGTCTTCGGAACCCCGGTCCTGGCGCTCTGGTACGAGCTCGGGATCGTCGGCGTGGCCGGCAGCGCCGTCGCGATCGTGGCCGCGCTCCGGCGCGCCGGGGCGAGCTTCGGGCCGCTCCTGCCCGGCGTCGCGGCCTCGGTCGCGACCGCGATCCTGCTCGGGCTCGCGGGCGCCGACGGCGGCGCGCTCTGGTGGCCCGCGAGCCTCGCCGCGGTCGCGGTCGTGCTCGTCGCGACGCAGCGCGGCCAGTTCCGGACGCGCCGCCCGCGCGCGCTCGGGCTCGGCCGAACCCGACCCGCCTGAGATCCGGTCCTGCCGATGCCCGAGACAGACCCCCTGCTGGCCGCGATCGAGCGGGACCGCGAGCGCGCCCTCGCGTTCCTGGCCGGTCTCGTTCGCGTCCCGTCCGACAATCCGCCGGGCGACACCGCCGCCTTCGCGGAGGCTGCCGCGTCGGCGCTGACGGGGCTCGGCTTCGCGGTCGAGCGTCATCCGGTCCCGCCCGACGTCGTGCTGCGGCACGGCATGGTGTCGGCCACGAACCTCGTCGTCCGGCACCGCTTCGGCGACGGCCCGGTCGTCGCGCTGAACGCGCATGGCGACGTCGTGCCGCCGGGAGACGGGTGGACGCACGACCCCTATGGCGGCGAGATCCGGGACGGCTGGATGTACGGGCGCGGGGTCGCGGTCTCGAAATCCGATATCGCGACCTACGCCTTCGCCCTGAAGGCCCTGGTCGAGTCCGGGATCCCGCTCGCCGGGACGGTGGAGCTGCACGTGACGGCGGACGAGGAGGCGGGGGGCGAGATCGGGCCGGCCCGCCTCCTCGCGGAGGGCGTGTCGCGGCCGGATTACGCGATCTGCGCCGGCTTTTCCTACGAGGTCGTGACCGCGCATAACGGTTGCCTCCACCTCGAGATCGCGCTCGGTGGCCGCTCGGCCCATGCGGCCCGGCCCGAGACGGGGCACGACGCGCTTCGGGCCGCGTCCGACCTCCTGCGCCGCCTCTACGGGCATGCGGACGAGCTCGCCGGGCGTCGCTCCGCCGTTCCGGGCATCGTCGGCCCGACCTGCACGGTCGGGCTCATCCGGGGCGGAATCAACACGAACGTGGTGCCCGATCGCGTCGTGCTCCGGCTCGACCGCCGCATCGTGCCGGACGAGGATGCCGGGGCGGCCGAGGCCGACCTGCGGGCGATCGCCGACGCGGTCGCGGCCGGGCACGACGGCATCACGGCCGAGGTCACCCGCATCCTCCTCGCGAAGCCCTTCGGCCCGGCCCCGGGCCAGGATCGTCTCGCCGCGATCGTCGCGGCCCGGGCCGGCGAGGTGATGGGCGAGCCGGTCGCGACGGGCGGCGTCCCGCTCTACGCGGACGCGCGCCACTATGGGGAGGCCGGGATCCCGACCGTCATGTACGGCTGCGGGCCGCGCACGCTGCTCGAGGCGAACGCCCACCGGGTCGACGAGCGCATCCCGGTCGACCATCTCGGCAAGGCGACGGCCGTCATCGCGCTCGCGCTCCGCGATCTGCTCGCGGCGCCCCCGACGACGGCCTGACCGGCGACGCCGCGCCTGTTTCGGACGTCCGTCCCGGGCGCAACGGAGCCGCAATACGGTCGTCCCCTCGCGACATCCGACCGAAATCGCGGTCCCGGATAACCCGCTCCGACGCACAGGAGCACGCCATGGCCGCCCACCTTCTCCCCTCCCTTCTCGGCATCGTCGCCCCCCTGCTCGGCATGAGCTGGCTCCTGACGAGAGGCATCTAGCGCGATCGCGCGATCGCCGGACGACGGCTTTTGTTCTCACGCCCGGGAAAGCGCGCTAAGCTTGACGGCGTGTGGAATGGAGCCGGCTCGATGCCCGGATCGTCACGGGTTCTCGCGGGTCTGCTGATCGCGCTCCTGTCACTGGCAGGCGCGTTGGATCCGGCCTCGGCGCGGGTGTTCCGGGCGGCGGACAACCAGGTCGAGGATTACCCGACGGTCCAGGCCCTCCTCTACATGGACCGGCTCGTCCGGCAGCGCTCCGGCGGGCGCCACTCCATCCAGGTCTTCCACTCCCGCCAGCTCGGCGAGGAGAACGACACGATCCAGCAGACCAGGGCCGGCGCGATCGACATCAACCGCGTGAACGTGACGCCGCTCGGACGCTTCGTGCCCGCGGCGGCCCTCCTGTCCATGCCCTTCCTGTTCCGGTCGGAGGAGCATCTCAACGCCGTTCTCGAAGGGCCGATCGGCGACGAGATCCTGGCCGGCTTCGAGAGCCTGAACCTCGTCGGGCTGACATTCTACGATTCCGGCACGCGCTCGATCTACAACAGCATCCGGCCCGTGCGGGCGCCGGCCGATCTCGTCGGCATTCGCATCCGGGTCCAGCCCTCCGATCAGATGGTCGACATGATGACGGCTCTGGGGGCGATCCCGGTGCCGCTCGCCTATGGGCAGGTCGGTTCCGCCCTCGAGACGAAGCTGATCGACGGCGCGGAGAACAACTGGCCCTCCTACGTCACGACCGGGCATTTCCTTCGCGCCAGGAACATCACCGAGACGAATCACGCGATGCCGCCGGAGGTCCTGGTGATGTCGATGAAGTCCTGGCGTGACCTGTCGCGCGACGACCAGGAGATGTTCCGCGAGGCGGCGCGCGACTCGAGCCGCTTCATGCGCGAGCGATGGCGCCAATGGGTGGCGGAATCGCGCGCGCAGGCCGTGCTGTCGGGCGTCGTCGTGGTGACCGACTTCGACCGTGCCGCGTTCGAGGCGGCGGTGGACCCGACGGGCGAGAAGTATCTCGGCAATCCGGCAGTGCGCGGGCTCCGCGACCGCATCCGCGACATTCCTTCGGGGCGCTGATGGGCTCCGAGGAAACCGCGAAGGCGATGCCCCGCGAGGCGCGCGCGCCCGGAACGCTCCGGGCGCTGCTCCGCACCGTGCCGATCCGATGGCGCGTGCTCGCGATCGCGGTCGCGAATTCCGCGCTCGCGGTGATCCTGCTCCTGATCATCTGGAACGGCTCGCAGGTCCTGGTCGCGGCCTGGTCCGACCTCCGCCGGGTGCAGGGCTCGGAACGGTTCCTGAACTCGCTCGGGGCCGATGCCGAGCGCCTGCAGGGCCTGATCCACCGCTACTTCTCGAGCGCGGACGCGAACATCCTGGCCCGGATCGTCGACCTGCGCGAGACGCTGGTGAGCCGCCTGCGCGTGCAGGCGAGGCTCGACCCGCTCCTCGCCGGCCCGACCCGCGACCTCACCGAGATCACCGAGCGGTTCGTGACCGGGTTCGACGCGCTCCGCGAGACCCGGGACGCGATCTCGACCGTGTACCAGTCGAAGGTCCTGCGCTCGTCGAAGGAGATGGCCGGCCTCTACGCGATCATCGGCAGCACCGCGACCGACCCGACCTCGCTGATCTGGCCGGCGCTCGGCAAGTCGCGCGAGTCCTTCAACCAGATGATCCTGGCCGCGAACGCCTTCTACCTCACCGGCGCATCGGTCTCGCTGCAGGAGGCGGAAGCGAACGCGGCCGCGATCCAGAGGACGGCGCCCGTCCTTCTCGACATGTCGACCGACGGGATCCAGCAGCGCGCGATCGGCGAGCTCGACGCGCGGGCGAAGCTGTTCGGCGAGGGCGTGCAGGAGCTCGGCGTCGGGTTCGTCAAGCACAACACCCTCCTGAAGGAGATCGTCGACGGCAACGCCGAGGCGATGTCGAGCGCGATCGACGGGATGAGGAACGGGATCAACCAGATCGAGCGCTCGGCGCAGACGCGGTTCGACCGGACCCTGCAGGACGTCGCGATCAAGCTCTCGCTCCTCGCGGTCGCCTTCGTGGCGCTGGTCGCCCTGATGGGCCTGACGATCTCCCGCTCGATCAGCGAGCCTCTCGGCGAGCTCGGCGCCAGCATGAGCGCGATCACGGCCGGCGAGCTCGACCGGCGCGTCGCCGGGATCGAGGCTCGGGACGAGATCGGCGAGATGGCCCGGGTCGTCGACGTGTTCCGGGGGAACGCGATCGCGAAGCGCGAGACAGAGGAGGACCTCCGGGCCGCGAAGGAGCGGGCGGAGGCGACGCTCGACGAGATCCGCGAGATGCAGACGACGCTGATCGAGACGGAGAAGCTCGCGGCCTTGGGCGGCCTCGTCGCGGGCGTCGCGCACGAGGTCAACAACCCGGTCGGGATCAGCCTCACGGTCGCCTCGAGCCTCGCGCAGCGCTCGGACGCCTTCGCGGCCGAGATCGCATCCGGCCAGATCAGGCGTTCGCGGCTCGAGGATTTCACGGCGGCGACCAAGGTCGCGGCGACACAGCTCGTGGCGAACCTCCAGCGCGCGGCCGAGCTGATCCAGTCCTTCAAGCAGGTGGCGGTCGACCGGAGCCAAGCCGAGCGGCGCTCCTTCGACCTCAGCCTCGCGGTCGCGCAGATCCTCGCGAGCCTCCGGCCGATCCTGAAGACGTCGCGCATCCGGCTCGTCGTCGACATCCCGGACGACATCACGATGGACAGCTTCCCCGGGCCGCTCGGCCAGATCGTGACGAACCTCCTCCTGAACGCGGTCCACCACGCCTTCCCGGACGGCGCGACGGGCACGATCTCGATCGTGGCGAGGCTCAGCGGCCAGGGTCAGGTGAGGCTCGTCTTCCGGGACGACGGCCGCGGCATGAGCGAGGACGTGCAGCGCCAGGCATTCGACCCGTTCTTCACCACGAAGCGGGGCTCCGGCGGGACCGGGCTCGGTCTTCACATCGTGTACAATCTCGTGACACAGCGTCTGGGAGGCCGGATCGTGCTGTCCTCGGCGGAGGGATCGGGAACGAGCTTCCTGGTCGCTCTGCCGCTCCGCGCACCGATCGACGAGGACAGGCGGGCGACGGGCCCGCAGGCCTCGGCCGAGAGACGAGAGGCAGCGCATGTCGCATCGTGACGATCTCGTCGAGCTGATCGAGGACGGGGCCGGCCCGGGACGCGCCGAGGGCGGCACGCCCTGGAAGGTCGCGATCATCGACGACGACCCCGCCGTCCACGAGGGCACGCGCTACGCGCTCTACGATTTCAGCCTCGGCGGAAACGGGCTCGAGCTGCTCTCCGCCTATTCGGCCAGGGACGGGCGCGCCCTGCTCGCGGCCCATCCGGACCTCGCGGTCGTTCTCCTCGACGTCGTCATGGAGAGCGAGGTCGCGGGCCTCGAGCTCGTCGATTTCATCCGCAAGGACCTCCGCAACGAGACCGTCCGGATCATCCTGAGGACCGGGCAGCCCGGCCAGGCGCCCGAGCGGAACGTCATCGTCGAGTACGACATCAACGACTACAAGGCGAAGACGGAGCTGACGGCCGACAAGCTCTTCACGAGCCTGATCGCGGCCTTGCGCGGCTACCAGCAGCTCCAGCGGATGGTCGAGACGCGGCGCGGGCTCGAGATCATCATCGAGGCCGCATCGACCCTGTTCGACCTGCAGTCGATGCAGCGGCTCGCCGAAGGCGTCCTGACCCAGATCGCCTCGCTGCTCGAGGTCGAATGTGCCGGCATCCTCGTGCTTCGCGACGACGGGCGGCCCGACGAGCACATCTCGATCCTGGCCGGGTCCGGCTGCTACCAGCGCTTCGTCGGGATCACCGGTCAGGCAAGCCTGGCCGACGACCTCCTCGACGTCGTCCGGCACGCGTTCGAGCGCCGGAAGAACGAGCACCAGGACAACCGCTCGGTCCTCTACCTCCGGACCGGCAGCGGCCGCGAGGTGGTGGTGCTGCTGAAAACGGCGAAGAACCTCTCCGACACGAACCGGGCGCTGGTCGAGGTGTTCTGCTCGCGGCTCGCGGTCGCGTTCGACAACGTCATCCTCTACCGGCAGATCGAGGAGGCGAACCAGCGCCTCGAGGAGCGCGTGACGAAGCGGACCGCGGAGCTCAAGACCGCGAACCGTCGTCTCGCGGTCCAGTCGGCCGAGCTCCGGCGCGCGAACCGCTTCAAGAGCGAGATCCTCGGCACCATCGCGCACGACCTCAAGAACCCGCTCGGCGTCATCATGGGCCGCTCGGAGATGCTGTCGGATCTCCTGTCCATGGAGCCCCTCCCGGCGGACTCGGTCCGGGCCCAGGTCGGGCATGTCCGGGAATCGGCGAAGCGCCTCACCGCGATGGTCGATTCCCTGATCAACGACGCGATGAACGATGCGGTCGACATCTCGATCCGGCAGGATCCGGTGGATTTGATGATCCTCGCGAACGACGTCGTCGAGGCGAACCGGCCGCTGGCCGAGCGCAAGGAGCAGGAGATCTCTCTCGACGGGCCCGAGACCCTCGTGGTCTGCGGCGACCTCGACCGGCTCTGGGAGGCGGTCGACAACCTCGTCTCGAACGCGATCAAGTATTCGCCGCAAGGCGGCGCGGTGCGGGTCGAGCTCGCGAGCGTCGGAGACGAGGCGACCCTGCGGGTGCGGGACACCGGCCCGGGCCTCTCGCCCGAGGACGGCTCGCGCCTGTTCGGACGGTTCCAGCGGCTCTCGGCGAAGCCGACGGGCGGCGAGACATCGACCGGGCTCGGCCTCTCCATCGCGAAGCGCATCGTCGACCTGCACAAGGGACGGATCTCGGCCGAGAACGACCCTGTCGCGAGCGGCGCGATCTTTCAGGTCTCCTTGAAGAAGGGTGTGTCGTGACCACGATCCCGCGTATCTTCGTCGTCGACGACGAGGCCCCCGCCCGCGAGATGGTGGGCGATTACCTGAAGATGCACGGCTTCTCCGTCACCCTCTGCGACGGCGGACGCAGCCTCAGGCAGGCGATCGACGGCGGCGCGCCGGACCTGATCGTGCTCGATCTCAACATGCCGGAGGAGGATGGGCTCTCCATCGTCCGGGACCTCAAGACCCGGGCCAGCACGCCCGTCATCATGCTGACCGCGACCGCGAGCCCGATCGATCGCGTGGTCGGTCTCGAGCTCGGCGCGGACGACTACCTCGCGAAGCCGTGCGAGCTGCGCGAGCTCGTGGCCCGGATCCGGTCCGTGCTCCGGCGGAGCGCGATTCCCGAAGCCCCTGCCGGCCCGGCCGCGCCCGCGAACCGGAAGGTGAAGTTCGGGACGAAATGGCTCGACCTCGACGCACATCTGCTGCGCGACGAGAGCGACGCGCCGCATCCGCTCACGGCCTCCGAATACGCCCTCCTGAAAGCCTTCGCGGAGCACCCGGGGCGCGTGCTGTCGCGGGAGCGGCTCCTCGACCTCGCGTCGGCCCGTGACGACGAGGCCTTCGATCGCGCGATCGACGTCCGGATCACCCGCATCCGGCGCAAGATCGAGCCGAATCCGGGTCAGCCGACGATCATCCAGACCATCCGGGGCGCCGGCTACCTGTTCTCGCCGGACGGCCGCGAGCGCTGACGGCGCTCTCTGTTTCGTCCGGGTCGCATTCGCGAAACATTTAAGTCTCGTTAAGACATCGAACTCCCGTGCGGCGCCGCACGTCTGAAAAGAACGGCTCCTATACAGTCTTCATCGAACGAGGCCCGATGGGCCCGACCGGAGGCAGGGGCCATGATCACTCTTCTGAAGCTCGCCGGACTGAGCGCCGTTCTCTCGGCCGGGGTCGTGACCGCCTTCGACGCGCCGAAGGCGACCGATGCCGGCACCTCCGCCAAGATCTACGTCGACCGGATCGCGCCGGGCTCGGCCGAGCCGATCCGCTTCGCGGACGCGTCCGGTGCGATGCCCCGTCCGGCCGTCGCGAGCGACGCCTCTGCGTCGAGCGATTGCGGCGCCCAGGCCTGGCCCTACGTGGCCGGCAACTGCATCGCGTCCGACGGGGCTCAGGCCCGCAGGGCCGTCCGGACGATCACGATCGAGCGGCGGGATGCGCCGAACACCTCGACGCTGATCCGGGTTCCCGTAGCGAGCAATTGAGCGGCCCGCACCCGGAGGCATGACGGCCTCTACATCAGCCGGAAGACCTCGATCTCACCGTCCCGGTCGCGCAGGACGCGGGGCCCGACCGCGACGGCGCCCTCCGGCATGGCCGGCCCGCCGGTCCCGACGATCGCCAGGAGGGCGATGACGTCGCACTCGCGGTCGATCTCCTTGCCGAGCTGCTCGAGGCGCTGCGCCACGTTCACGACGTCGCCGATGAGCGTGTAGTTCAATCGGCCAGGCGCCCCGATATTGCCGACGAGAGCCTCGCCCGTCGCGACCCCGAGCCGGATGCAGACGGGCTCCGACCCGCGCTCGCCACGGCTCTCGTTGTCGGCCCGCAGCGCGGCCGCGATCTCGTGGACGGCCGAGCAGGCCCGCGCGAGATGGTCCGCTTGAGCCTCGGGCGCTCCCCAGAACGCCATCACGCTGTCCCCGATGTACTTGTCGATGGTGCCCCCGCTCCGCTCGATGCAGGAGACGAGGAGCGCCAGGTGATCGTTCAGGAACGCCGCCGTGTCGGCCGCGGGCATCTGCGACGAGAGCCGGGAGAAGCCCCGGATATCGGTGAACATCACGGTCACGTCCCGCTCGACCGCCTGCTGGCTGCCGCCGTCTCCCTTCGCGAGAAGCTGGTGGACGAGGCGCTTCGGCAGGTAGCGCTCGAACCAGCGGAGCGCCGCCACCATGCTGTTCAGGGCCTGGGCGGCCTCGTCGATCTCCCGCACGCGGCTTCGGCGGAGTGTCGGCGCGTTCCCGAGATCGAGCGCCTGAACCGAGCGCGCGACCCGCGCCATCGCGATCATCGGGGCTGCGATCCGGCGTCCGATCAGGACCGCGATGACGAGCGCCCCGACGAGCAGGGCGAGGGTCAGCAGGGCGATCTTCCAGAGGCGGTCGACCTCCTGGCTCAGCGCCCGCACCGGGACCTCGACGCCGAGCGTCCAGCCGACCTCGCCGTAGCCCGGCAGGGAGCGATAGACGTAGAACCACTCGCCGTCCGGCAGGCCGAGAAGGTGCCCGGCATTGCCGTCGGAGTTCGCGCCGAGCGCGACCTCGCGCCGGTCGGACCGCCAGAGCGCCCGAAGCGTCGTGTCCTGAAAGGTCGCGAGCGGCGGCAGGGGACGGTCGACCGATGCGGTCGGGTCCCCGCGCGCCAGGACCGGATGGGCGAGCACGACGTCGCGTCCGTACAGGATGAAGGTCGTCTGATCGGCCGTCGACAGGCCGGCCACGTAGGCGGAGAGCCGCTGGGACGCGACGACGGAGATGAGCAGGCCGGACAGACGTCCGTCGCGCATCACCGGCGTCGTCAGCGGGATGATCGTCTGCCCGAGGACCGGATTCCAGACCGGCGGCTGCCAGCCCCCGGCTGCCCCCGCGGCCGCCCCGTCCATCAGCCGCCGCAGCTCAGGCTCGCGGGTCCAGTCATCCTCGACGGTTTCGCCGTCGCGGCTCACCCGCACCATCCTGCCGCCATCCTGGGCGAGGAAGGCGGCGCCGGTCACCTGGGGCGTCGCGGCCAGGGCGGCCTTCAGGCTCTCGGCGATCCGGGCGAGCCCGGACCCGTCGGACGGCGACGCGACGATGAGCGCCTTCAGGTAGGCCGCCTGCAGGGTCACCGGGTCGAGGTGCTGGCGCACGCTCTGCTCGATCGAGGCCATCGTCAGGTTGGCCTTATCCTGCAGGAGCTCGAACGTGTTCCGGCCAGCCGTCCCGAGCGTGACGATCGAGACGGTTCCGACCGCGGCGAGGATCAGGGCACCGAGGCTCACGGACAAGAGCGTGCTGAGCGAACCGCGGGTCTTCCGAGACGCCTGGGGTCGCTCGGGTGGAGTCTCGCGTTCGGGAGGGCTCTTCGTCATCCGAGGGGGAAGCGTCCCGCGTGCGTCGAGGCCGCCTCGCGGGGCCTCGTCATGAGGACGCCGGCGGGTTCTACGAGCACCTCGGCACGCCTCGGGCTCCGAGCCCAGCGGCCCCGGCTCAATGGATCTCCGGCTCCGGCACGCCACCCTTTCCTTCCAGGAAATCGAAGTCGCAGCCTTCGTGCGCCTGTCCGACATGCTGGGCGAAGAGCCGGTTGTATCCGCGCGGGTAGGCGGGCCGAGGCGGTACCCAGGCTGCGAGCCGGGCCGCGATCTCCTCGTCCTGGACGTGCAGGTGGATCCGGCGCGCCTGCACGTCGACCGTGACGAGATCGCCGGTCCGGACCGCGGCGAGCGGCCCGCCGACGGCGGCTTCGGGCGAGACGTGCAGGATGCAGGCCCCGTAGCTCGTGCCCGACATGCGGGCGTCCGAGATGCGGACCATGTCGCGCACGCCCTGCTGCAACAGCTTCTTCGGGAGCGGCAGCATGCCCCATTCCGGCATGCCCGGACCCCCGATCGGACCGGCATTCCGGAGCACCAGGACCGTGTCCGCCGTGCAGTCGAGGTCCGGGTCGTTCACGGCCTCGGACATCGCGTCGTAATGGTCGAAGACCAGCGCCGGGCCGGTGTGCTGGAGGAGGTGCGGCTCTGCCGCGGGCGGCTTGATCACGCAGCCCTTGGGCGCGATGTTGCCGTAGAGGATCGCCGTTCCGCCCGACGCCGCGATCGGCCGGTCCAGCGGCCGGATCACGTCGTCGTCGTACACGGCCGCGTCCGCGATGCCGTCCCCGATCGTGCCGCCCGCGACGCTTCGGGCATCGAGATGCAGCAACGGCTCGAGGCGCTTCATCAGCGCCCTGGTCCCGCCCGCGATATGGAAATCCTCCATGAGCCAAGCACCCGAGGGGCGCAGGTTCGCGATCACCGGGACCCTCTCGGCGAAGGTGTCGAACTCGCGCAGGTCGAGCGGGATCCCGGCCCGGGCCGCCATCGCGACGAGGTGGATCATCGCGTTCGTCGAGCCCGCGAGCGCGTTGTGGACCACGAGCGCGTTCTCGACCGAGCGCCGGTCGAGGATGCAGGACGGCTTCAGATCCTCCCAGATCATCTCGACGATGCGCCGCCCGCAGGCGCCCGCCATCCGGGGATGGGCGGCGTCGCCGGCCGGGATCGAGGAGGCGCCGGGCAGCGTGAGGCCGAGCGCTTCCGTGATCGCGGTCATCGTGGAGGCGGTGCCCATCGTCATGCAGGTCCCGGCGGAGCGCGCGATGCCGGCCTCCATGTCGTTCCACTGCTGGTTCGTGATCGTGCCGGCCTCCTTCTCGGCCCAGTACTTCCAGACGTCGGAGCCGGAGCCCACGATCGTGCCGCCGAAATGACCGCGCATCATCGGGCCGGCCGGCATGAACACGAACGGGATGTCCATCGAGATCGCGCCCATCACGGTCGCGGGGGTGGTCTTGTCGCAGCCGCCCATCAGCACCGCGCCGTCGACCGGATGCTGGCGCAGCAGCTCCTCCGTCTCGAGCGCGAGGAGGTTTCGATAGAGCATCGTGGTCGGCTTCGTGAAGCTCTCGGACAGCGAGAGCGCCGGCAACTCGACCGGGAAGCCGCCGGCCTGCCAGACCCCGCGCTTCACGTGCTCGACCCGGGCCGGGAAATGCTGGTGGCACGGCTGCAGGTCGCTCCAGGTGTTGATGATCGCGACGATCGGCTTCCCCATGAAGTCCTCGCGCTCGTAGCCCATCTGCAGCGCGCGCGAGCGGTGCCCGAAGGAGCGCAGGTCCGCCGGCCCGAACCAGCGCTGGGAGCGAAGGTCGGCGAGGGATTTGCGGGGTGCGTTCATGCGCGTTCCTCGGCTCGTTCAGAGAGGTCGGTCAGACCTGACGGGCGCCGTAAGTCCCAGGAAGACGACGATCGCTCGATTCAGTCGCGACACGTCTTCGGCGTCGAGCACGCCGATCCGTGCTCCTACTTTCGATTTCGGCACCGTCGTCAGCTTGTCGACCATCAGCCACGAGGCGAGTCGCAGCCCGTTTCGTCCGCTGGGGTCGACGCTCAGGCGAACGAGCGAACCATTGCCCTCGCGGGTCGTCAGGAAGCAGATCGTGATCGACTGCGTTTCGGCGAATCCGTCCTCTTGGATGACGACGGCGGGACGAGGCTTGCCGGCGTAGTCCGGTCCGCCGGCGACCGTCCAGATCTCGCCGCGCTTCACTCGTCGCGATCTGAAACCGCGTCGATGAAGGCTTGGTCGTCCGCCTCATGAGGATCGGATGCGATCAATCGAGATTGACGGCGCGCCTCGGCCTTGAACTCGGGCGACGTTACGTCTGGGACCCAAATCTGCACGGGCCGGAGTCCCTGCTCGCGCAGCCTCTTCCGATGCTCGGTCACCCGAACACGGCTCGACTTCGTGGATGATGCCTCGGCCATCTCGTACTCCGACGACGTTACATGTAACGTAAGACGCTGCGGGTCCCTGTCAAGCTATCGCCCCTTCGCCTGCCGCCACGCCGCGAACTCCACCCCCGTCGCCTCGTCCGTCGGTGGATAGAGCCCGAGGATCGACCGGCCCTCCCTGACCTTCTCGGTCACGAAATCCTCGAAGGCCGTCATCTCGACGGCCTCGTCGGCGAGCTCGTCCGCGAGGTGCGCCGGGAGGACGAGCGCGCCGTCGCCGTCGCCGACGATCACGTCGCCCGGGAAGACCGGCGCGTCGCCGCAGCCGATCGGGACGTTGATGTCGATCGCCTGGTGCAGCGTGAGGTTCGTCGGCGCCGCGGGGCGCTGGTGATAGGCCGGGATCGCGAGCCCCGCGATCTCCGGCGTGTCCCGGAAGCCGCCGTCGGTCACGACACCCGCCACCCCCCGCATCATCAGCCGCGAGACCAGGATGCCGCCCGCCGAGGCCGCGCGCGCGTCCTTGCGCGAGTCGATCACGAGCACCGCGCCCGGCGGGCATTCCTCGACCGCCTTCCGTTGTGGATGGGCGCGGTCGCGGAACACCGACAGCGGGTTCAGGTCCTCGCGGGCCGGCATGTAGCGCAGCGTATAGGCCTCGCCGACCATCGGGCCCGAAGCCGGGTTGATGCGCCCGACGTTCTGGATCCATTGCTGCCGAAACCCGCGCTTGAAGAGGGCGGTCGAGAGCGTCGCGGTCGAGACCGTGAGGAGCTTTTCGCGTGTCGCGGGGGAGAGGGGCATCGTGAACCTGCTTCCACCCGTGTCATGGCCGGGCTTGTCCCGGCCATCCCGGTCTCCGGGGCCGGAGCGTGTGGCTCGGGATCCCCGGGACGAGCCCGGGGATGACGTCAGGCGGCTTCGCCGTCTGACATCAGTTCTGCAGCGCGCCCGTGGTCGCGTCGACCGCGACCACCTTGCCGCCCTTCACGAGCCCGACCAGGAGCGCGGCGTTCGAGCCGCCCTTCGGGTCCATGCTGTTGATGACGGAGGGGTTCCGGCCCGGCGGCAGGGCCGCGAAGGCGGTCGAGAGCTTCGCGTGGATCGCGGCCGCGTCGGTCGCCGTCCCGGCGAGCTTCATCGCGTCCGTGACGGCGTTGAAGGCCGAGTAGTTGAGCGAGCTCTCCGAGCCCGGATCCTTGTTGTAGATCTTCCGGAACTTGGCCACGAACTCCACCGGTCCCTGGCGCGTGTCGAACACGATCGGGAGGGTGCCGATCGCGCCCTCGATCTGGCCGTAGCCGCCGAGCACGGTCGCCATCTCGTCGAGCTTCGCCTGGTCCATGACGATGAAGCCGCCCTGGAACCCGAGCTCGCGGGCCTGTTTCGCGACCAGCGCCGTCGGCTCGGACGCGCCCCCGATGAACATCACGTCCGGGTTCGCCGAGGAGACGCGGCTCACGCCGGAGTAGAAGTCGGTGTCCTTGTTGTAGGACATCGGGTTCTCGGCCACGACCGTGCCGCCGGCGGCCTTCCAGGCCGGGGCCATGAGCGCCGCCCAGGCCTTCGCGTAATCGTGATCGGCGCCCGCCATGCCGAGCTTCTTGCCGAAGGCCGCCATCTCGATCTTGATGAAGGGCGGCAGGTAGCCCGCGAAGGAGGGCGGGATGCGGAGCGTCAGCTTGTTGCCGCGCTCGGTCATCTGCGGCACGCTCGTATAGGCGCCGATCAGGAAGCCGTCCTGCTCGTTGAACGCCTGCATCGCGAAGTTTCCGCCCGAATGCGGGCAGAACACCACCGGAGCCTTGTACTGCGAGCGCAGGCGCTTCGCATTCACGGCGGATTCGGACGGCGAATACTTGTCGTCGAGGGCGACGACGTCGACCTTGATCTTCTTGCCGCCGACCTCGAGGCCGCCGGACTCGTTGATCTCCTTCGCGGCCATCTCGAGGCCGGTCAGGGTGTTCTTGCCGTAGAGAGCCGCGCCGCCGGAAAGCGGGCCGGTCCAGCCGATCGTGACCGTCTCCTGCTGGGCGAAGGCCCTGCCGCCCATCGCGGCCGCGATCGCGGTCGTGGCGATCCCTAAGCCGGCCTGTCGTCTCGTGATCGTCATCGCTCGTCTCCCTCGGTCTGGCTCGGCCGGACTCGTGCCCGGCTCTCGTTCGTCGTGGCGTCGCTCCCGCGCATCCGGGCGCAGTCTCTCGACCGGGTCAAGCCCCGATATAGGCCCGGCGGATTCCCTCGTCCTTCAGGAGCGCGGCCGGCTCGCCCTCCATGACGATGCGGCCGGTCTCGAGCACGTAGGCCCGGTCCGCGATCTGCAGCGCCGCGTAGGCATTCTGCTCGGCGAGGAGCACGGTCGTGCCGGCCTTGTTGATGGCCCGCACGGCCTCGAGGACCTGCTTCACGACGAGCGGCGCGAGGCCGAGCGAGGGCTCGTCGAGGAGGAGCACCTTCGGGCGCCCCATCAGCGCGCGGCCGATCGCGACCATCTGCTGCTGCCCGCCGGAGAGCGAGCCCGCCGGGTCGTTCCGCTTCTCGCGCAGGATCGGGAACATGCCGTAGACATCGTCCAGGATCTCCTTCGAGCGCTCCGGGTCGCGGCGGTGCACGTAGGCGCCGAGATTGAGGTTTCTCGCGACCGACATGCCCGGGAAGAGGTTGCGGCCCTCCGGACATTGCACGAGCCCGGCCTCGACGATCTCGGAGGGCTTATGGCCGGCGAGGTCGCGGTCGCCGAGCTTGATCGTGCCGCCCTTGAGGCGCCGCAGCCCGCTGATCGCGAGGAACAGCGACGACTTGCCGGCCCCGTTCGCGCCCAGCATGACGACGAGCTCGCCCGCCGCGACGTGGATCGAGACGCCGGACAACGCCCGATAGGTGCCGTAATCGAGCGTCGCGCCTTCACAGCGGAGCATGGGCGGCTCCTGCGGGGTCGGCGGCGACCGGCGCGTGATCCGCGCCGACCGGCCCGTGATCGGCGCCGAGATAGGCCTCGATGACCTTCGGGTCGCGTGAGACCTCGGCCGGCGTGCCCTCGGCGATCTTCTCGCCGTGGTCGAGGACGACGATCCGGTCCGCGAGCCCCATGACCATGCCCATCTTGTGCTCGATCAGCCCGACCGTCAGCCCGCTCTCGGCCATCTTGCGGATCAGCGCCGCGAGCCCGGCCGTCTCCTCCGGGTTCACGCCGCCGGCCGGCTCGTCGAGGAGCACGATCCGGGGCTGCGTCGCGAGCGCGAGCGCGAAGGCGACGCGCTTCTTCTCCTCCTGGCTGATGTCGGCGACAACCCGCTCGGCCGCGTCCTCGAGCCCGACGAAGCGCAGCGCCTCCTCGGCCTTGGCCCGGCACGCGCGCTCGTCGGCCTTCGCGCGCGCTGTCCCGAGCACGACGTCGACCAGCGTCGAGCGGGTCCGGAGACGGTGCCCGACGATCAGGTTGTCGAGCACGCTCGCGTCCTGGAACAGCGTCGTGGTCTGGAAGGTCCGGGCGAGGCCGAGCGCTGCGACGCGATCGGGCCGGAGCCCCGTGATGTCCCGGCCGTCGAGCCGGATCGTCCCGGCGCTCGGCCGGTGCGTGCCGGCCGCGAGATTGAAGAAGGTCGTCTTGCCGGCGCCGTTCGGGCCGATCACGGCCGTGATCTCGCCCTGCCGGAACGATGTGGTGACATCCTTCACGGCCGCGAGGCCGCCGAAGCGCTTGGTCAGCCCCGAGACCTCAAGCATGGGCCCGTGCCCGGGCCGTCGCGCCCACGACCTTCGCCTCGGCGCGGGCGGAGGCGGCTCGCGCGCCTGCCTCGCGCGCCTGCCTCGCCTTCAGGCTGCCGATGATCCCCTTCGGCAGGAACATGACGAGCGCGATCAGGAGCGGCCCGTACACGAGGAGGCGGTAATCCTGCAGGAACTGCAGCGACTGCGTGCCCCAGGTCAGGAGGATCGCCCCGAACACGGGTCCGGACAGGGTGCCGAGCCCGCCGACCAGGATGAAGGCGATCATGTCGAAGGCGTTCGCCTCGGACGCGATGTTCGGGCCGAGGAAGCGGACGAACCCCGCATAGAGCGCGCCCGCATAGCCCGCGTAGGTCACGGAGATCACGAAGGCGATGACCTTGGTCCGCATCAGCGGCACGCCCAGGGCTTCCGCGAGCGCCTCGCCGTTCCGGATCGCCATGAAGGCCCGCCCGTAGAGCGAGTGGACGATGCGGTCCATCAGGACGAGCGCGAGGATCAGCACCGCGAGGACGAGGTAGTATTGCGAGATCGACGATTCGAACCGGATCGGTCCGATCCCGGTCGGGGCCGGGATGCCGATGATGCCCACGACGCCATGCGTGAGCCAGTCCCACTTCTCGATCACGAGCCAGATGATGATCCCGACGCAGAGCGTGAAGATCGCGAAGTAGTCGGCCCGGAGCCGGAGCGACACGAGGCCGGCCAGGAGCCCGATCGCGGCCGTGATCAGGCCGGCGAGCACGAAGGCGATCCAGTAGGGCACGCCGTAATCGACCGTGAGGATGCCGACCGCGTAGGCGCCGATGGCCATGAAGCCCGCATGCGCGAGATTGAGCTGTCCCGTGTAGCCGAGGATCAGGTTCAGCCCGAGGGACGCGATGGCGTAGATGAAGGCCAGCGCCATCACGTAGATGAAGTAGTCGTTCGGGACGAGGAACGGGTAGACGAGCGCGGCCGCGAGCGAGACGACGACCAGGACCCTTCGGCTCAGGAGGGCGGTCATCGCGAATAGCTCGGGAACAGGCCCTCGGGCCGGAGCGACAGGATCAGGACGAGCGCCGCGAAGGCGATGATGTCCTTCATGTCGGTCGAGATGTAGAAGGCCCCGAAGCTCTCGGCGAAGCCGATCACCATCCCGCCCAGGATCGCGCCCGGCACGGAGCCCATTCCCCCGAGGATGATGATCACGAAGGCCTTCAGGATCACGAGGTTGCCCATTCCGGGGAACACGAGGTTGATCGGCGCGAACAGCACGGCCGCGACGGCCGCGAGCGCGCCGGAGATCGCGAAGGTCAGCATCGAGACCCGTCCGAGGTCGATCCCGACGAGCGACGCGCCGTCCCGGTTCTGGGCCATCGCGATGATCGTCGAGCCCGTGACGGTGCGGGTCAGGAACAGATGGAGCGCGACCATCAGCGTGATCGCGCCTGCGATGATCAATCCGCGCTGGATCGGCATCACGAGGCCGGTCGCCGTCCTGAGCCCTTGCCAGATGCCAGGATAGGGCGGGGCGAGGCGGTGGAAGTCGGCGCCCCAGATCGCCTGCGCCAGCGCCTCGAAGAAGAGCAGGAGCCCGATCGCCGCGATCATGTCATGCAGGGGTGGCGAGTCCCGAAGGCGGCTGAACACGAGCCGCTCCGAGAGCACCGCGACGCCAGCCGTGATCAGCGCGGACGCGACCAGCGCCACCCAGTAGTTCGCGCCCAACGTCCCGGCGACCACGAAGGCCGCGTAGGCACCGACCATGAACAGCGCGCCGTGCGAGAAGTTCGGGATGTGGAGGATGCCGTAGACGAGCGTCAGCCCGAGCGCGACCAGGCTGTAGATCGAGCCGAGCGTCAGTCCGTTCAGGACCTGCTGGAAGAAGAACACGCGCCGGCCAGCTCCCTCGTCCGCGCGGGTCCGGCGACCCTCTCCTGGAGCCGTCCAGCGTACCGGAGGATCGAGGAGCGAGGGCCGGGCGTCTGGACGTTCCTCACGGGCGCCCGGACTCGCCGGGCGACGTCGACGGGCCTGCACGCGTGCCGGCCTCTTGGCGCGATCCTTGTCATTCCCGTCTGGGACGGTCAATCACGGCCGGGCAGCCGGCGTGCTATCCGTTGGTCGAGGTCGGACGGGAGTGGGCATGAGACATCCGCCGATCGCGAGGCTCGGGCTGGCCGCGTCCTGTCTTCTCCCGCTCGCGGCGACGCCGGCCCCGGCGCAGACCCGGGCGGACGGCCGCTACCCCTCCACGCTGTCCTGCGACAAGCTCCCGTTCACGGCCGGCCCTCTCCGGGACTCATTCGCGGTCGAGATCGCGGAGGGTCGCGCGACCTTCTCGCGCAAGCTTGCGGCGGGCGAGGCCGCTGATGCGGCGGGCGCCGTCGAGACGGGCTCCGGCGCGCTCGCGGGCGGACGGCTCACCCTCACGGGCCGCATGAAGGCGAAGGCCGTCTCCTTCGAGTCCCGCTACACGGGCGAGGTCGACGGCCGCGGCGGCCTGCTGATCGGCGTCCAGACCTGGAGCTACAAGGGCCAGACCTACCGCCGGCCGTGCCAGCTCAGCATCGGCAACGGGCGGTGAGGCTCCGAGCCGCACCGCTCTGGCTGTCATTCCGGGGCGGCGACGCCGAGCCCGGAACCCAGAGACGCTGACGTCCCCGATGTGACGTGGACGTCGTCAGAGCCGACACCGTCAGCGTCTATGGGTTCCGGGCTCTCGCTTCGCGAGCCCCGGAATGACGACCGGAGGCGTAGGCCGCACCGTCTCCCAATCCCTCACAGGAAGCTTTGCGGATCGACGTCCACCGCGACCCGGACCGAGCCGCGCGGCTTCTCGGCGCGGGCGAGCCAGGCTCGGAGATACTCCTGGAGCTTCACCTCGCGCATTGTCTTCACGAGGAGGCGAACCCGGTGGCGGCCCCGGATCACGGCGAGGGGCGCCTCGGCCGGCCCGAGGACGACGACCCCGGGCGGCGGCTCGGCCGCGCGGGCGAGGGCGCGCCCGTGCGCCTCCGCCGAGGCCCGGTCGGCCGCCGAGACCACGAGCGCGGCGAGACGGCCGAAGGGCGGGAGCCCGGCAGCCTCCCGGGCGGCCGTCTCCTCCGCGTAGAACCGCTCGGCTGCCCCGGACGCGAGCGCCGCGATGACGGGATGCTCGGGCTGGTACGTCTGGACGATGGCTCGCCCGGGCCGCGCGCCGCGGCCCGCCCGCCCGGTCACCTGCTGCAGGAGCTGGAAGGTGCGCTCGGCCGCGCGCGGATCGCCGGACGTCAGCCCGAGGTCGGCGTCGAGCACCCCGACGAGGGTCATGTGCGGGAAGTTGTGGCCTTTCGCGACGAGCTGCGTTCCGATCACGATGTCGGCCTCGCCGGCCGCGACCGCCGCGAGCTCGGTCCGGAGACGCTCCGTTCCGCCCGGGAAATCGCTCGACAGCACGATCCGGCGAGCCTCCGGGAAGAGGGTCGCGGCCTCCTGGGCGATCCGCTCCACGCCCGGCCCGCAGGGGACCAGCGTGCCGACGCCCCCGCAGGCGACGCACGCCTCCGGCACCCGCTCGGCATGGCCGCAATGATGGCAGACGAGGGAGCGCCGAAAGCGGTGCTCGACCAGCCAGGCCGAGCAGTTCGGACAGGAATAGCGGTGGCCGCAGGCGCGGCAGAGCGTCAGCGGCGCGAAGCCGCGCCGGTTCAGGAACAGGAGCGCCTGCTCGCCCGACGCGACCGTCGATCGGACGGCCTCCACCAGCGTCTTCGACAGATAGCGGCCGGGCGGAGGCGGCTCGGCCCGAAGGTCGACCGTCCGGATGTCGGGAAGCCGTCGGCCGCCGAAGCGCTCGGGGAGGGCGACCCGCGCGAAGCGGCCGCGGCTCACGTTGACCCGGGACTCGATCGAGGGCGTCGCGGAGGCGAGGACGACCGGCGCGCCCTCGAGCCGGCCGCGCACGATCGCCATGTCGCGCGTGTGATACGCGACGCCGTCCTCCTGCTTGTAGGCGGCCTCGTGCTCCTCGTCGACGACCACGAGCCCGAGATCCCGGAAGGGCAGGAACAGCGCCGAGCGCGCGCCCGCCACGACCCCGACCTCGCCCGTCAGCACGCCCGCCATGATGCGCTCGCGCCGGCGCGCCCCGATCGCCGAGTGCCAGGCCGCCGGCCGCGTCCCGAACCGGGCCGCGAAGCGCTCGAGGAACACGGAGGTGAGCGCGATCTCCGGCATCAGGATCAGGGCCTGGCGCCCGAGCCGGACGGCCTCGGCGATCGCCTCGAAATAGACCTCGGTCTTGCCCGATCCGGTGACGCCGTCGAGCAGGATCACGGGCGGCGCGGCACCCGTCGCGGGCGCTGCCGCGGTCGCGACGGCGGCCGCCGAGATCACGTC
>CAXTKM010000025.1:22131-27121 GCA_964244795.1 uncultured Enterovirga sp.
CGAGGCTCTCCAGCGTGCCCTCGTCGACGAGGCCGTCGATCACGCCCACGCCGACACCGGCCAGCGCCGCGAGCTCGCGCTTCGTGTGGACGAGGCCGCCCTCGGCCGCCTGCAGGACGCGCAGCCGCGACGGCGTCATCCTGGCCGGCGGCGGGCCGGCGAGCCGGACCCCGACCCGGGCGATCTGCGGGACGGGGCCGGGCAGCCTGAGCGCGAGCGCCAGCGCGGATCCCTTCGGGGCCAACGTGTACCAGGCGAGCCAGTCGACGAGCCGGCGCAGCGCCGGACCCATGGCCGGCGCATCGACCCGGCCCTCGACGGCCTTGAGGTTCGAGGCCGCGCCCGGACGGACCGACCACACGATCCCGACCCGCGAGCGCGGGCCGAGCGGCACAGCCACGACGTCGCCCGGCGCGAGCGCCATGTCGGCCGGCGCCGCGTAGCTGTAGGTCTGGTCGAGCGCGAGCGGAATCAGGACCTCGGCGACCGTGGTCGTCATTTGCGAAGGCCTAACCCCGACGGCGCAGGATGTGTGCAAGATGGGTGAATGAAACGGGAACATGATGGTTTCGCGATGAGATCGCAACCGGTGGGTAAAACGGGTCGCGCCGATCGATCCGAAGGTCTCCCAAACCCTGGGCGCGCGGTTCCATCCCCCTTGCGGGGAGGGTCGAGCCGGAGCGAAGCGGAGGTCTGGGGTGGGGGTCGTCCCGCAGACTCGTCACCCTCCGAGCTCGCGACACGACCCCCACCCCGCTCGCGCTCCGCGCGGGTCGACCCTCCCGCCGGGCATAGCCCGGTCCGCAAGGGGGAGGGCAGTGCGTCGAGTCTGTCGCATGACGTAACCTGTCCCGATACCAAGGACGGGGCGCCCGCCCTCACCGCTCCCGCGACACCCGAGCTCGCCGCGGCCTGCTCCTCCTGGCTCGTCGCCCTCTCGGCTGAGCGCCGGCTGTCGCCGAACACCGTCGAGGCCTATGCCCGCGACCTGCGCCAGCTCCTCGCGTTCCTGGCCGGTCACCTCGGCGAGCTGCCGTCCCCCGCCCTCGTCGTCGGCATGAAGCCGCTCGACGTCCGGGCGTTCCTGGCCGCGCGGCGCCGCGACGGGATCGAGGGGCGCACGCTCATGCGCCAGCTCGCGGCCTTCCGGTCCTTCGCGCGCCATCTCGAGCGCGAGGGGCACGGCACGGCCTCGGCCTTCGCCGCGATCCGCGGCCCGAAGCTCGCCCGGTCCTTGCCGAAACCCGTCGCGGCCGGGGCGGCGCGCGCGATGACCGACGGGGCGACCCGGGCGGGCGAAGATCGCGAGCCCTGGGTCCTGGCCCGCGACGCCGCCGTCCTCGCGCTGCTCTACGGCTGCGGCCTCCGCATCTCCGAGGCGCTGGGCCTCTCGCGTCGCGACGCGCCGGTCGGCGAGGAGGATTCGCTCCGCGTGCTCGGCAAGGGCGGCAAGACGCGCGCCGTGCCGGTGATCGCGCCCGTCCGGCGCGCGGTGGAGGCCTATCTCGCGCTCTGCCCGTTCCGGCTCCCCGAGGAGGGCCCGCTCTTCGTCGGCGAGAAGGGCGGCCCGCTCTCCCCCCGCATCATCCAGCTCGCGGTTGCGGGCCTGCGGGGCGCGCTCGGGTTGCCGGACACGGCGACGCCGCACGCGTTGCGGCACTCCTTCGCGACGCATCTCCTGTCCCGGGGCGGCGAGCTCAGGGCGATCCAGGAGCTGCTCGGACACGCGTCGCTGTCGACGACGCAGGTCTACACGCAGATCGACTCGACGCGCCTCATGGCGGCCTACCAGGCCGCTCACCCGCGCGCCCGGCTCGCCGGGTGACGGGTCTTCTGCACGTGCCGGAGACGTGAGATAGGTGCCGCCCTGCCGGGCGACCCCGAGGCGAACGATGTTCCTGGAACTCCGCCATCTCGCCTTCGAGGACCTGTCTCTCGGCCTGGCCGAGGTGCTCTCGAAGACGGTCTCGTCCTCGGACGTCGTCGGCTTCGCGGAGGCGACGGGCGACCGGAACCCGATCCACCTGTCCGAGCATTTCGCCGCCAAGACGCCGTTCGGCGGCCGGATCGCGCACGGCCTCTATACGGCGAGCCTGATCTCGGCCGTGCTCGGGACGCGGCTGCCGGGCCCGGGCGCGGTGTACATCTCGCAGACGCTGAACTTCCGGGCGCCGGTCCGGATCGGAGACACCGTCCTGGTCGAGGTCAAGGTCGCGGAGCTGATCGAGGCGAGACGCCGGGCGCGGCTCACCTGCACCTGCTCGGTCGCGGGCGAGACGGTTCTCGACGGAGAGGCCTGGGTGAAGGTGCCGTCGCGGGAGCCGGCGGTGTAACGGATCTGGGATAACCGGCTCAGAAAGACCTTCCCGTGTCATTCCGGGGCGGCAAAGCCGAGCCCGGAACCCATAAACGCCGGCAAGACCGAAAGAGTCTTCGACGGCGTCATATCGGAATGGTCAGCGTCTATGGGTTCCGGGCTCTCGCTTCGCGAGCCCCGGAATGACAGCCGGCGATGTCCGCCTGTCCAGCGCTACCTAAGCGGCGGCGGCGGGGGCCTGGACGTCGACGATCTCGCGACGGAGCCGGCGCACCCGGAGCGACAGCTCCTGTTCGGAGGCCTTCGCCAGGAAGGCGTCGAGGCCGCCGCGGTGCTCGACGGAGCGTAGCGCATGCGCCGTGATCCGGAGCCGGACGGAGCGTCCGAGCTTCTCGGACTGGAGCGTCACGTTGACGAGGTTCGGCAGGAAGCGGCACTTCGTCTTGTGGTTCGAGTGGCTGACGAGGTTGCCGACGAGCACGGCCTTGCCGGTCAGTTCGCAGCGGCGGGACATGATGGATTTCCTGCTGGCGCGACCGGGATCACGGGCGGGCCTGACCCACCGCGACCGATCGTCTTGAGACGCGTTCTTGAAGCCTCGGCGTATACGGGAGCGGACGGGCGCGCGTCAACAGTCTGACGGCCTCCGGCCGACCCCTCCGCGCGATCCCTGCTTGACGGGTCCGGGCCGCGTCGGCCATCCCCGGGTCCAAGCAGACGACCGTTCTCCGGTCGCGATCAGGATCGGCCCGGGAGGCCTCTATGTCGAAACCGTTGGTGGTCGTGATTCCGCATCAGCTCGGTCGGGAGGCCGCGCGGCAGCGGCTGGAGACAGGTGTCACGGTGCTGAAGGAGAAGTTCGGCGACAAGGTCTCCTCCATCGACGAGAGCTGGACGGGCGACCACCTCGACGTCGCCGTGACCGCGATGGGCCAGAGCGTGTCGGGCGGACTCGACGTCGCCGAGGATCACGTCCGGGTCGAGGTGCAGCTCCCCTGGATGCTGGCCATGATCGCCGAGAAGGCCCGGGGCATGATCGAGAAGGAGGGCCAGCTCCTCCTCGAGAAGAAGAGCTGAGCATGGCCGCCTCCGACGATCCCCGGATCGAGGTCCGGCGCCTGCACGATTTCGTGGCCGCGACCTTCGCGGCGGCCGGCTGCTCGGCGGCGGAGGCCGACGCGGTCGCGGCCGGCCTCGTCGACGCGAACCTGAACGGCCACGACAGCCACGGCGTGGCCCGGGTGCCGCGCTACCTCGGCTGGCTCGCGAGCGGCGACGTCGCGGCGGGCCGCTCCTGCTCCGTCGTGAGCGAGAACGCCGCGATGGCGGTGCTCGACGGCCATCACGGCTTCGGGGCGACCGTCGGGCGCGAGGCCGTCCGGTTCGGGATCGGCAAGGCGCGCGAGACCGGCGTCGCGATCGTGGCGCTCCGGAACGCGGGCCATCTCGGCCGGATCGGCCAATGGGCCGAGCTCGCGCTCGAATCTGGGCTCGTCTCGCTCCACATCGTGAACGTCGCGGGCTCGCGGCTCGTCGCGCCTTTCGGGGGTGTCGACAAGCGCTTCTCGACCGCGCCGATCGCCTTCGGGTTTCCGGTGCCGGACGAGCCGCCCGTCGTGCTCGATTTCGCGACCTCGGCGGTCGCGGAGGGCAAGGTCCTGGTCGCGTCGAATGGCGGCAAGCCGCTGCCGGCAGGATCGCTGATCACGGCCGAGGGCGCGCTCTCGGCCGACCCGGCCACGCTGTACGGGCCATTGGCGCCCGGCGGCCCGCGCGATTCCCGGGAGGGCACGGGCGCGATCCGGGCCATGGGCGACCACAAGGGCTCGGGCCTCGCGCTGATGTGCGAGCTTCTCGCAGGCGCTCTCGCCGGATCCGGCTGCTCCGGCCCGCCGCGGGAGGGTCGTTTCGCGAACGGGATGGTGTCGATCTACATGGCGCCCGCGACGTTCGGGTCCGAGGCCGCGATCGCGGGGGAGACCCGGGCCTTCGTGGATTTCGTGCGCGACACGCGCCCGGCCGACGCGGGCAGCCCGGTCCTCCTGCCGGGCGAGCCCGAGCGCCGCGCCCGGGCCGACCGGACCCGCGACGGCATCCCGCTGACGCGCGAGACGCTGGCCGGGATGATCGCGGCGTCCCGCGGGGCCGGTCTCGCGGCCGACGATCCCCGGATGCTGTCCATCGTCTAGAGGCGGGTTCGACGAGCGTCCGTGGGACTTCGACGACCGGTCGCATTGACTTGGCCGGGCGAAATGCCACATGTCCGCTACGGCGGTCCGGAATGGATCAGCGCATCCCTCCCGTGGTGGGCCGCCAGCACCGCAACGGTTGAGGAGTGACTGGCCATTCGCAGACCCATGAGAGCCATGCCGGTTCCGCAGAAGGACGGACCGCGCGCCAATCGCGACATCAGGGGCGTTCGCGACGTACAATTGATCGATCAGGAAGGGCAGAACCGGGGAGCGATCCCGTTCCTGGACGCCTTGAAGATCGCGGAGGATGCCGGCCTCGACCTCGTCGAGATCGCCCCGAACTCCGTACCTCCCGTCTGCAAGCTCCTGGATTACGGCCGCTTCCGCTTCCTCGAGCAGAAGAAGCAGGCCGAGGCCCGCAAGAAGCAGAAGACGGTCGAGGTCAAGGAGATCAAGCTCCGGCCCGGCATCGACAAGCACG
>CAXTKM010000026.1:0-21603 GCA_964244795.1 uncultured Enterovirga sp.
GGATCGTCAGGAGGACGTCGCCGGCCTCCGCGTTGCCGGCGGCCGGGCCGCCCAGCCCGCGAAGCCTGATCGTCTGCCCTTCGGCCACCCCCGGCGGCAGCGTCACCTCGACCTCGCGCCCACCCGGCAGCCCGATCAACTGCTTCGCTTCGGTCGCAATGTCGACGAGGGTCACCGTGAGGACGGCGGAGATATCCTCGCCGCGTCGCCCGCGCCCGCGTCCACCCCGCATCGCGTCCCCGAAGAGGTGGCTGAACACATCCTCGGTGCCGCCGGCGCCGCGGCCTGGGGCCGCGCCCGCGCCAGCCCCTCCGAAGCCGAAGGAGAAGCCTTCGAACCCCTCCCGCTGCCCGGCCCCGAACCCCTCGAAGCCCTGGAACCGCGGCTTGCCGTCGCCGTCGATCTCGCCCTTGTCGAACTGCGCGCGCTTGGTCGCGTCGCCCAGGATCTCGTAGGCGGAGTTCGCCTCCGCGAACTTCTCCTTGGCCTTGGGATCGGCGGAATTCCGGTCCGGATGGTACTGCTTGGCGAGCTTGCGGAAGGCCTTCTTGATCTCGGCCTCGTTCGCTCGGCGCGCCACGCCGAGGATCTGGTAGGGGTCGCGCATCGGGAGCTCCAGACCTCCGGCCGAGATGACGGGGAGGCGACGATCGCCATGGCCGATGTAAGCCGAGTGTTGCCCGAATGCAACGCCCGGCGCGCGGCACGGCCGTCGCTCGACCGCGGAGCCGCGATCGACCCGGCGCACGCCCGGCCGACGCACCCACCCGCCCACCATGGAGCAGGCAACCCGAGCATCGCCGCCTCCCCCGCGCCCCGATCGACCCAGCCAACCTCGATTGCGGTCGACCCTACCTTATAAGATATGCCTTATAAGACAACCTGGGCAATGTCGGCGGGTCCGCCTGACCCGCCAAGACCGGGGGGAGACGACAGCGGTCACAACCGTCGCGGGGAAGCCTTCCGCCGGACAGCCGCCCTTGAGCGTCAGCCCGGCTTGCGCCAGGGCTTCACGTCCTTGATCTGCCACTCCTCCGCCGAGAGCTTGCAGGCCGTGCCCTGGAGCGACGACGTCTTGCCGGCGGCGGACACGATCGTGGCCAGGAACGCGCGGCAGATCTCGTCTTGCTTCACGAAGGGCTGCGCGACCGGCGTGAAGGTGCCGCTCGCCTCCGTGTCGGGGTTGTCCCACTTCACCGCGGCACCGCTGCCCTGAGGGTCGAGGGCGACCGCGAGCGCGGCCTTCGCGCGCCGCCAATCCTCCTGCCCCAGATCGGCGGACAGCGGCGAGACGTCGGGACGTCGAAGCGAGCCCGTGGTCTCCGCCCTGTCGTCCGACAGCCCACCGACCCCGATGCTGCACCCGGCGAGCATCGCGGCCGCAAGGCTCGCGAACGTGATGGCCCGGAGGGTCCGGGCGGCTTCTGGCAGGGTCGATCCTGCCCTATATCGTGATGTCATTCATCCGGCCGTTCTGGACGGTACGCTCAAGGGTCGGACTCAATCGTGGACAGCTTAACATCCGGTGAGTTCACCGAGGCCGTCGAGCCTTTTCGCCTGTTCCGGACCTGGATGGCGGAGGCGGAGGGGTCCGAGCCGAACGACCCGAACGCGATGGCGCTGGCGACAGTCGACCCCGACGGGATGCCGGACGTCCGCATGGTCCTCCTGAAGGGCGCCGACGAGCAGGGCTTCGTGTTCTACACGAACACCGAATCCGCCAAGGGCCAGGAGCTCGCGGCGACGCCCAAGGCCGCGCTGGTCTTCCACTGGAAGAGCCTGCGCCGGCAGGTGCGGGTCCGGGGTCCCGTCACGGCGGTGTCGGCGGCCGAGGCCGACGCGTATTTCGCGACCCGGCATCGCGACAGCCGGATCGGAGCCTGGGCGAGCCGGCAATCGCGACCGCTGGACAGCCGAGCGGCCTTCGAGGCGGCGCTCGCGGCCGAGACCGAGCGTCGCGCGGGAGGCGAGATCCCGCGGCCCCCGTACTGGACGGGCTATCGGATCACCCCGGTCGCGATCGAGTTCTGGCAGGATCGACCCTTTCGCCTGCACGACCGCATCCGGTTCACCCGGACGGGCGGGGTCTGGACAGGCCAGCGCCTCTATCCGTGAGGCGAGCGGCGGCGGCGGCCCGCGCCCGCGCGCGGCCGGCGGAAGAGGCCCACGACCTCGAGATGCTGGCTCCACTTGAACTGGTCGACCGGCACGACCCGCTCGAGCGTGAACCCGCCTGAGACGAGCGTCTTCGCGTCGCGGGCGAACGTCCCGGTATCGCAGGAGACCAGGACGACGCGATCCAGGGATGACGGGATCACCTGCCGGATCTGCGCCTCGGCGCCCTGGCGCGGCGGGTCGAGCACGAGGGCGTCGAAGCGGTCGAGCTCGCCGGGAAAGAGCGGCCGGCGGAACAGGTCGCGCGTCTCGGTCGTGACACGGCGAAGGCCCGCGGTCTCGCGGGCCGCGCGGTCCAGCGCCGCCAGCATCGCGGCCTCGGTCTCGACGGCGTGCACGTCGGCGCGCTCGGCGAGCCGCAGCGTGAGCGGCCCGATGCCGGCGAAGAGATCGACGACGCGCTTCGCCGGCCCGATCCCCTCCCGCACGGCAGCCGCCAGCGCCGCCTCTCCGGCCGCGGTGGCCTGGAGGAAGCTGCCCGGCGGCGGCAGGACCCGGGCGCGGCCGACCAGGATCGTCGGGGCGCGGCGCTCGATCAGGATCTCGCCGTGGACCGAGAGGCGGGCGAGGTCGAGCTGCCCGGCGAGCCCGATCAGGGCCTGTCGCCGCGCCTCGCCGAGCGGCCCCTGGCCGCGCAGGTCGACGTCGAGCCCGCCCTCGGTCGCCGTGACCGCGATGTCGAGCGGCTTTCCGGTCCCGGAGAGGGCGCGCGCGAGGCCCGCCGCGATCCGGGGCGAATCGGCCAAGGCCGGGACGGTGATCGGGCACGTCTCGATCGGGACGAGACGATGGCTCTTCGCCTCCATGAAGCCGACCGCCGTGATGTCGTCGACGCGGCGTGCGTGGAACACGACCCGGCGCCGCCCCTCGCCGTGCCCGTCGACGAGCGGTCCGACGGCGGTCGCGCCCCCCTCCCGTTCCAAGGCCGCGACGAGCTTGCCACGCTTCCACGCGGCATAGGGGTCAGGCGCGACGTGCTGCGCGACGCAGCCGCCGCAGCGGCCGAAATAGGGGCAGAACGGCTCGATCCGGTCCGGAGACGCGCGCTCGAGCGCGACGAGCCGGGCGCGCGGGCCCTCGCGCTCGGCCGAGACGATCTCTCCGGGCAGAGCGAACGGCACGTGGACTGGCCCGTCGGGGCCTTGCGCGAGCCCATCCCCGCCGGAGCCGAGCGAGACGATCTCCAGCCGATCAGCCACGCCGGGCGCCGAGCAGGATCTCGCGGTTTCCGTCTCCGCCCGGGATCGGCGAATCGATCGTTCCGACGAGGTCGAGCCCGAGGCTCCGGACGAGCGCGACGATGCGGGCGACGCTGTCGTCGCGCAGCCGCGCGTCCCGCACGATCCCGCCCCGAGCGAGCCCCGCAGGGCCGACCTCGAACTGAGGCTTAACCAAAGCAACGACTTGGCTCGTGACGCTAAGACACGACATCAACGAGGGGAGCACCAATGCGAGCGAGATGAAGCTGACGTCGATGGTCGCGAGATCGATCGTGCGCGGCGCGACCACGCCGTCGAGACGCCGCGCGTCGGTCGCCTCGTGGGCGCTCACGCGCGGGTCGCCCGCGACGACGGGATGGAGCTGGCCGCGCCCGACATCCACGGCCGTGACATGGGCGGCGCCCCGCCGCAGCAGGACGTCCGTGAACCCACCGGTGGAGGCGCCGACGTCGAGGCAGCGAAGCCCCTGCGGGTCGATCCCGAACGCCTCGAGGGCGGCCGCGAGCTTGACGCCGCCGCGCGAGACGTAGGGGTGCGGCATCGTCGCCGCGATCTCCTGGCCGTCCCGGACGAGGTCGGAGGGGCGCCGCACCGGCACCCCGTCGGCGGTCACGAGCCCGGCCTCGATCGCGGCCCGGGCCCGGGCCCGGCTCTCGACGAGGCCGCGCGCCACGAGGGCGAGGTCGGCCCGCAGCCGCCCGGATGCGGCGCTCATCGAAGGCCCGCCCGGCCCATCTCAGGCCGGATCGAGCGGCGCGGTGCCGGTCGGCCGGCCGTCCGGGCCGAGCGTGATCCGCTCGATCCGGACCTCGGCCCGCTTCAACAGCGACTCGCAATGCCGCTTCAGAACCTCTCCGCGCTCGTAGATCGCGATCGAATCCTCGAGCGGCACCCGCCCGCCTTCGAGCTGCTTCACGATGTCCTCGAGCTCGGCGAGAGCCGTCTCGAAGGGCAGCGTCGCGACGTCGGCATGGGCCGGGGCGGCGGCTTCGGGCTGGGACGCTTTGGCGAGGGGGGCGGACGGCTTGCTCATGCCCGGGGCTTATGCGGGGCCGCCTCCGCGCTGACAAGGACGGCTCACGGCGCCGGCCCCGCGCGGGGCGCGAGCAGCCTCTGGTACACGAACCCGATCGCGACCAGCGTGAGGCCGAGCCCGACGAAGGAGAGCGCCCGGGTCAGCCCCTGCAGGGCGGAGAGGTCGAGCAGGAAGACCTTCAGCACCGTCACGGCGATGCAGGCCGCCGACGCCATCCTGGCGAGCCGCGAGCGCCACAGAATGCCGGCCCCGAGCAGAACGATCCCATTCGCGAGCAGAACCAGCGAGTAGCACCAGAACTCTGCCTGCGAGGTCGAACGCAGGAAGCCGATCCGCTCGCCCTGGAAGAGATGGCGCACCTCCAGGAACCCGTAGGCGAGCTCGAGGGAGAGCGCGAGCGCTGCCGCCGCGAGCACGAACGCGCGAGGCCGGAGCGCCCGGGCGGCCGCGCCCGCGATCCAGGCCGCGAGCGCGGCCGGGATCAGGTAGGCGGGCAGGAGCGAATCGAGGAGCGGCCCGCCGAGGATCGGCTCTCCGCTGATGTACGGATTGAACCGGACGCCGAGCGCGAGCGCGGCGCCCGCGAGCGAGAGCGCGCCGAAGAGGGTCGAGAGCGCGCGGTAGAGCGGGTCCGGCGCCCGGAGGTCGAGCCTGATCGCGAGCAGCGTGAAGCCGAGCGCCTCCGTGACCACGAGCCCGGCCTCGAGATGGCTCGAGCGATTCGTGAACGGCGCGCCGGCGTGCAGCGCGTGACGGATCTCCAGGAACACGAGAAGGGCCGCGAACAGGAAGCTCAGGCTCTCGATGAACCGCACGAGGGCGTCGCGCCCCGTGCGGGCGAGGATGCGGGTCGCGAGCCCGAACGCGAGCGCCGGCACGCCGTAGCCCCACAGGAGCCAGTTCACGATCGGGGTGGTGCCGATCTCGCCCCGCATGACGGTCGGGTCCCAGGCGAGCCGGGCCGCGACCGCGAGCCCGATTGCGCCGACGACCCAGCGCAAGGCGGGGACCCGGACCCGCTCCGCGATCGCGGCCGTGCCCAGCGCCGAGAGCGAGAGCGCGACCGTGAGGACTCCGCGGTCGAACGCGAAGGTGAGGCCGGCGGCCAGCGCCGCGACCGCGGCGGAGGCCGCGGCCCCGATCGCGAGCCGGATCGCCGGGCTCTCGTCGGCCGGATCCTGCCGCCGGAGCCATCCCGCGGCCCCGGCGAAGACGAGGCCGAGCACGCCCGCCATGACCGCGAACGGGATGCTGCGGTCGAAGGCCGTGAGGCGCCAATAGGCGACGATCAGGAGGGCGAGCGGCCCGAGCGTCGCGGCGCCGGCATACCAGGCGGCCGGCCCGAGCCTGAGCGCCCGGCCGAGCGCGAGCCGCAGGAACCCCGCGGCCAGGATCCCGGCCCCGAGCAGCAGCGCCGCCGCGACGTAGGTCGTCAGCGCCTCGGGCAGAGGCGCGCTCGCGAGGTCCCGGACGAGACGCTCCGGCTCGCGCGCCGCCTCTCCGGCGACCGGCCAGGCGGCGAAGGTGAGGATGACCGCGAGCGACGCCGCCGCGAGCCCCGAGGCGGCGGCCGGGAAGAGGAACCCCGCCCCGACCATCATCGCGGACACGAGCCCGATGAAGACGGGACGGGCGAGACCGGCCGAGAGGTCGAACGAGGCCGCCGCGGCGAGCAGCGCGAAGCCGAAGAGCACGGCCACGACCATCCGGTCCGTCACGGCCTCGTCGTCGCGCTGCCCCCGGTAGGCATCGAGCACGAGGAACAGGAGCGCCAGCGCGAGCTGGATCACGACATGCGTCAGGGATCCGGCGACCCAGCCTCCGCCCATCAGGATGAGCGCCCAGCCCCAGAGCCAGGCGCCGATCGCGGCCGAGATCGCGAGCCAGCGCCAGAGGCGCAGCCGGGCGACCCCGTAGGCGGCCCCGACCGCGAAGGCGAGGTAGAGCACGAGCGCGACCGGGCTCGGGTCGCGGCTCTCGACCAGGGCCGGCGCCGCGAGCGCGGCCACGAGGCCGAGTGCGCCGAGCGCCGGGCCGTGCAGCAGCGCGGCCGCCATCGTGGCGAGCGCCACGATCCCCAGCGCCACGAAGGCCAGCGCCGGCCCGATCAGGCCGTACAGCCCGTAGGCCGCGTAGATCGACGCAAAGGCCGTCGAGGTGCCGGCCGCGGTCAGGATCGCCGGGATGTTCGCGGTCGGGAAGGCGGACACCGAGAGCGGCGTCTCGCGCCGGCGCAGCCATTCGCCTCCCGCCATGAGGGCGATCGCGAAGAGGAGGCCGAGGGTCACCCGGAAGCCCGGGCCGAGCAGCCCCTCCTCGATCGAGTAGCGGACGAGGAAGATGCCCCCGAGCGCGAGCGCGGCGCCCCCGACCCACACCGCCCAGCGCGAGCCCAGCACCTCCTCGAGATCGCGGTTTCCAGGCGGGACCGGGGACGGGCGGGGCGCAGGGGGCAGACCCGGGGCTGTGCCGGGCGGCAGGGGCGGCGGAAGGCGGGGCGGCGGAAGCCGCGACGGCCAGGCCGGGCCTGGGACGGGGTCGGACGGGGCGACGGGGGTAGGGGCGACCGGAGTGGGGGCGACCGGCGGTCCGGATTCCTGGACAGGCGCGAGGTCGGAGCCCGGCGGCGCGGACATGGCCGGCGAGGCGTCGGCCACGCCGGGCATCGGCGGCCCGACCGAGCGCAGGTACGCTTCCATCGCGCCGAGCCGGCGCTCCTGCGCCTCGAAGCGCCGATGCACCAGGAGGAGCGTGACGAGGCCGCCGACCACGACCAGGAACTCGAACACCGGCCTACCTCACCCACCCGGCCGCCTGGGCCGGAACGCCCGTCCTTACGGCGGCTTCATGTCCGGCCTGTTGCGCGGCAGCGCAGGCGAGGACGCGCTCGCGAAATCGTCGCGCGGCCTCTTCAGGCGGCCAGGGCGAGAGCAGCCCGTCCACCGCCACCGGAAGCCGTTCCGGCCGGCCGAAGGTGGAGATCGCGTCCTCGCGGGAGAAGCCGGCGAGCCGGGTCGCCTCGAGCCACGCCGCGAGACGGTCGGCGCGCTTCAACAGCCGGCGCAGAGCGGGCGCGGGCTCGGCCGGCAGCCCGAAGGCTACCGAGATCGCGGCGAGGAGCCGCCGCTCGATCGCAACGAACCCCTCGCCGAGAGCAGCCTTCAGCGGCGTGATCACGTCCCCGATGACGTATTCCGGGGCGTCGTGAAGGAGCGCGGTGAGGCGCGCCGCGGCCGGGAGATCCGGCTCGAGCTCGGCCGCGATCGCCTCGACGAGGCACGAATGCTGCGCGACCGAGAACAGCGTCCCGCCGGCCGTCTGGCCGTTCCAGCGCGCGACCCGCGCGATCCCGTGCGCGATGTCGTCGAGCTCGATGTCGAGCGGCGAGGGATCGAGGATGTCGAGCCGCCGGCCGGACAGCATCCGCTGCCACGCCCGGGGCGGACGGACCGGGCGCGTCATGGCGGCAGCACGGTCTCGGCGAGGGCTCGGCATTCGGCATGCCGCACGCAGCCGACGAGGTGATCGTTCACGAGCCCCGTCGCCTGTAGGAAAGCGTAGACGATCGTTGGTCCGCAGAACGTGAATCCTCTGCTTTTCAAGTGCTTCGACAGGTCCGTTGCGATCCCGGTCGATGTCGGGACGTCGATCCGGCTGGCACGGTCCGTCTGCAGCGGGCGGCCGCCCACGCTGTCCCAGAGGAGGCGGGCGAAGGGTTCAGGCCCACCCATGTCGAGCCAGGCCCGGGCGGACGCGACCGTGCCGACGATCTTCGCCCGGTTCCGGACGATGCCGGCGTCCAGCATTAGGGCCTCGACACGGGCTGGGGTGAAGCGGGCGATCGCCTCCGGGTCGAACTCCGCGAAGGCCCGCCGGAACGCGTCCCGTTTCCGCAGGATCGTGATCCAGGAGAGGCCGGCCTGGAAGCCGTCGAGGATGAGCTTCTCGAACAAGGCCCGGCCGTCGCGCTCGGGCACGCCCCATTCGGTGTCGTGGTAGGCGACGTACAGGGGGTCGTGGCCGGGCCACCAGCACCGCGCCCTGCCGTCCGGATGGGAGAGGAGGCCCTCCGTCATGCGGCCGGAACCGCGGCCTCGCCGGGAAACGGGAAGCGTACCCAGTCGGGCTTCTCGATCCGGACCGGGACGCCTCCGGCGAGGATCGGCTCGCCGGCCGCGACCGCGTCCGCCGCCCGGTCGAGCCGCAACATGGCGAGGCCCTGCCGGCCCCGGCTCGTGCCGGTACGGCCTAGGACCCGGTCGCCGGCCGTCACGTCCGATCCGGTGGGCGCGGGCTCGCCGTCGTAGCGGACCGGGACGATCCGGGTTCGGGCCGTGCCGCGATGCTGCATGCGGGAGACCACCTCCTGGCCGACGTAGCAGCCCTTGCGGAAATCGACCCCGCCGAGCTGATCCATCATGGCTTCGTGCGGAAAGGCGTCGCCGAGCGGGAAATCGGATCCCGCCGCTGCGATCCCGAGCCCGATCCTGTGCGCTTCGTAATCGGCTCCCGCGTCGGGCCGAGGGCCGGGGCGGGCGACGACGGCGCGCCAGCCGAGCGCCGGGAGCCGCGGATCGGGCGCCGCGGCCTCCGCGATCTCCGGGAGCGGAGCCTCGCCCCATCCGGCCATGACGCCGAGTCGCTCGGAACGATCCTCGACCGCGATCTTCGCCCGCAGCCGATACAGCGCGAGCCGCTTCGCGAACTCGGCCGCACCGGCGGCCGGCAGGTCGAGAAGGAAGGCCGTCCCATCCTGGTCCGCGGCGTGAAGGATGAAGTCGGAGACGATCTTGCCCTGCGGCGTCAGCAGCGCCCCGAACGCCGCCGTCCCGGGCGCGACCGTACCGACGTCGCAGGTCACGAGCCGGTCGAGGAAGGCGCGGGCCTCCGGTCCGGATACCGAGAGGACGCTGCGGTCGGTGAGCAGGGCCGAGGGCATCGAGGCCGCTCCGAGAGCCGGACGAAGCCCGGCGGGCCAGCAGGTCTAGGCCCGCGATGGCGGAGTCTCAACCGGCGCCTCGCCGTCATGAGGTCGCGAGGACGGCGCCACGCGATTTGCCCTCCCCCTCGCGGGGAGGGGGTCGCCCCCTCAATGCCGCGGCGCGACCGAGTAATGGCCTTCGCGGATGCGGTCGGGAAACGTCTCGGCGTAGGTCGCGGTCTGGTCCTCGCCGTAGAGCGCGACGAGGTGCCGGAAGGCCTCGAACAGCGCGGCCTGGACCACGAAATCGCTGTCGAGCCCGTCCAGCTCCGCCGCCGCGAAGGCCTCGGCCACGTAGCCGAGCGCGGCGCGTTTCGGATCGTCGCCCGCGTATGAGTCGGAGGTGTCGTTCATGAGGCCCGGCCGCGAAAATCCGGCAACGTCTTAACAGCGTCGTCCGCTCCCGCCAGCCAACCCTGCGAGAGAGGTTAACGACGCCCCGACATTGCACAGGAAAATCGCAGGTTCAGGGCGTCTCGCGGCCGATCGCGAAGGCGGCCCGGAGAATCGGCAGGAGACCAGGCGTGGTCGGGGCGCCGCCGATCTCGTCCTCGCGCAGCCAGGCGATCGCGAGCGCCTCGGGCCCGACCGTTCCCTCCCCCGACCGCCACCGGGCGGCGTGCGGGCAGATCACGAAATGGTGCCGGACCCGGCCGTCCTCGTCCCGGTCGACGTACTCGATCGGCGTGATGAAGCGGATCAGCTCGGCCTCGACGCCCGTTTCCTCCCGCAGCTCGCGAAAGGCCGCCTCGGCCAGGCTCTCGCCCGGCTCGACGACCCCGCCCGGAAGAGACCAGATGCTCTGCAGCGGCGGTCTCGCCCGGGCCGCGAGCAGGATGCGGTCGCCGCGAAGCACCGCGACCGAGGCCGCGAGGATCGGCCGCGCGGGATAGAGCCGGCTCTCGCTCACGGCCGGATATCGACGACGCGCCCATCCTCCAGGCCGACCAGGATATGCTGGTTCCGGTCGCGCCCGAGCACCGCGACGCCGGTCTTGGCCCGGGCCGGCAGAGCGATCCTGGCGATCTCCGCAAAGGGAGCCGACGCCTCGAGGATCGCGAGCGCGCGCCGATCGAGGGACGGGATCGCGAGCCTCGTCGCGCCGCCGGGACCGGCATGGATCGCGGCGAGGTCCTGGCCCGTCTCGCCGTAGGCGTGGTTCGAGTAGCCGGCCTTCTCGGCCACGAGCGAGAGGCGATCGCCCGCGAGGCGCCAGAGCTGCAGCACGCCGTCGAGATGCGGGCGTCGCACGAGCGCGATCTCGCCCGGCCGGAGCGAGGCCGACGCACCTGGCGGCGCCGGCATGACCGGGTTCAGCCAGCGGAACGCCTCCCCGTCCGGCGGCGTCTCGGCCACGATCCGCCAAGTGCCCGCACGGCGCGCGACGACGGCGAGAGCGGAGCCCCGCTCGCGATGCGAGCGCACCACCAGGATCTCGGGCGCCCCGTCGCCGTCGAGATCGACCAGCCGCGGCTCGCGGTCCTCGAAGACGGCGTCCGGCCCGGCCGCGATCCTGGCGGTGTCCGTCTGGACCGGCTTCGGCTCGCTCGTCGGCGGCGCCGGACGGCGCTCGCTCACGACCAACGTGCCGGCCTGAACGGCCGAGCCCAGCGCCTCGTGCGGATACTCGCGCGTCGGATCCTCCAGCGCGACCGTCAGGGCGCCCGCGACCGCGACCCGCGACGCCGGAATCGCGTTCCGGCCGCGCTCGAGCGCACCGAAATCGCCGCCGCCCCGGCGCGGCAGGCGGATCTCGATCGCGTCCCCGCCGAGCGTCAGAGCGGCGCCGCCGCCCTGCCCCCAGACGGCGACGAGCGGCCCGGTCAACGGCGGGCGGCTCTCGCGAAAACCGTCGGTCGACGCGAGCGTCTGGGCGACCCGGCTCCCGGGCCCGCGAAAGGCGGTCACCGGGAAGCCGAGCGGCAGGACGGTGAGCGTGGGCTCGGCCCGGACCGGGGCGGCGTCGAGCAGCGCGAGCGAGAGAAGGACCGCGAGGACCGGCAGCCGGACGTCGGCGCTCACACGTGCTGGCCGCCGTTGATGTGGAGCTCGGCCCCGTTCACGTAGGACGAGGTCTCGGTGCACAGGAAGTAGATGGCCTTCGCGACCTCGTCCGTGGTGCCGAGCCGCTTCAGGGGGATCGTCTCGACGATCTTGTCGGTCCCGGGCGACAGGATCGATGTGTCGATCTCGCCGGGCGAGATCGCGTTCACACGGACCCCGAGGCGGCCGAAATCGAACGCCATCTCGCGCGTCAGCGCGGCTAGCGCCGCCTTCGAGGTCGCGTAGGCCGCGCCCGCGAAGGGATGGACGCGCGAACCCGCGATCGAGGTCACGTTCACGATCGAGCCGCGGGCGCGGGCGAGCTCGTCGCAGAGGCCGCGCGCGAGCATGATCGGCGCGAAGAAGTTGACCTGGAACACCTTGAGCCAATCGGCGTGCTCGGTTCCGAGCCCATCGAGCCGCGCCCCGCCCTCCCCCTTCGGCGAGATCCCGGCGTTGTTCACGAGCGCATGCAGCACGGAGCCGCTGCTGGTCAGCCTGTCCTTGGCCTCGGCGATCGCCCGCCGGGTGTCCTCGGCGCTAGAGAGATCGACCTGAAGATGGTCGTCGGGTCCCATCTCCCAGGGACAGTTCTCGGGAAAGGCGTGCCGGGAGCAACTGATCACGCGCCACCCCGCCGCCTGGAAGCGCTTCACCGTCGCGTGCCCGATCCCCCGGCTGGCGCCGGTGAGGAGCATCACGCGAGGAGCGCTGTTCGACCGTTCGGAGGACACGCGTGATGACCCGAGAGCGAGGAGGAGCCGTTGCAGGAGAACCTAGTCGCCCGACCGCCCGCCGTCCATGCGGGGAGGCCGCGAAGGTCCTTCCTTAACCGTCGACACGGCAGGTATCCCGGGCGGGCGCCCGGGGCCGAGCCGATCGACGCCCAAGCGTGCGGAGCGTTCCCGGGATGCTGACGCGGTTCGATCCGTTCGTGACGCCCGCACGGCTGAAGGGCTACGCCGCTCTCCTGCTCGCCGCCTACGGGGTCGCGCTCGCTGCCTGGGCCGCGACGTCGACAGGCGGTATCGACGCGAGCGGGACGCCGCTCGGGGCGGATTTCGTCCAGTTCCACGCAGCCGCGCGGCTCGCGCTCGAGGGGCGAGCCGCCGACGTGTTCTCGCCCGCCGCGATGCAGGCCGTGACGGACGCGATGTTCCCGGGCAACGGCAACGTCTTCCTCTGGAACTATCCGCCGACGTTCCTGCTCCTGGTCGCGCCGCTCGGGCTTCTGTCCTACCCGGCCGCGTTCGCCGCGTTCATGGCGAGCACGGGCGCGCTCTATGCCCTCGCTGCGAAGGCCTTGATCCGGCACCGGCTCTGGCTCCTCTTCGCCGGCGCGTTTCCGGCCGCCTTCCTGACCGTCCTGCACGGCCAGAACGCCTTCCTGGCGGCCGCGGCGCTCGGGATCGGGCTCGCGCGCGCGCCGGATCGGCCGGTCCTTGCCGGGATCGCCCTCGGGCTCGCGAGCTACAAGCCGCATCTCGGCCTCATCGTGCCCCTGGCGCTCGTCGCGGGCGGGCATTGGCGCGCGCTCGCCGCGGCGGCATTGACGACGCTCCTGTTCGCCGCCGCGTCCTGGCTCGCGTTCGGGTTCGACGCGTGGGTAGCCTTCTTCGCGAACCTTCCGGTCATGTCCGGCATCATGCGGGACGCGCCGGAGCTCTGGCCCAAGATGGCCAGCGTCTTCGCGACCGCCCGGATGCTCGGCGCGCCGGCGGGCCTCGCCTACGGGCTGCAGCTCGCGGCGTCCCTGACGGTCGCGGCCGCGACGGTCCATGCCTGGTCGCGGCCCGGGCCGCACGACCTGAAGGTCGCGCTCGCGGTCGCGGCGACGATCATCGCGACGCCCTACCTGATGGATTACGACCTGATCCTGCTCGGGATCCCGATCGCCCTCATGGCGCGCCACGCCCTCGCGGGCGGCCGGCCCACGCATGCCGCTCTGCTCGCCCTCGTGGCCCTCTCGCCGCTTCTCGTCGGGCTCGTGTTCTCGATCCGCCTGCCGATCGTGGCACCCGCGCTGTGGTGCCTCTTCGCCACGGTCTGGGCGACGCTCGGGCGGGAGCGGAGCCGCGGTCCTAACGACAGCGCGCCGTCCCCTCTCCCGGCCGGCCATCGGCCGGCGGGAGGGAGAGGGAGTCCGGTCGAGTCTCGGCCTACAGCCAGCGCTTGATGCGGAAGAAGAAATAGGGTGCGACGGCGGCGACCACCATCAGGACCAGCGCCAGCGGGTAGCCGATCCGGGATTCGAGCTCCGGCATGTGCTTGAAGTTCATGCCGTAGATCGAGGCGATCAGGGTCGGGGGCATGAACACGACGGCCATGACCGAGAACAGCTTGATGATGTTGTTCTGCTCGAGATTGACGAGGCCGAGCGTCGCGTCGAGCAGGAACTGGATCTTGTTCGCCTGGAACGTCGCGTGCTCCTCGAGCGACTGGAGGTCGCGGAGCGTCGTCCGCATCTGGTCGCGCAGCTCCTTGTTGACCTTGAGGGCCCGGTAGCTCGCGGACAGGAACAGGATGGTGCGCTCGATCGAGACGAGGCTTTCGCGCTGCTTCGAGATGAGATCGCCCCAATGGCCGAGGGCGCGCAGCGTGTCCTGGTACTCCGCGTTGCGGACGCCGGGATCGGATTGCGACCGGAACACGCTCCGGGACAGGCTGTCGATCCGCTCGCCCGCGAGCTGCAGGATGTCGGCCGCCCTGTCCATGATCGTCTCGACGAGCCCTCCCAGGATCTCCTCGCCGGTCCGGCCGCAGCCGAAGGGGCGCGAGGCCTTGGTCGCGAACATCGCGAAGGCGCGGGGCTCCGCGTAGCGCACCGTGACGAGGGCGTTGTCCTTGAGGATGAAGGTGATGCCGACGAGCTCCGGCTCGTCCTCGTCGGCCCGAGTCAGGAGCCGGGTCGTGAGATAGCGCGCGCCGTGCTCCGCGTAGAGGAGCTCGGAGGGTTCGATGTCCTGCTGATCCTCGCGGGTCGGGACCTCGATCCCGAGGAAGCGCTCGGTCTTGCGGTCCTCGTCCGACGTCGGCCGGACGAGGTCGATCCAGATCGCGTCAGGGGGGATCGCGTCGGCGGCGGCGAGCACCTGCCGGTCGAGCAGGCCCGGATTGTCCGGCTGGGCGCGGTGGACGATGATCATGGCGCGGTCAGCTCGCGAGGGCGAGGCGGGCGTCGTCGAGGAACCCGCCGCCCGCGACGACGGTCGCCTCGAGGCCCCCGGCCGCCGTCGCGAGGTTCTCGGCGAAGAAGCGGCAGAGCGCCACCCGTCCGGCGGCACCCTCGTCGCCCTCGCCCTCGGAGGCGAGAGCGATCTCGGCGAGCAGCGCTCCTCCCGAGGCGAGCCCGAACAGCCGCAGATAGGGCGTCGCCCCCGCGAGCGCCGGCCCGGGATCGTTGCCGGCGAGGACGCGCAGCATGAAGGACGTCGCGCGGTCGAGGCATTCGATCGATTCCCGGAGCCGCGCGGCCGTAGTCCCGAAGGCGGGGGTGCCCTTCGTGACGACCCGGCGCAGGATCGCCCGCATCGACGCGATCTCCGCCCGGACGGCCTCGCCGCCTCCGGCCGGCAGCTTGCGGGTCACGAGGTCGATCGCCTGAATCCCGTTCGTGCCCTCGTAGATCGCGGCGATCCGGGCGTCGCGCAGATGCTGCGCCGCCCCGGTCTCCTCGACGAAGCCCATGCCGCCATGGACCTGGATCCCGATCGAGGCGACCTCGATCCCGATATCGGTCGAGAACGCCTTCGCGACCGGAGTGAGGAGCGAGGCGCGCGCGCCGGCCTTCGCCCGCTCCGCCGGGTCCTTCCCGAGCCGCGAGCGGTCGATCGCGGCGGCGGTGAGATAACAGATCGCGCGGGCGGCCGCGGTCTCGGCCTTCATGGTGAGCAGCATGCGCTGGACGTCGGCATGCCCGACGATCGGGCTCATGCCAGATCCGGCCTCGCCGGATCCCGCTTCACCGGTTCCGGCCTCGCCCGCGACGCGGCCCTGGCGCCGCTCCTTCGCGTAGCTGAGCGCCGCCTGATAGGCGCGCTCGGCGATCGCGACGCCCTGGATCCCGACGTTCAGCCGGGCGCTGTTCATCATCGTGAACATGCACGCGAGCCCCCGGTTCTCCTCGCCGACGAGCCACCCCGTCGCCCCGCCGCCGTCGCCGAAGACCATCGTGCAGGTCGGCGAGGCGTGGATGCCGAGCTTGTGCTCGATCCCGGCGCAGCGGAGGTCGTTCGCGGAGCCGTCCGGCAGGACCTTCGGGACGAGGAAGAGGGAGATCCCCCGCGTGCCGGGCGGCGCGTCGGGCAGCCGCGCGAGGACGAGGTGGATGATGTTGGAGGTCAGGTCGTGCTCGCCGTAGGTGATGTAGATCTTCGTGCCCGCGATCCGGTAGGTGCCGTCGCCCGCGCGCTCGGCGCGGGACCGGAGCGCCGAGAGGTCCGAGCCCGCCTGCGGCTCGGTCAGGTTCATGGTCCCGGTCCATTCGCCGGACACGAGCTTTGCGAGATAGCCTGCCTTCAGCTCCTCAGAGCCGTGCTTGTCGACGGCCTCGACCGCGCCCGCGGTCAGGAGCGGCCCGAGCCCGAAGGCCATCGCGGCCGCGTTCCACATCTCGGAACAGGCGACCGCGACGACGGCCGGCAGACCCTGGCCGCCGTATTCGACCGGCCCCGGGAGCGCGTTCCAGCCGCCCTCGATCCAGCTTCGGTACGCCTCGCGAAACCCGGGCGGCATCGTGATCCGGCCATCCGTGAGCGGCGTGCCAGCCGTGTCACCGACACGGTTCAAGGGCGCGATCACCTCGCCCGCGAACCGGGCGCCCTCCTCCAGGATCGCGCCGACGTCCTCGACCGTCAGGTCGCCGAGAAGGCCGTCCCGCACGGCGCGGTCCAGCCCGGCCGCATGGCGCATCGTGGCGGTCATGTCGATGACCGGGGCCCTGTAGCTCATCGGATGCTCCGGGATTGACGTCGCGGCACCCCTCCCCTAGCGGCGCCGGATGAGCGGGATCAATGTGCCGTGAGCGGAACCGCGTCAACGGAGCTGCGCCGCCTCGCCCGTGCGACCGAGCGGCTCGCCCCCGGCCCGGACGGCATCGCGCGCGCGGCGGGGCTGATCCTCGAGGGCGGGCTCGTGGCCTTCCCGACGGAGACCGTCTACGGCCTCGGGGCCGACGGGCGCGACGCCGCGGCTGTCGCGGCGCTCTACGAGGCGAAGGGGCGCCCGCGCTTCAACCCGCTGATCGCCCATGTCGCGTCAGTCGAGGCCGCGCGACGCGAGGGCCGCTTCGACCCCTCCGCCGAGCGCCTCGCCGCGGCGTTCTGGCCCGGGCCGCTGACGCTGGTCGTGCCGCTCGCCGAGGGCGGCACCGTTTGCGACCTGGGCCGCGCCGGCCTGGAAAGCGTCGGGCTCAGAATCCCATCCCATCCGGTCGCCCGCGCGTTGCTGGAGCGCTGCGCCGTCCCGGTCGTCGCGCCCTCCGCCAATCTCTCCGGCCGGGTAAGCCCGACGACGGCGGCGCACGTGCAGGGCGATCTCGACGGCCGTATCGATGCCGTCGTCGAGGGTGGCGCCTGCGCGGTCGGGCTCGAATCGACGATCGTCGCCTGCCTCGGCGGCGGGCCGGTGCTGCTGCGGGCGGGCGGCGTTCCCCGCGAGGCGATCGAGGCCGTGCTCGGCGTGACTCTCGCCGAGGGCGACCCGGGCTCCGATCGACCGCTCGCGCCGGGCGCGCTCCTGTCGCATTACGCGCCGCGCGCCCGGGTGCGGCTCGAAGCGCGCGAGATCCGGCCGGGCGAGGCGGCGCTGCTGTTCGGCGGCGGAGCGTTTGCAGGAGCCGCGACGGCAGCGGCGGCCCTGAACCTCAGCCCCGCCGGCGACCTCGCGGAGGCGGCCGCGAACCTGTTCGGCTATCTCCGACGGCTCGACGCGGGCGGGGCGGGCACGATCGCCGTCTCGCCGATCCCAAACGGCGGTCTCGGCGAAGCGATCAACGATCGGCTCACGCGGGCGGCGGCGGGACGGTGACTGTACCCTGTCAAGGCCGGGCATGTCCCGGCCATCCCGCTCGACGAAATGCCCCGCTCGGGAACCAAGATCACCGGGACAAGCCCGGTGATGACAACGAGTGTCGGAGACCTCCTACCCCCGCAGCTTCGCCGCGATCTCGGCGATGTGCCTGCCCTGGAACCGCGCGCCGTCGAGTTCGACCGCGCTCGGCTGGCGGCTGCCGTCGCCGCCGGCGATCGTGGATGCGCCGTAGGGCGAGTTTCCCATCACCTCCCCGACGCCCATCTGGGCCTGGAAAGAATAGGGCAGCCCGACGATCACGAAGCCGAGATGCATCAGCACCGGCAGGAAAGTCAGGATCGTGGATTCCTGGCCTCCGTGCTGCGTCGCGGACGAGGTGAAGACGCCGCCGACCTTGCCGTTCAGCGCCCCCTTGGCCCAGAGGCCGCCGGTCTGGTCGATGAAGGACTTCATCTGCGCCGTCATGTTGCCGTAGCGGGTCGGCGTGCCGAACAGGATCGCGTCGTAGTCGGGCAGCTCGTCGACGCTCGCGACGGGGGCCGCCTGTTCGAGCTTGTAATGCGACGCCGAGGCCACGTCGTGCGGCACAGTCTCAGGGACGCGCTTTACGACGGCCTCGGCTCCGGCGGAGCGGGCGCCCTCGGCCGCGGCATGCGCCATCGCCTCGATATGCCCGTAGGAGGAATAGTAGAGAACGAGAACCTTGGACATGCGATCATCCCTGTCGGCCGAGCCCGGAGGGCGCGGCGATTCCTCGGAGAGCGGCGATAGACGTTCGGCCGATGACGCCTCTTCGCTGGCGCACGTCTCAGGCCTCGTCAGCCGAAGCGGAGCCCGAGGAGGACCAGGATGATGCCGAGGATCGACACGAGCCAGACCGCGGTCCGGACATAGGCGATCCCGGCGACGTAGATGCCGACATAGACGACCCGGCCCCAGAAATAGAGCGCGGCGCCCCAGGCCGTGTAGGCGTTGTGGCGGTTCGCGACATGCGCGATCAGGATCGCCGCGATCGCGAAGGGCAGCGTCTCGAGGAGGTTCTTCGTCGCCCGCTCCAGGCGCTCGCCGTGGATCGACATCCGGCGCGGCGGCGGCGTGTCGCGCGAGCTCGCCCCATAGGGAAGCCCGTTCGCCGCCGTGAAGAACTGCGCGGTCGCGAAGACCTGGACGAGCCCGACGACGACCGTCCAGGCGAGGTAGGTGAGCTCGGTGTCCATCGGTCGGTCCCGTCGCCGGTCAGCCCGGCGCGAGGGCAACCGGCCGGACCACCGGCTGTTCCCGGATCGGCAGGTTGATCACCGCCGACGCGATCCCGAGCGCGACCGAGAGCCACCAGACGAGGGTGTAGTTGCCGAAGGTCTCGTAGAGCAGCCCGCCGAGCCAGACCCCGAGGAAGCCGCCGACCTGATGCGACAGGAAGACGAAGCCGTAGAGCATCGCCATATACTTCGTGCCGAACATCAGCATCACGAGCGCCGAGGTCGGCGGCACGGTCGAGAGCCAGAGGAGCCCGATCGAGAAGCCGAACAGGATGCAGGTCACGGGCGTCGGCGGGATCATGATGAAGACCGCGATCGCGAGCGCGCGGCCGAGATAGATCCAGGCGAGGAGGTGGCGCATCGGCATCCGGGTCGAGAGCCAGCCCGATGCGAGCGAGCCGACCGCGTTCGACAGCCCGATGATGGCGAGGGTCCAGCCGCCGATCGAGGCCGAGAGCCCGGCATCCTTCAGGTAGGCCGGGAGGTGCACCGTGATGAAGGCGAGCTGGAAGCCGCAGGTGAAGAAGCCGAGCGTGAGCAGCACGAAGCTCCGGTGCCGGAAGGCCTCGCCCAGCGCCTGCCGGATCGACTGGTTCGGAGCCGGGCTCGGGCCGCCCATGGGCGTCCGGTTCGGGCCGGGCCGGGTCGCGAGCAGCGTCGCCAGCGGGACGACCAGGAGCACGCTGAGCGCGAAGATCTGCAGCGCCTCCTGCCACCCGAAGGACGCGATCAGGAGATTGCCGATCGGCGGGTAGAAGAACTGCCCGAAGGAACCGGCCGCCGTCCCGGCCCCGAACGCGAGCGGCCGCCAGCTCTCCGGCAGCAGCTTCCCGAAGGCGCCGAGGACGAGGTTGAACGAGGCGGCCGAGAGCCCGAACCCGATCAGGACGCCCGCCCCCAAGTGCAGCACGCCGGGCGTCGTCGCGTAGGACATCACGACCAGGCCGGCGGCGTAGAGGGTCGCTCCGAACCAGAGCACCCGGGTCGCCCCGTAGCGATCGGCGAGGCCGCCCGCGACCGGCGAGCCCAGTCCCCACAGGAGGTTCTGGATCGCGATCGCGAGCCCGAAGGTGTCGCGCCCCCAGCCATAGGTGGAGATCATCGGGAGCTGGAACAGCCCGGCCGAGGCCCGCGGCCCGAAGCTGATCAGCGCGATCGCGCAGCCGGCGAAGACGATCCAGCCCGGCGACATTCGTCCGATGCGCGCGACCATCTCGTCAACCCTCGGCCCGCGCGCTCGCGGGCAAGGCCGCCATTACGCGCACCTGCGCCCTTTGCCAAACGCCGGGCCGTGATGGCAGCCATCACCGGCCGGAATGGATCAGGGCTCGGGCGGCGCCGGGAGCACGCTGCCGGGCCGCGCCGCCGCGCGGGTGCCGGCTTCCCTCGCGCATTTCGCGAGGTGGGCGTCGCGGTTGATCACCTGCAGGTTCGGCGCGCCCCAGAAGGCCAGGAGGTCCGGCCAGGCGAGATCCCGGTGCTCGCGCCAGACCCGGAACAGCGGCACCCGGTGATCGATCTCGGCCGTCCGGAGCAGGCGCTTGCCGGTCTCGCCGCAGCGATGGCGCTGCCACCGCTTCAACGGCCGGACCTGCCCGACGGGATCGCACCAGAGCTGCCAGGCGGTGACGCAGGCGGAGTGCCACGAGGCACGGCGGTTCGGCTTGCCATCGGCCCAGAGGTCGCGGTGCCAGCCGAAGCGGAAGACCGGCTGGCCGCAGACGCAGCAGGAGCCGGGCCCACGCCCGAAGGCGGGCTCGCGGAAGGGCGCGGGCGGCGACCGGAAGTGGCTGCGCCGCCCGTCCGGGACGGCGTCGAGCCGCCAGGTCCATCCGTCCGGCGTGCCGGAGCGGCCCGCCAGAGCCCGGGCGAGACGGTCCGCCCGGAGCGGGTGCGCGCGCCAGAAGCTCTCCATGGCGCGACGGGGGGTCGGGGGCACGAGCGGCCGGGTCAGGGCGTGGTGGAGGACGGGCGCCGGGAAGATCGGCGGCAACGCCTTCTCGAGGCGGGCGAGCGATCGCGCGTTGCGGGTGTCGCGCCAGGCGCTCATCCGGTTTCCTCGGCCCGACGCGGCCGATCCGCCGCGGGCGCTACGGTGGCCGACGAGGGTGAGGAATCCGTTGCCGCCGCGGCCATCGACATGCCCTTGCGTTCGGGCAGGAGAACGGATGCCGAGGCGGCGACGATCAGCGCGAGGCCGAGCCAGTCGAAACCCGTCGGGCGCTCGCCGAGGATCAGAGTCGCGCCGATGACGCCGATTCCGGGCACGAGCAGCGATCCGATCGCAGCGATCCCGGCCGGCATGCGGCCCAGCATCGTGAACCAGAGCGTCGAGGCGAAGGCTTGGCCGATCAGGATGTTGTAGCCGAGCCCGGCCCAGGTCCGGGCCTCGACGGGCAGGTGCCGCGGCCAGCCCTCGAAGGCGAGCATCCCGAGCGTCGTCAGCATCGCCCCGAGCGCCAACTGCCAGGCCGTGATGACGAGCGGCGAGGCGGCGACCGGCCAGCGCTTCAGCATCACGCTGCCGGCCGCCCAGACGACGCCCGACAGGAGCGCGAACAGCAACCCGATCGAGAGCTCGCCCGAGAGCACGAGAGGCCAGCCGAGCGCCGCGAGGCCGGCCGCCCCGAGGCCGAGCCCGAGGCGGCGGCGGCGGTCGAACGGCTCGCCGAGGATCACGCGGGCGAAGATCACGGCCCAGATCGGCATCGTGTAGGACAGGACCGCGCTTCGGCTCGTCGAGGCGGAGAGCTGCGCGAAGGCGCTGAACAGGTTGTAGGCGAGCACGGAGAGTGCGCCGACCACGAGAAGACGCCCCCACTGAACGCGGGGCACGTAGGGCGAGATCCCGCGAGCCCG
>CAXTKM010000026.1:21613-26792 GCA_964244795.1 uncultured Enterovirga sp.
ACGATCGACAGCCCGCCGACTCCGGCGAGGCGGAGCCAGTGGCGGCGCGGCACGGCGGGCGACACGCGGAAGGCCAGCATGGCCGCGAACATCAGGACCGTCGCCGCCGTGAAGCCCGTGGCCCGAAGCGTCCAGGGCGTGATCTCGCCCAGCGCGAGGCGCACCGCGGGCCAGTTCAGGCCCCAGGCGACGCCGAGCAGGACCACCATCGCGCCGTGGCGGATCACGTCGCGCGGGCTCCTGTCCGGCGATCCGGCCTCACGACTTCCAGAGCCAGGCCGCGCCCCGGACCCCGGACGAATCGCCGTGAAGCGCCTTCACGACCGGCGTCGAGAAGGCGTCGGAGAACACAGCCGGGCGGATCAGGGCCGGAAGCTCGGCATAGAGCTCGTCGACGTTCGACATGCCGCCGCCGAGCACGATCACGTCGGGATCGAGGAGGTTCACGACGTAGGCGATGCCGCGCGCGAGGCGATCGAGGTAGAGCGCGAAGGTCCGGACCGCCTCCGGCTCGCCGCCGCGCATCGCCTCGACGATCTCCGCCGCCACGAGCGCGCGTCCGGTCCTGTCGCGATGATCGCGCTCGATGCCGGTGCCGGACACGAAGGTCTCGATGCAGCCGCTCCGGCCGCAATAGCACGGCGGCCCGGGGCGCTCGTCGTCCCTCGGCGAGGGCAGCGGGTTGTGGCCCCACTCGCCGGCGATCCGGTTCCGGCCGCCGAGCGCCCGGCCCTCGACCGCGATTCCGGACCCGGCCCCCGTGCCGAGAATCACGCCCCAGACGACGCTCGCGCCCGCGCCCGCGCCGTCCACGGCCTCGGAGACCGCGAAGCAGTTCGCGTCGTTCTCGACCCGGACCGGCCGACCGAGCGCGGCCGCGAGATCGCCGTCGAGCGGCCGGCCGATGTTCCAGGTCGAGTTCGCGTTCATCACGAGACCGGTCGCGGGCGAGATCGCGCCCGGGATCCCGATCCCGACGGAGCCGGTACGGCCGGTCTCCGCCTCCAGGTCCCGGACGAGGGCCGCGATTGCCCGGACGCAGCCGTCGTAGTCGCCCTTCGGGGTCGCGACCCGGCGCAGCGCCAGGATCTCGCCGTCCTGTCCGAGCGCGACCGCCTCGATCTTGGTGCCGCCCCAGTCGATCCCGATCAGCATGGCGAGCGGGTCAGGCCGCAGCGGTGCCCAAGGGGCGATCGACCCCGAGCGCGCGGTCGACCTCGGACGCCCGCCCGAGCCGACGCATGACCTCGGCGAGATGCGGCTTGTCCGCGATCTGCCGGGCGTGGAGCTGCCGGACGGCCTCCGACAGGCCGCCGTTCCGGCCGAGGATGTCGTCCGCGAAGCCGATCATGCGGGCGTTCGGCCAGGATTGCGGCCGGATGGCCGTCAGGCGCGCGACGATCTCCCCGTCGCTGTCGTCGGGATAGGCCTGGGCCAGCATCGTCGCCATGGCGGCGGTCGATCGCGAGATGCCCATGTGGCAGTGGATGAGGAGCCGCCCTCCGCCCTCCTCGGCGACGTCGTCCACGATTTCCTCGCCGAAGGCCGCGATCTCCTCCACGTCGCGGCGCTCGGGCAGGATCATGCCGTCCATCGGCTGCACGATGTCGTGGAAGCGGAGCGTCGTCCGGTGATGGCGGTCGTAGAGCCTGAACGATTCGGGATCGGGCGTTCCCGGGTCGAGGATCGACAGCACGTGCGTCACGCCGCTGCCGCGATGCCCGTCCAGCTCTTCGAGGCCGCAGACGGTGAGGAGTGAGAGCGAGGCGCGTTTCATGGCGCGCGTCTAACAGGCTTGCCGGCCCGATCCTACTCGTCTTCGTCGTCGTCGATCTCGACATGCCTCTCGCAGGGCGGCAGCGCGTCGGCCCCGGCCTCCTCGCAGGCGAGGCGGGTCGCGTCGCGGAGCGTGGCGCAGGGCGCGTCCGGGCGGCATGCCCGCGCGTCGAGGGAGACGGCGCGGCAGTCGCGCAGGAGCTCCGCGGCCCGACGCGCCCCGAGCTCGGCCTCGCAGGCAGGGAGCCGCTTCGGCTGGGCGAGGGCCGGCAACGCTACGGTGACGGTCAGGGCGAGAGCGATCAGGATCGTCCAAGCCGTCCTTTTGAGCATCATCGCAAGCCTTGCAAGCACTCCGGCCTGATCCCTCCCCTGCAGGTGAGGGCGAGTCGGCGAAGCCGAACCGGGGTGGGGATCCCCGGCCGGGAAGACCCCACCCCGGTTCGAAGCTTCGCTTCGACTCGGCCCTCCCCTGCAGGGGTGGGATCGGCGGCGCGGTTAGGGCATGTCGTCACCGCCGGCTGTCGAACTCCATCCTGGCCCGTCCGCCGACCTGGATCTCGGTGCCGCCGCCGAGGTCGATGAAGCCCGGGCGGCTGCCGGCCTTGAGGCGATCGGGGTCGTAGGGCTCGACCTTCCTGGGCGCCGCCGTCCGGCACCGCTGCGACGTCGCCGAGCGATCGGGTCGCGTCCCCGGCTCCGGGCACGGCGATTCGGCGTCCGCCGCCGACACCAGCGCGAGGACCGGGAGGGAGAAGGCGGCGGCGCGGAGGATCATCACAGCAATCCGAGGTCGACGAGCTCGCGCCGGAGCGCCTCCGGCAACGCCCGGATCGCGCCGGCTTCGGAGCCGAGATCGGTCGGTGCGTCGGCCGTCTCGAGGTAGCGCCAGCCCTGGAAGGGGCGGCACGGCCGCGGCGCGACCGAAACGACCGCGGGGTCGAGCACGAGGCGGCAGCGTCCGACGCCCTCCCCGTCCGTGAAGGCCTGCACCGCCCGGATCGCCTGGCGGCAGCAGAGCTGGCCCTTGATGACCCAGTAGAGCGAGCCGCCCGCCGTGAGGGCGTCGGCGCGCTTCGGCATCATGCGGGTGACGTGGGCGTGCCCGTCCGGCCCGCGGCCGCCGCCGGCCCGCCTTCGGCGCTCGACGATCCAATCCTCGAGTTCGCCGATCGTGTCGATCCCGACGCAGAGCTTGATGAGGTGGAGCGCCATGGCGCCGACTATACCGGCGACAGGCCTGCGGTCACCGCGACCTCTTCGCCGCCATCCCCAGCTTTGCGCGACCTCAAGACGGCGCCAAGGCGACCAGGGTCACGAGGCGCGCGCCCTCGGCGACCTGGTCGCCCGGCGCGGCCGAGACCTCGGCGACCTCGCCGTCGCGGGGCGCGACCAGCGCGTGCTCCATCTTCATCGCCTCGACGACCGCGAGCCGCTGGCCCTTCGTGACCCGGTCGCCGGTCGCGACCAGGACCGCGATGAGCTTCCCGTGCATCGGCGCCTTGATCGCGTCGCCGGCGTCCAGGTGCTCGATGTCGATGTCGAACGGATCGAAGGCCGCGACGCGGGTCTGCCGGCCGGCCGTGACGAGGAGGACGCCGTCCGGCGTCGGCACGACGTGGCCGCGACCCGCGTCGACCGCTCGAAGGCCGGTGCGCTCGTCCCAGCTCAGGGCGGGCGCTCCGGCGTAGGCAAACCGAGGAACCGCGACGTGCAGCGTCTCTCCCCGCCACGAAAGGAGAGCCTCGGTCCGCTCTCCGTCCACGACGAGCGGGAACGCGGTCTCCCGGGCACCGCCGAGCTGGAAGGCGTCGGCGGTCCGCCACGGATCGTGCTGCCACCGTCGCGAGCCGGATACGGCCGAGCCGGACGTCGGCGGATCGAGAGACCGATCGAGTCGCTCCAGCAACACGGACACGGCCGCCGCGACGGCCTCGCCCTCCGGCTCGACCCGCCCGGTCAGCGCCCCGCCCCCGCCCGAGTCGATGAAACCCGTGTCGAAGGCGCCCGACCGGAAGGCCGGGGCGTCGCAGAGCGCCCGGAGAAACGCGACGTTCGTCTTCGGGCCGGCGACCAGCGTCCCGGCGAGAGCCGCGGAGAGCCGGTCGAGCGCCGTGTCGCGGTCCGGGCCATGCGCGACGATCTTCGCGATCATCGGGTCGTAGAAGGGCGTGACGGTGTCACCCTGCTCGACGCCGGTATCGACCCGGATGCCTTCGCCCTTCGGGAAGCGAAGCGCCCAGAGCTTGCCGGTCGAAGGCAGGAAGCCGTTCTCCGGATCCTCGGCGTAGAGCCGGGCCTCGACGGCGTGCCCCCCGATCCGGAGATCTTCCTGACCGAAGGGAAGCCGCTCGCCGGAGGCGACGCGAAGCTGGAGCTCGACGAGGTCGAGCCCCGTGATCGCCTCCGTCACGGGATGCTCGACCTGGAGGCGGGTGTTCATCTCCATGAAGAAGAAGCGGTCCGGCCGGAGCCCTTCCCGGGCGTCGGCGATGAACTCGACCGTGCCGGCCCCGACATAGCCCACGGCCCGGGCCGCCTCGACCGCGGCCGCGCCCATGGTGGCCCGCATCTCGGGCGAGAGCCCGGGCGCCGGCGCCTCCTCGATCACTTTCTGGTGGCGGCGCTGGAGGGAGCAGTCGCGCTCGAAGAGGTGGACGACATGGCCGTGCCCGTCCGCGAAGACCTGCACCTCGACGTGGCGCGGCGACAGCACGTATTTCTCGACCAGCACGCGCGGGTCTCCGAAGGCGCTCGCGCCCTCGCGCTGCGCGCCCTCGAGCGCGGCCTCGAAATCCGCGGCCCTGTCGACCCGCCGCATGCCCTTGCCGCCGCCGCCCGCGACCGCCTTGATCAGCACCGGATAGCCGATCTCGTAGGCCTTCTGGCGCAGGAACTCCGGCTCCTGCCGGCTGCCGTGATACCCCGGGACGACCGGCACGCCGGCCGCCGCGACCAGCGCCTTCGCGGCGTCCTTCAAGCCCATCGCCCGGATCGCCAAGGCGGGCGGGCCGACGAAGACGATCCCGGCCACCGCGCAGGCCTCCGCGAACTCGGCCCGCTCCGACAGGAATCCGTAGCCGGGATGGATCGCGGCGGCGCCGGTCCGTTTCGCGACCTCGATGATGCGGTCGATGACGAGGTAGCTGTCGCGGGCCGGCGCCGGCCCGATGGGATGCGCCTCGTCGGCGTCGCGCACGAACAGCGCGCCGGCATCGGCCTCGGAATGGACGGCGATCGTCCGCAGGCCGAGCCGCCTCGCGGTCCGGATGATCCGGCAGGCGATCTCGCCCCGGTTGGCGATGAGGACGGATGTCAGCACGGCTCGGGCTCCTCCGGAGGACGGGCCGCGATCGAGGAGGTTTCCACGTCGCGACCTCTCCAGGCCATTTCCCTCGCGCCG
>CAXTKM010000027.1:0-21675 GCA_964244795.1 uncultured Enterovirga sp.
CGGGCTCCCGGGCATCTTCCGGGTCTGCGGCCGCGACGACGCCCAGGGCAAGCTCACGGCCGAGATCATCGCCGAGCGCTTCAAGGGCCAGAAGATCGCGATCCTGCATGACAACGCGCCGTTCGGCCGGGGGCTCGCCGAGGCGGTGAAAACGAACCTCGGAGCGCTCGGCATCGCGGAGGCGCTCTTCGCCGGGATCACGCCCGGGGAGCGCGACTACACGGCCGTGATCAGCCGGCTGAAATCGGCCGGCATCGGGCTCGTCTATTACGGCGGCTACCCCCAGGAGCTCGGAACCCTCGTCCGCCAGTCGGTCGACCAGGCCTATCGTGGGCAATGGTTCACCGGGTCTGGGATGGCCAGCAAGGAGTTCGGGGCGATCGGCGGCCCCGCGACGGACGGGGTGCTGATGACGTTCAACCCCGATCCCCGGAAACGCCCCGAGGCGGCCGCGATCGTGAACGCGTTCAAGGGACGCGGCATCGATCCGGACGGGTTCACGCTCTACGGCTACGCGGCCGTGCAGGCCCTCGTCCAGGCCGCCGGGCGGGCCGGATCGACGGACCCGGCGACGCTTTCCGCCACGCTGAAGAAGGAGCGCTTCGGGACGCTGCTCGGCGACGTCGGTTTCGACCGCAAGGGCGACATCACCGCGCCCGGCTATGTCCTCTACGTCTGGCGAAACGGCAACTACGACTACGCGCCGTGACGTTCGATCGCTACGGCTGTCATTCCGGGGCTCGCGGAGCGAGAGCCCGGAACCCATAGACGCTAACGACGTCAGCCCTGACGGTGTGAGTGCCGCATCGACGGCGTTGGCGTTTATGGGTTCCGGGCTCGGCTGCGCCGCCCCGGAATGACAATCCGGGCCCCTCCAAGAGTCCCAGATGACGAGGGGTGGAATGAAGGTCCCCCGACCAGGTTTCCGCATGGAACACGCTCCTGACCTCATTCCCCTCCCGCGGCAGGGCTTCCGGCGCACGCCCTGGAAGAACGGCGGCGGGGTGACCGTCGACATCGCCGACGCCTATCGGCCTGGTGCCGAGCCGGGCGGCTGGACCGGGATGGTCTGGCGCTTCGGCGCGACCCGCATCGAGCGGCCCGCGCCGTTCTCCGACCTGTCGGGTCAGGATCGCATCCTGGTCGTGACCGGCGGGCGCGGGCTGGTCCTGCGCGTCGACGACGGCCAGGCCTTCGACGCACGGCCGCTGGTCCCGGTGCGGTTTCCCGGCGAGTGGGCGATCCGGAGCGAGCTCGGCCATGGCCCGGTCGAGGTCCTGAACCTGATGGGCGACCGGGAGCGGGTCACGGTTGAACTTCACGTCCTCGATGGGCCCGGGACGGTGTCGATCCCGCCCGGGGACCTCGTGCTCCACGCGCCGCTCGGGCCCTGCGAGATCCGCATCGACGGGCGTCCAACCCGAATCGACCATGGCGACGCCGTCCGGCTGTCTCCCTCCGTCGGCGTCGCGGTCGAGGCCAGGGACGGCGTCACGGTTGCGGCCAGCATTCGTCCGCGCTCGGACGTTGGTCCCTGACGGCGCGGGACCTTTGACGCGCCCCGTGCCGGCTGGGGTAGTCCTCAGGTCTTCAGAGGAAGCTCCGCGTTTCGGGCTGGAAAGATTTGATCCGATCGACCATCTGATGCTACGGGCGTCGCTTCGGTCGTATGCGCGCCGCTACTTGACCAATGCCATCGATCGTCATCAGAGGTCGATCGCGCGAACGGAGATTCCACCTTGGACGATTTTCAGCCTGCATCATCGAGCGCCGTCGATCTGACGGCCGGTCTCGTGGCCGCCTATCTGGCCAACAACACGGTCCGGCCCGGCGACATCGCGGAGCTGATCAGCTCGGTCCATCTCGCCCTTGCCGGTCTTGGAGCGGCGCCCGCGAAGGCGGATGCGGTGAAACCTGTCCCGGCCGTGTCGATCAAGAAGTCGGTTACGCCCGACTACCTGATCAGCCTGGAGGACGGGAAGCGCTACAAGTCGCTGAAGCGACACCTGTCGGGCCATGGCCTGACCCCGGCCGAGTATCGCGCGAAATGGCAGCTCGCCTCGGATTACCCGATGGTCGCCCCGAACTCGACCAAGGCCCGCTCCGAGATGGCGAAGGCCCGCGGCTTCGGCCGGAAGGCGGCGGTCGCCGAGGGACCCGCGAGCCCCGAGCCGAAGAAGCGCGGCCGCAAGAAGGCGGCGTGAGGCCGGTCGTCCCCGGACCGGGAGGCGGGACATGGCCGGCCTGAAGGACAAGCGCGGCGTGATCGACAAGGACCGCATCGACCTGTCCGAGCGTCAGGCGGTGGAGTTCTGGATGAAGCGCTGGGGCGTGACGCGCGACCAGATCGTGGCGGCTCACCGCAAGGCGGGCCGGCTCGTGAAGGACATCGCGGCCGAGCTCGGGAAGAAGCGATAGCCGCGGACGATAAAGGCCGATCGCGGGGACGGCGAACTCTTCAGTGAAAGCTCTTCGGACGTTGCTCGCCCGAGCCTATCGGTCGCTGTCGGCGGGGCGTCGCCGTCGCCGGGCGGTCGACGTCCTGTCGAAGAGCGGTCTCGTCGACCCGGCGTTCTATGGGTCCCGGATCGGCGTGGCCTTCGACAGCCCGACAGAGGCGGCCGAGCACTTCCTGCGGACGCCGATCGAGGATCCGCATCCGCTCTTCTCGACGGCGTTCTACCTGTCCCGCGCTCCGGACGTCGCGGCGTCCGGCAAGAACCCGCTGTTGCATTTCATCGAGAACGGGGCGGCGGAGCTGCGGCAGCCGCATCCTCTCTTCGATCTTGCCGCGTACGTCGCCCGGCACGGCGACGAGCCCGGCGTGCGGGCCGACCCGCTTCGCCACTACCTCGAGACCGGCTGGCGTCTCGGGTTCCGGGCGCATCCGGTCTTCGACGAGCGCTGGTATCTCGACACCTATCCCGACGTCGCGGCGCAGGGCGTGCAGCCGCTCCTGCACTTCCTGACGCGGGGCCGTGCCGAGGGGCGCGACCCCTCGCGGCACTTCGATACGGGCTGGTATCTCGCCCGTTATCCTGACGTCGACACGCGCAGCGAGACGGCGCTTCAGCACTATCTCACGACAGGGGCGCGCGAGCAGCGCGACCCCTCGGGCGCGTTCGACACCGCCTGGTACGTCGGCGCCTATCCGGACGTCGCCGAGTCCGGCAAGAACCCGCTGGTCCATTTCGTCGAGCATGGCTTCGCCGGCGGCTACGTCGCGATGCCGCTCGTGGCGCTCGACGCCAGGTTCGGCTTGCCGACCACGCGGTTTCACGTCTGGCGGAGCCGGCGCGCGGCGGACTGGACGGCAGAGCGACTCCAGGGTGCGGCCCGATTGAGGATCCCTGCCCTCCCGCGTCATGCTGAGGAGAGCCGCGAAGCGGCTCGTCTCGAAGCACTCACCCGTCATGCGTGCTTCGAGACGCCTGCTCCGCAGGCTCCTCAGCATGACGGGGGAGGGGGACGAACTCCCTCCCCCCCTGGTCTTTCGGAGGCGACCCCACCGGATCGCGGCATCGTCGTGCTGGCCGTCCCGCGTCACGACAGGGCGGACGCCGCGGATCGAACCCGGGCCTCGGTGATGGAGGCCGGCGCGGCTCTCGGCCTCGATCCGGTCACGCTCGCGTGGGGCGACAAGGCGTTCTCGACGCTCGACCGCACGGCTCCCGACACGATGGCGCTCGTCCTGGAGGCCGGAGACGTGATCGACGCGACCGGGCTCGCGGCCTTGGTGGCCACCTTCAGCTCTCGCGTCCGGCTCTGCGTCTTCGACACGTATCACGCGGCCGGCGACGAGACCTTCCCGGTGCTGCAGCCGGGTGCCAATCCGGGGCACCTCCGGAGCATCGATTCAACCTTCTCGCGCTTCGCGATGCGAGCGGACCTCATGAACGCCGTCGTGTCGCGATCGGGACGGGGTCAGGCGGCCAGGGAGACGCTGCTCGCGGCCCTGGACCTCGTGTCGCCCGACCTCGCGTCCGGCGAGCTCGCCCATTGCCCGCTTCCCGTCGTCGAGACGCGCGACCTGCAGGCCGATATCCGGCGGATGAGGCAGGAGGTCATCCGATCGGGCGGGACCGCGTCGTCGCGCCGGGCGGAGCGGAGATCGATCTCGGTCGTCATCTGCACGAAGGACAAGGGGCATCTCCTCGGCCAACTGCTGCAGCATCTCACGCGGGACGGGGGTTCCGGAATCGTCGAGATCACGGTCGTCTCGAACGGCACGACGAACCCTTTCGCCCTGCGGACCCTGGCCAAGTGGCGTTCGCACCCGCTTTTGAGGATCGTCGACTACGACCGGCGGTTCAACTTCTCCGAACAATGCAACCTCGGCGCCTCCGATGGCCGCGGCGAGCTGCTCCTCTTCTTGAACGACGACATCGTCCCGACGGAGCCCGATTGGCTGGCCCGGCTGTCCGGGCCCTTGGACGACCCGGGTGTCGGCATCGCGGGCCCCCTGCTGCTCTACCCCGACGAGACCGTCCAGCATGCGGGCATGTTCACCGGGTATCGCGGCGGGGCCGGGCATGTCCTGCGGCACGCGCGGCTGCCGGACGGCGACTACCTGTTCCTGTCGACGGCGATCCGGGACGTGTCCTGCGTGACGGGTGCGGCGCTTCTGATCCGGCGCTCCCTCTTCTCCGAGCTCGGCGGCTTCGACACCCGGCTGCCCTCGATCTACCAGGACGTGGACCTCTGCCTTCGGGCGAGGCGCCGCGGCCGGCGCATCCTGTTCGTGCCCGAAGCCGTCGCGCTGCACATGGAATCCGCATCCATTAAGGAGATGCTCGACGCGCCCGGCGTAGCCGCCCGAAGGGACGCCGAGTTCGCGCATTTCGCGTCCCGCCACCGCGAAGAGCTATCGGGGAACGACCCGTTCCTCAACCCGAGCTTCAGCCTTGCCGACGAGGGTCTTCGGTCGCTGAGGGGATGACGGCGGAATGCCCGGCCGGACACGACGTCGCGATGCGTCTCGACGTGTGGTCGCACGGGGACCTCGGCGGCGGGTCGCGCGTTTGACGGGTCGGGCCTGGGCCGCCCGGACCGGGTCGGCCGTGCCGGGAGGTCCCTCGTACGATCGAGGACAGGCCGGGAGCGGCAGGGCGCGAGCGTGTAGCCTGACGCGGGACGGAGGTGCGATGCCATGGCCGACGACGTGAAGACGGTCGAGTATGACAGGCCGACGGGCGGTTGGGGATCGCTGAAAGGCGTGAGCCAGATCTTCGGCAAGGAGTGGAGCTCGCCCGCCGCGGTCGAGACGCTCTGGCAGCAGAACAAGCCGCACGGCTTCATGTGCGTGTCCTGCTCCTGGGCGAAGCCGGCCGACTACCACCCCTTCGAGTTCTGCGAGAACGGCGCCAAGGCGACCCTCTGGGAGCTGACGAGCCTGCGCTGCACGCCCGAACTCTTCGCGAAGCACAGCGTCACCGAGCTCCGGGAGTGGAGCGATTACGACCTGGAGCAGCAGGGCCGCCTCACCCATCCGCTGCGCTACGATCGGGCGACGGACAGGTATGTGGCGTGCGGCTGGGACGAGGCCTTCGCCGAGATCGGCCAGGAGCTGACGCGGCTCGATCCGAAATCGGTGATCTTCTACGCGTCCGGGCGCGCCAGCCTCGAGACGTCGTATCTCTACGGCCTCTTCGCCCGGCTCTACGGCCACAACAACCTGCCCGATTCCTCGAACATGTGCCATGAGACGACCTCCGTCGCCCTGAAGACGGTGATCGGGGTCGGGGTCGGCACCGTCGTCTACGACGATCTCGCGAAGACGGACTGCATGTTCTTCTTTGGACAGAACCCGGGCACGAACTCGCCGCGCTTCCTGCATCCGCTGCAGGAGGCCGCACAGCGCGGCACCGAGATCATCACCTTCAACCCGGTCCGCGAGCGCGGGCTCGAGGTGTTCACGAACCCACAGAGCCCGATCGAGATGCTGACCGGGAAGGAGACCCGGATCAGCTCGCAGTATCACCAGGTCAGGATCGGCGGCGACATCGCGGTCATCCTCGGCATCTGCAAGCACGTCTTCGCGGCCGACGACGAGGCGAAGCAGCACGGCAGGCGGGTCATCGACCAGGCCTTCGTCGAGGCGCACACACAGGGGCTGGAGGCGTTCGAGGCGAAGGTGCGGGGCACCGCCTGGGAGGAGATCGAGACGGAATCGGGCCTCTCTCGCGCCGCGATCGAGGGCGCGGCCGCGGTCTACGTGAAGGCCGAGCGCGTGACGGCCTTCTTCGGCATGGGCCTGACCCAGCACGTGAACGGCTTCGAGAACGTCGCCATGGTGATGAACATGCTGCTGCTGCGCGGCATGATCGGCCGCGACGGAACCGGCATCTCGCCGGTGCGCGGGCACTCGAACGTCCAGGGCCAGCGGACGGTCGGGATCTCGGAGAAGCCGGAGCTCGTGCCCCTCGACAAGCTGGCGAGCCAATTCGGCTTCGAGCCGCCGCGCGACACCGGCCGGAACACGGTCGAGACCTGCGAGGGCATCGTGTCCGGGGAGGTCCGGGCCTTCATCGGGCTCGGGGGCAACTTCGTCCGGGCGATCCCGGAGCGGGAGATCATGGAGCGGGCCTGGACCGGCATGCGGCTGACGGTCCAGATCGCCACCAAGCTGAACCGCAGCCATCTCGTGAACGGCGACGTCGCCTTCCTGCTGCCCTGCCTCGGCCGGACCGAGGAGGACATCCAGGCCGGCGGTCCGCAGGCCGTCAGCATGGAAGACACCTTCTCGACGATCTACGGCTCGCTCGGCCGCCGGAAACCCGCGAGCCGGCACCTCCTGTCGGAGGTCGCGATCGTGGCGGGCCTCGCGAAGGCGACCCTGCCGCCGAACCCGAAGGTCCGCTGGGACGCCTGGGTGGCCGATTACGGCCTGATCCGGAGCGAGATCGCTGAGACCTATCCGAAATTCTTCCACGGCTTCAACGACCGCCTCTGGCTGCGGGGCGGTTTTTATCGGGGCAACACGGCGCGCGAGCGCATCTGGGAGACGGAGAGCGGCAAGGCCACGTTCACGACACCGGAGATGCTGACGGCGGTCGATTTCCCCGACGCGCCCGGCCGCTACCGCCTCATGACGATGCGGTCCAACGACCAGTTCAACACGACGATCTACGGCTTCAGCGACCGCCTGCGCGGGATCGAGGGCACCCGCGACGTGCTGCTCATCAACCCGGCGGAAATCGAGCGGGCGGGCCTGCGCGAGGGCCAGAGCGTCATGCTGGTCGGCGACGCCGAGGACGGCGTGCATCGCGAGGCCGGACCGCTGACGGTGACGCCGTTCCGGCTGCCCGACGGCTGCCTCGGGGCCTATTATCCGGAGATGAACCCGCTCGTCGCGCTGTCCCACCACGACCGGCATTCGAAGACGCCCGCCGCGAAGGGGGTGCCGGTCCGGATTCGGGCGTGACGGGGAAGAGTTCGACCGATTTGTCATTCCGGGGCTCGCGAAGCGAGAGCCCGGAACCCATAGACGCTGACGAACTCGCAGTGACACTGCCTGCGTCACCTCTGACGGCGTCGGCGTTTATGGGTTCCGGGCTCGGCTTCGCCGCCCCGGAATGACGGCGGCCTCAAAACACCGTCCCGTCGCTCACGACCCGCAGCGGCGGCGCGCCGTCCGGGCGGCGGTCCCGGGCGAGCCGACGCCCGGTCGCCCAGGTGCCGCCTTCGAGGACCTTGGCTAGCGGGAAGTCGGCGGCGCTTCGCCCGAGCCGCTCCCGGATGCGGTCGGCGAGCCGGTCGAGCAGTGCGACCGTGAGGGCGCGCCATTCCACGACCAGGGTCGAATCCACGCTCTGCGGGCGATCCGCCTCGCCCGGGTCGCGCATTCGCAGAAGGCCCGTGTCGATCAGGAGGCCGCCGTTGCGGTATTCGGGGAGCCCGGTCAGCCCGTCGAGGTCGGTGACCCGGATCCCGGCCGCCTCCAGCGGCTCGATCAGCGAATAGGCGAGCCATTGCGAAAGCTTGTGGAACGGCATGAGCCCGGCCGTCCCGTCGCGGCCCGGCACCTGCGGGTGGTGCCAGGTGTCGCCGAGCGAGACGCCGTCGAGCGAGAGCCGGCCCGGCCAGACGGGCCCGAGATGCAGGAGAAGCGCCTCCAGGATCGTGGGCGCGGCGATCGTCCCGCCCTCCGCCCGCGCGGCGAGGTGATCGAAGAGGCCGCCGGGGCGGTGATCGTCCGCGAGCGCGAAGACGTCCGGCGCCGCCGCGACCGTTCGCCCGAGGCGCTGCAGCAGGTCGAGGCGTCCGGCGAGGCCGACGAGCGGGTTGTCGATGCGAACCTGGAAGCCTTGCGCGAGCTCGGCCGCGTCGAGCGTCGCCAGCGTGTCCGCGTCGGCCCGGAGCGGTTCCGCCGGGCGGCCCGAGAACGAGCCGGCGATGAACATGTCGAGCCCCGCGATCGCGAGCCCCTCGGACCGAGAGAAGGTCTCGCCGGTGCGGCCCTCCTCGTAGCGCCAGTCCGGACCGGCGCCCGCGTCGAGGAGCACGCTCACGATCGCGAGGTCGAAGGCGGCGCGGGCGCGCTCGCGCCCGTCGGCCCATGGGATCGCCTCGTCCAGGACCGCCCAACGGTCGAGCCCGCCGGCCGCGAAATGCCGCCAGCGCGCGTGGAACGGGATCTCGAGGGTCGGGTAATCCGCCCGGATGGTCGCGATCACGGCCTCCGCGGTCGCGTCGACCCGGTCGAGGTCGACCGCGAAATGCGAGAGGCCGTCCGCGATCCCGAGGTCGAGGAGGAGGTGTGCCCGCTCGCGCACGGCCCGGGCCGACAGGAGTTCGAGAGCCGCCGAGCGGCCGTGCTGGTCTGAGGTCACGATGCCGTCCTGGCGATGGCGAGGGTCCGAGGACTCGCGGTCTAGTCCGGCCGGCCCGCGAGGTCGACCGCGGCGAGACGCGTCGGGTCCAGCGCCCCTACCGGGCCGCGATCGACAGGACCAGGCGCTCGAAACGCTCCCGGTAGCGGCTCGCGTCCTCGCGTCGCCAGACGCCGACCGCCCGCATGTACCCGCCGCTCTCGAACCGGATGATCTGGAAGACCTCGACCTCGGTTTTCGTCGCGCCTTCGATGGCCGTGCCCTCGATGCGGCTCGTCCCGCCCCGGTCGTCGCTCCGGATCGGCTCGATATTGCGAAGGGTCGGCGTCGTCCGAAACAGTTGCCCGGCCAGCGCCGCGTTCGCCTCGGGTCCGCCCTGGGCGCCCGAGACATGGATGATCAGGTAGACCAAGGGCTGCGTCGCCGCCTGCGGCTTCTCCGAGGGACCTTCCGTCAGGAGAAGGGACAGGCCGCCCGTCGCGAGGACCGGCCGGAACCCTGCCGGATCTCCGACGCCGAACGGCAAGGCCGCGATCTGCTCGTCGAGGCTCGGCGGAGGCCGGAACGCGATGGTCTTCAGCGCCGCCTCGATCCGGGGCGCGGCCGCGTCGGCCGCTGCTTCGGGCACCATGGCGGAGACCAGCGCCGCCGTGTCCCGCGTTCTCGCGAGCACCAGCCAGCGCCGGTACGTGACGCCCCGCGAGTCCTGGCCGCCGCGCAGGATGCGCCCCTCGCCGTCGGGGATCGGCCAGGGCGACGCGGGTTCGGTCGCCCGGATGCCGCCGCGCGCCATGCCGTCCGGCGTGAAGGTCGGCAGCATCTCCGCGAAGGTCGCGACCGGCAGGTCGGCGATCACGATGGCGCCGCCGAAGGCCTTGTCCTCGAAGCCCACGAAGGACCCCGCCGGGACGAAGCCGGCCGGCGCCACGAGCCCGATCCTGGCGCCGGGAGGAAAGACGGCCGGCTCTGCCGAGGCGCCGAGGCCCAGCGGGAGAACGCTGGCCACGAGGGCAGCGAGGATACGAAGACGCATGCGGGGCCGTCCTTATCGGAGACAGACCGTCAAACGGGAGCCGGCGGCCCGGGTTCCGATAACCGGCGGATCGTCACCGCCGCCCGAACAGCCGCTCGATGTCGGTGAGCTTCAGCTCGACATAGGTCGGGCGGCCATGGTTGCACTGGCCGGAGAGGGGCGTCGCCTCCATCTCGCGCAGCAGAGCGTTCATCTCGGGCGGGGAGAGCCGGCGGCCGGCCCGGACCGAGCCGTGGCAGGAGATGCGGGACAGGACGGCGTCGAGGCGGCGTTCGAGCGTCGCGGACCCGATGCCCTCGTCGCCGAGCGCGTCGGCGATGTCGAGGACGAGCCGGCCGAGATCGCCGCCGGCCAGCGCGGCCGGCACCTCGCGCAGCAGCACGGCGCCCGGCCCGAACGGCTCCACCACGAGGCCGAGCGCACCGAGCGCATCCGCGTCCGCGAGGACCCGGCTCGCATCGGCGGGATCGAGCTCGACGATCTCCGGGATGAGCAGGACCTGGCGGGCGATGCCGGCCTCGGCCCGCTGCCGCTTCAGGCGCTCGTAGACGAGTCGCTCGTGGGCCGCGTGCTGGTCGACGATGACGATCCCGTCGCGGGTCTGCGCGACGACGTAGGTCTCGTGCAACTGGGCCCGGACGGCTCCGAGCGGGGCCGCCTCGAAGCCCGGGTCGGCCTCCGTCGGGCCAGGCGCGGCCGATGGGGCGTGAAGCTCGGCGAAGCCGGCCTGTCGGGTGCCGCCGAACCCCTCGTCCGCGCTCATCGTGCCGAGCGGCGCCTGCCAGCCCGCCGCCGCGTCCGCGCGGAAGACCGGGCCGCCGAAGCCGCGCGGGCCGGCGCCTCCCGGCCGCATCGCCCCGATCGCCCCCGCCCCGCCGGTCGTCGCGGACCGGAACCCGGCGGTCGCGAGCGCGTCGCGGATCGCCGAGACGACGAGGCTCCGGACGAAGCCCGGCTCGCGGAAGCGGACCTCGGTCTTCGCCGGGTGGACGTTCACGTCGACGAGGGCCGGATCGCAGTCGAGCCGGAGCGCCACGACCGGGTGGCGGTCGCTCGCCATCACATCGGCATAGGCGCCCCGGACCGCGGAGAGGAGGAGCCTGTCGCGCACCGGCCGCCCGTTCACGACGAGGTGGATGTGGGTCGAGGCGCCGCGGTGGAACGTCGGCAACCCGACATGGCCGTGAAGCGCGAGGCCCTCCCGCACCGCCGAAACCCGGGCGGCGTTGCCGGCGAAATCCGGCCCGAACAGCCGCCCCGCGCGACGTAGGAAGCCCTCCTGCGTGTCGGGTTCGGGCGGGAAGGTCACGGCGGTGAGGTGATCGCCCGTGAGCGCGAAGCGCAGCCCCGGATGGGCGAGGGCCAGGCGACGCACGACCTCCGCCGAAGCGAGCGCCTCGGCGCGGTCGGATTTCAGGAACTTCAGCCGCGCCGGAGTGGCACCGAAAAGCTCGCGCACCTCGATCCGGGTGCCGCGCGGGGAGGGCGCCGGGCGGACCGGGCCCTTGCGGCCGGCCTCGACCAGGATCGCGTGCCCGGTCTCGCCGTCGGCCGTCCTGGACGTGATCGAGAGCCGGGCGACGGCGCCGATCGACGGCAGGGCCTCGCCCCGGAAGCCGAGCGTGCGGATGCAGGAGAGGTCGCCGTCCGGCAGCTTCGAGGTCGCGTGGCGCTCGACCGCGAGCGCGAGATCGTCGGGACCCATGCCGTGCCCGTCGTCGACGACCCGGATCAGGCCGCGGCCGCCGGCCTCGAGCGATATCTCGATCGACCCCGCGCCGGCATCGATCGCGTTCTCGATCAGCTCCTTGAGGGCCGAGGCCGGCCGCTCCACCACCTCGCCGGCCGCGATCCGGTCGACCAGGATCGGGTCGAGGCGGCGGACGGGGGTCATGAGGCCGCCAGGAGACTGGCCTCAGCGCCCGAAGATGCCCTTGAAGAACTGCGCTGCCCTATTCCGCTTCTTCTTCCGGGCGAGCTCCTCGGCATCCGTCACCCAGGCGATCTGGACGACCTTGCGCTCGCCGACGAAGGGCTGATGCCCATGCCAGGAGCGGTCGCCGCGCAGGAACGCGAAGACCGTGCCCATCGTGGGCGGAACCTCGACCTTGAACGGCTCGAACCGCTCGCCGTCGTAGAGCACGCGGAGCCGCCCGCCCTGGTCGGCCTCCCAGTTGTCGTTCATATAGACCAGCATCGTCATGACCTTGGACGGGCCATCCGTGTGGATCGCGCCGTATTTCGGCTGCGAGCGCTTCATGATCGTGGTGAGACGAGGATACGGGTGCAGGTCCCGGCCGAAGCGCTTCGAGAGCTCCTCGGTTAGCTCCTCGCCCTCGAGCTCCTCGATCAGGGTCTTGAAGCGACCCTTGAGGCCGACCTCGTCGACCGTGAGGTAGCCGGGCTTGTCGATCGCTGGAAAGTCGCGGCGCAGGTCGTCGACCGCGTCGGGCCGCAGGAAGCCGGCACCCAGCATGTAGTCGTAGGGATCGCTCGATCGATCGGCCGACCGGATCGCATCGACGTCGAGACACGTGAGAGCCATGGTGCGCGGGGACCTGTCGCTGTGGCCTTGCGGCATACGTTCGCGCAGGGCTTCGGACAAGATCGCGGCGCAATCGTGATGGAGAACCGAGAACGGTTCTCGCCGTCGTTGCGAGGAGCGCTAGCGAGGAAGCAACCCAGGGCCAGCGCGCGGTTCCCTGGGTTGCTTCGCTGCGCTCGCGATGACGGAGTGACGGAGGGCGGTTCGAATGCGGGTGCTTCGACCCCTCAGGAGCGGAGGACGACGACCTTCGTGCCGACCCGGACGCGCCCATAGAGGTCCATCACGTCCTCGTTCGTCATCCGGATGCAGCCGGAGGAGACCGCCTGGCCGATGGTGTCCGGCTCGTTCGAGCCGTGGATGCGATAGAGCGAGGACCCGAGATAGAGGGCGCGCGCGCCTAGGGGGTTGTCCTCGCCGCCCGACATATAGCGCGGGAGATCGGGGCGGCGGCGCAGCATCTCGGCCGGGGGCGTCCAGCTCGGCCACTCGGCCTTGCGGGACACCGTCTTCGTGCCGGCCCAGTCGAAGCCCGGACGCCCGACGCCGACCGCGTACTCGATCGCCTCGCCGCGCGCGGTGACCAGGTAGAGGCGACGCGCCTGTGTCGAGATCACGATCGTGCCGGGCGCGTAGCTGCCCGAGAACTGCACGAGCTGGCGCTGGCTCGGGGCCTGCTGCGGACGGGTCTCCTCGTCGAGGTAGCGCATCGGCTCCTGGTTCATCGGGTCGGACCAGAACTGCGCGGCGGCCGGCTGCGCGAAGGAGAGGGCGGCGGCGAGACCCGCAAGTCCGAGGGAGACGAGGCGCATGGGACGGGTTCCTGAACCTGGGGCGAGCCGGTCGGCTGCTCTTGCTGGTTCGAGAACGCAATGGTCACGCTTGAGTTTCACGCGTGTGAGCGATTCCCTAAGATTCGGTTACCGCCGCGAAACAACACGGCTGCGACCCTCTCATCGGGTCAGCACGACGCCTGAGATCAGCCGGCCGTAATCGGCCTCGCCGCGATGCGTCGTCCGGCGATAGCTGTAGAATCGGGCCTCGTCCGAGTAGGTGCAGAGCCCGGTCGACGCCCACTCCCCGATGCCGGTCGCGGCGAGGCGCTGTCCGATATAGGCCGGGAGGTCGAACAGCGAACGGCCCTCGCGCGCGCTCGGCCGGAAATGGGGGGCGCTCAGGGCGTCCTCTCGAAGGAAGCGCTCGACGAAGTCCGGACCGACCTCATAGGCATCGGGCCCGATCGTCGGGCCGAGGACGGCCACGATGTCGGCCCGCGCGGCGCCGAGCCGCTCCATCGCGTCGACGGTCGCATCGAGCACGCCGGTCAGCGCGCCGCGCCAGCCGGAATGGGCGGCCCCGATCACGCCGGCGCGGTGATCCGCGAACAGCACCGGGCCGCAATCGGCGCTCGCGACCGCGAGGGCGAGACGAGGCGTCGCGGTCGCCATCCCGTCCGCCTTCGGCCGGTCCGCTGCCGTCCAGGGTTCCGTGACGGTCACCGCGGTCGCGGAGTGGATCTGGTGCAGGCTGAGCAGGTTCTCGGCCTCGACCCCGAGCGCTTCGGCCATGAGCGCGCGGTTCTGACGGACGCGCCCCGGATCGTCCTGGGAGCCGAGCCCGCCATTCAGCGAGCCGTAGATCCCGTCGGACGTGCCGCCCTCGCGCGTGAAGAAGGCGTGGCGGAGGTTCGCGAAGGACGAAAGCTCGGGCGCCTCGATCAACATACGGGTCTCCTCGCGCTGTCCACCTCCCTCAGTGTCGGGTCCGTCCTGCCGATCGGCAAGCCTCGCGACCCCCAGGGCGGCAGGCCAGGCAGACTCGCGAGGCCCGGACCGGAGAGCGCGAACGCCTTGAACAGCGAGCCCATCCCAGGCGGTCCCGTCCCGGTGAGGCGCTCGAGCGCCGCCCGAATCGCGTCGCGCGTGAGTTCGTCGGCGTCGGCCGCGAGGCGCGTGGCCCGTTCCCGTATGCCGAGCGCGTCGAGGAACGTTCCCTGGTCGACGGGTCCGTGGACGAGGGCTCCGCGCCCGGCCGCGACCGCTGCCAGCGCCGCGAAATCGACATGGGCGGTCAGGTCGACCTCGCCCGGCCGGTCGAGGGGATCGGCATAGCGATGTCGGCGGACGGCCTGGAGCGTATCGCCGAACCCGCTCCGGGCGTGGCCGTAGTCGACGAAGAGCGCCGCCCCACCCTCCTGGACGAGCCGGTCGGCGAGGCGGCCGACGAGCGTCCGGGCCGCACCGGCCACCTCCAGCACCTCGCCCGGCCGCCCGGCGAGGTCGGCCAGGGACGGCTCGGATCGTGAAGCGAGCCCGAAGGCGAGGCCGCCCTGCGGTCCCGGCCCGACGAGCCGCTCGTGCCAGCCGGCCTCGGCCCGGACGAACTGGCGGATCGGCAGCGCGTCCAGGAACTCGTTCGCGAGGACGATCGCCGGCCCGGGCGGGACGGCGTCCGGCGTCGCGTGCCAGCCGATCGGGACGGCCGTGCCGCCGAGCGCTCCGCGCTGACGCTCCCGCAAGGTCGGGCTCGTCTCGACGAGGTGCACGGACAGGGCGGCGAGGAGTCCCGGAACGGTACGGACGGCCCGGACCGCATCCGCCATGAGGGTTCCGCGCCCGGGCCCGAGCTCGACCAGGGCGAGGGTCGCGGGCCGGCCCATCGCGATCCAGACAGCCGCGGCCCAGAGCCCGATAAGCTCGCCGAACATCTGGCTGATCTCGGGGGCCGTCGTGAAATCGCCCGCCGCTCCGAGCGGATCGCGGGTCGCGTAGTAGCCGCGGACCGGATGGCCGAGCGCGAGCGCCATGAAGCGATCGATGCCGATCGGGCCCTCCTGCGCGACGATCTCCTGGATCTCGCGGCCGAGCGGGCTCGTGTCCGGCGTGCTCGGGATCGCCGGGCTCACGCCTCGGCGATCTCCGTCCGGGTCCGGCGCCGCGTCCAGCCCCGGGCCGCCGCGAAGACAGTCGCGGCCCCGACCGCCACCATCGGGATCGACAGGATCTGCCCCATCGTGATCCCGATGCCGAGGAGGAAGCCCAACTGCTCGTCGGGCTCCCGGAAGAACTCGCACAGGATCCGGGCCGTGCCGTAGCCCGCGACGAAGAGGCCGCCGATGAGGCCGGGCCGCCGGAAGCCGAACCGGCGCGCGGCCCAGCCGAGGACGAGCAGCAGCACCAGGCCCTCGGCGCAAGCCTCGTAGATCTGGCTCGGGTGGCGCGGCACGGGCCCGGCCGCCGGAAACACGACCGCCCAGGGCACGTCCGGCGCGGGCCGCCCCCACAGCTCCCCGTTCACGAAGTTCGCGATCCGGCCCGTGAACAGGCCGATCGGCGTCACGACGGCCGCGACGTCGAGGAGCGACAGGATCTGGAGCCCGCGCGATCGCGCGAAGAGCGCGACCGCCAGGATCGTGCCCAGGAACCCGCCGTGGAACGACATGCCGCCGCGCCAGATCGCCAGGATCTCGAGCGGATCGGCCATGTAGCTCTCGAAATTGTAGAACAGGATGTAGCCGATCCGACCGCCGAGCACGATGCCGAGCGCGACCCAGACGATCATGTCGTCCATGTCCACGGTCGTCGGCCGCTTCACGTCGCCCCAGAGCGCTGCGTTCGCGACGAGGCGGCGCGCGTACCACCAGCCGAGCACGATGCCGGCCACATAGGCCAGCGCGTACCAGCGAATCATGAGCGGGCCGAGCGCGATCGCGACCGGGTCGATGTAGGGGAGGGGGATCGCGAGAAATGGCATGGTGGTGTCGGGACGCCACGGGCTCGGCGCGAAGGCTCCCTGTCGGCCTGCTCCCCCGGCGCGTCAACCCGGGCGGTCGCCGCAGCAGCCCGGCCGGGCGTTGCGCCGGGCGCAGGTCTCCCGCATGGAGACGCCTCCCGGAGGTCCCGCCAGGAGGTCCCGCCATGCCCACGAAACGCCTGCTCGACGATTTCGCCCGTCTCGTCACCGACGCGAGCGGTGCCGCCCAGGGTGTCCGCCGCGAGGTCGAGACCGCGGTCCGGGGCCAGGTGGAGCGGCTGCTCCGCGACATGGACGTCGCGACCCGCGAGGAGATCGACGTGCTGCGCGACATGGTGGCTGCGCTCCGCGAGCAGAACGAGGCGCTCGCGGCACGGGTCGCGGCGCTCGAGAGCGCTGGATCCGGCAGCAAACCGTCGTGAGCGACCGCGGTCCGGGCGGCACCGCCGGACATTCCAGGCGGGTGTTGCGCAACTGCACTAGCAGGTCGTGACAATCCCGGCCTAGTCTTCGGTCGACATTAGACAGGTGATGCCTTGAACAAGATCGCTCTCTTCTCCGCGGCCGCCGCGACGATCCTGGCCGGTGCGGCATCGGCGGCCGACCTGCCGTCCCGGCGGGCTCCGCTCGCCTACGTCGCGGTCCCGGTCTTCACCTGGTCCGGCCTCTACATCGGCGGCAACGCCGGCTACGCCTTCAGCGACAAGGGCGACGTGTCGATCGCGGGCAACAACGGCCCGGTCGGCGGCCCGAGCACCATCGCGAACGTCGCCAGCGGCGCCCGCCCGCGCCTGACCCGCCTCGAGCCGGAAGGCTTCACCGGCGGCGGCCAGGTCGGCTACAACTACCAGTTCGGGTCGATCGTGGTCGGCCTCGAGGCCGATGCCTCCTACACCGACCTGCAGCAGACCCGCCGGGTCGTCGGCACCACGGGCGCGTCCAGCGACTTCCGGACCGACACCAGCTACATCGGCACGGTCCGTGGCCGGCTCGGCTACGCCTTCGACCGCGTCCTCGTGTACGGCACCGGCGGCTTCGCCTACGGCGACGTGCAGAACCGCGCGACGTTCTTCGCGACCCCGGCGGCCGGCGGCCTCGGCGTCGTCCAGTTCGCGGGCAACCGCAGCCGGATGGAGACGGGCTACGCGGTGGGCGGCGGCATGGAATACGCGCTCCCGACCTCGTTCAACTACTTCGGCTCGAACGCCGTCACCGTGAAGGCCGAGGCGCTCTACTACGATCTCGGCAAGACGAGCGTCGTCGTCGGCGATACCGGGCTCGCCCCGGCCGCCACGCGCGGACAGTCCTACACCTCGCGCTTCGACAACAGCGGCGTGCTCGTCCGGGCCGGCCTGAACTTCAAGTTCGCCGGCTTCTGATACGCCTGACGTCGACATTCGATCGGGTTTGAGGGGCGGGCCGCGAGGTCCGCCCCTTCCCGTTGAGGCGGCGCGACTTCTCCCGAACGCTCTCCTCAGAGCCCGACGCGGAAATCTCGATTCAGGGGGTGGCTCCGACTCCTGAGTCAGACTCTCAGGGTGAGGAGGGAAGCCGGGCCCTGCAGGACGAGGATCGGCGCCTCGCGGTCGGGGAGCGGAGCGTGTAAGTCTCCGGCTCGCCGCGAGATCAGGCCGGCGAACCCGGCCCGTCCGTCTCGCGGCAAGGAGATCCCCGATGCTCAAGTTCTACTTCAACCTTTCGCCCAATCCCCTGAAGGTGGCGCTCTTCCTGGAAGAGGCGGGGCTGCCCTACGAACCGATCCCGGTCGATACCCGGAAGGGCGAGCAGTTCACGCCGGCCTACCTCGCGATCAACCCGAACGCGAAGTCGCCCGCGATCGTCGACGGCGACGTCACGGTGTTCGATTCGAACGCGATCCTGCTCTACCTCGCCGAGAAGACCGGCCAGTTCCTGCCGCCCGCGGACCCGAAGGCGCGGGGCGAGTTCCTGTCGTGGCTGATGTTCGTCGCGACCGGCATCGGGCCGTTCTCCGGCCAGGCCGTGCATTTCAGGCATTTCGCGCCGGAGGCCGTTCCCTACGCCCAGACCCGCTACGCGTTCGAGGCCGAGCGGCATTTCCGCATCCTGGACGAGCGGCTCGCGACCCGGCAGCATCTCGTCGCCGAGACCTATACGGTGGTCGACATGGCGGTCTGGGGCTGGGCCAGGATGGTGCCGTTCATCATGGGCGAGGGCGCCTGGGACATGTTCCCGAATCTCAAGCGCGCCTTCGACGAGATCTCCGCCCGGCCGGCCGCGGCCCGGGTCGAGGCGATGCGGGCGAAGCACGCCCCCGCGTTCAAGGCCGACATGGACGACGAGGCGCGCCGCAACATGTTCAAGCACCTCAAGGCCGCCTGAACCGTCCCCAGCTCCGCTCGACGAACAAGGCCGCGCCCTCGAGCTTCGGCTTGAGGGCCGGCCAGTCGTCTGCCAGGAGCGCGAGGCCGAGCGGCAGCATCCAGAGGCCGAGCACGGGCAAGATGGAGAGGCAGCCGCCGAGGAAGAGCAGCAGCCCCGACACGGTCCGGACCATGCGTCGCGATGGGTCGCGCAGCCACCGGACGGCGCGGGCCACTCGATCGGGCAGCCGCCCGACCAGGGCGGCAACCCGGACGTCCCAAGCCTCGGTCCGGTCCGCGGGGTCCTCGCCTCGCGTACCGGAATCCGGGATCACGCGGCCTAGCGAACGCCGAGGAGCTCCACGTCGAAGATGAGCGTCGCGCCGGGCGGGATGACGCCGCCCGCGCCGCGCGCTCCGTAGCCGAGGCTCGCCGGGATCACGAGGGTGCGCCGGCCGCCGACCTTCATCGTGGCCACGCCCTCGTCCCAGCCGGAAATGACCTGGCCCTGGCCGAGCGGGAACGAGAAGGGCTGGCCGCGGTCGCGCGACGAGTCGAACTTCTTGCCCTTCTGGCCGCTTTCGTCGAGCCATCCGGTGTAGTGCACCTGCACGTTCTGGCCCGCCTTCGGGGCGGCCCCGGTGCCGACGACCTCGTCGGTGTAGCGGAGGCCGGTCGAGGTCGTGACCGGGGAGGCGGCGGACGCGGCTGCTGTCATGGCGAGGACGATGGCTCCGGCGAAGGTGGCGTGTCGGGACATGGGGCGATCCGGTGTCGGTTCGAGGTCGCCGCTCCTATCAGGCCGGCCGTCGGAAGGCGAGCGAGGGTCTAGCGCCGCGCGGGATGCCGGGACGGCCGGCGATACGGGGCGTGCGAGGGCTGCGGCCTTGCTCTCCTCACCCGAAACCCGTATGGGCCGGCCCAAGAAGGGATGAAACCGAAGGCGTATGAAATCGCGATCCCCGCGCCATCCCGAGACGTGACGATGAGATTGTTTCCGCGATTCCGACGCAAGCGCCATTTGAAGCCCGAGCTGGAGGCCCTCGCATCTGTCGTCCGGTCATCCGGATACTTCGATCCGGCCTGGTATCTTCGAAAATATCCGGAAACGGCTCGCTTCGGGGCGGGGCCGCTCGCTCATTTCTGCGAATACGGTGTCCGCGAGCTGCGCGACCCCGGGCCTTTTTTCAGCACGCAATCCTATCTGCGACGGCGCCCCGGCGCCAGCGACAGCCGCGAGCCCCCGTTCATCGAGGCGATGCGGCTTCGGACCGAGAGCAATCATCATCTTTGGGCGCCGAGCGAGGGCGAGGGCTTCAAGGCCGCGCTGATCGAGAGCGGTCTGTTCCAGAACGACTGGTATCTCAGCCGCTATCCCGATGTCGCAGCCCTGTTCGGGTCGAACGCCATCGAGCACTATATCGAGCACGGGAAGCATCATGGCCAGATGCCGGGGCCGGATTTCGATCCCGCGGCCTATCGGCTTCGGTATCCCGACTTCGACGTCTTGTTCGCGACCCCGATCGAGCATTATCTCTTTTACGGCAAATCCAGAGGACTGGTCGGGTCCGGCAATCTGTACGACCTGTGGATCCAGGCCTACGACGATCTGACGGACCAGGACCAGGCGGTGATCGCGGCAGAGGCCGAACGATCGCCCTTGCCCGGATGTCACGTCGTCCAGGTCGTCGTGCCGTCCAGCCTTCCTGATCTCGAGACCATCGTCCGTCGTCTGCTCGGCCAGATCGGCGTCCCGACGCGGATCAGCCTCCTGGTCGATCCGACGATCGGGGAGCACGCGCACGCCGTCCTCGCGTCCCTGGGGGAGCAGGCCAGTGGGGCGATCGAGGTCCTCGACGGAGCGCCAGAAGAGGATCCGATCGAGCGCGTCAGGCGCGGCACGTCCCGCGGGGACGCGGTGCTGTTCGTCTTCGGGGACGTGCTGCTGCGGCCGCACGCGGCCGCCCTCTTCGCGCGGGCGCTCCACGGCCAGGGGTTCGCGCTCGCCTACAGCGACAACGACACCCTCGACGCCGGGTCCCGGGCCGATCCGGAGTTCAAGCCGGACTTCTCGCCTCTCTACCTCGCGCAGCGCTCCTATATCGGTCCCGTGCTGGCCGTGTCGGCCACGTGCCTCGAGACCGGGACCTACGACGCGGCTCTCTCGGAGTTCCTTCGCGCCGGGACCCTGCATGGGCTGTCCGCCGTCGCCGACCGGAGCGCGGTGACCCGGATCCCGTTCGTCCTGTATCATCGGCTCGGACCGGCCCGGACCCAGGCGGCCTCCGTCGCCCGGGCTTCGAGGCCCGACCCCGCGCCGGCCGGCCCCGATGGACCGGACCCAAGCGTCACGGTGATCATCCCGACGCGGGATCACCGCGACCTCCTGCGAAGTTGCATCGACAGCATCCTGCAGAGGACGGACTACCCGGCCGATCGGCTGCACATCGTGGTCGTCGACAACGACACGCAGGACCCCGCCGCCCAATCCTATCTGCGGTCGATCTCGCAGCGGCCGCGCATCGCGGTCGTGCCATCGCCCGGTGCCTTCAACTTCGCAGTCATCTGCAACCGGGGTGCGGCCGCGTCCGGGTCCGACATCCTGATCTTCCTGAACAACGACACGACCGTGATCTCACCCGGCTGGGTCCGTCGGCTGGCCTCGCAGGCGAGGCTCGACTCGGTCGGGGTGGTCGGCGCCCAGTTGCTCTATCCCGACGACACGATCCAGCACGCCGGCGTCGTGCTCGGCGTCTCGGGCGTCGCGGCCCATCGGCACGTGGGCCTCGACCGTCACGCCGTCCCGAGCGGGGAGGTGACCCGCGAGATGACGGCCGTGACCGGAGCCTGCATCGCGATCCGACGGCAGGTCTTCGAAGAGATCGGCGGCTTCGACACGATCCTGTCCGTCGCCTTCAACGACGTTAAGCTCTGCATCTCGGCCTTCGAGGCCGGCTACCGCAACATCTACGTCGCGGAGCCGCTGCTCTACCATCACGAATCGAAATCCCGAGGCTTCGACGATTCGCCGGCGAAGCTCGCCCGGAACATCCGGGAAGCCGCCTACGCCGTGGGCTCGACCGAGGCGATCTTCCGGAACGACCCGAGCTACAACCCGAACCTGTCGCTCGCGACGATCGACACGCTCGCCTTCCCGCCCCGCATCGTTCG
>CAXTKM010000027.1:21685-26697 GCA_964244795.1 uncultured Enterovirga sp.
ACGACCGGTTGTGGTACACGAGCGGCTCCGCCTGGGCGGCGTCGGCCTCGGGGCGGCGGGTGCTCCTCCTGAGCAGCACGCACCAGGAGGGCTATGGCGTTCCGGTCGTCGTCGCGCAGCACGCAGCGGGGCTCGCGCGGCACGGGTTCGAGGTGACGATCGGTGGGCCGATCACGGGCCGCGACATCTCCTATCCGTCCGGCCGGCGGGTTCACGTCGCGACGGACTGGGATGCGGCGCAGCTCGCGGTCACGGGCGCCTTCGACGCGGTGGTCGCGCACACGCCGCCCTTCTTCAACGTGTCCCGGCTGCTCGGCTCGCGGCCCTTCGTCTACCATGTCGATTACGGCGAGCCGAACCCCGAGTTCTTCCCGGACAGGGCGGCCCGGGAGGCGGTCGATCGCGACAAGCGGCTGGCCGCGGCCTACGCGAAACGCGTCTTCACCATCTCGGCGTCCATCCGCAACCAGCAGTTCCGGAACGACGCCGTCGTGGCCCGGATCGGCAACTCCCATCTCGTCGTCTGGACGCCCGAATGGGCCGCGGTGCGGCCCTATCTCCGCGACAAGCTCGGGATGAGCGATCGCTTCGTGATCCTGAACGTGTGCCGGTTCCACAGCGGGGAGCGGGACTACAAGGGCGTCGACCGCTACGGCGTTCTGCGCGAGGAGCTGCGCGTCCTCCATCCGGAGATCGCCAAGCGCTGCGTCTTCGTCATCGCGGGGCGGGGCGATCCCGACGACGTCGCGCAGCTCGAGAGGTCGGGCCTCGACGTCTGGGCGAACGTCTCGGACGCCGAGCTCCGGGAGCTCTATGCGGCGGCCGATCTCTACGTGAACCTGTCGCGCTGGGAGGGGTACAACCTCGGCGTCGGGCAGGCGCTGGCGATGGGTCTGCCCACGGTCGCGTCCGACATCGAGGCGCATCGGGAGTTCCCGATCGCGGTGTCGAACAGCCCGCTCGAGCTCTCCGGGTTCATCGCCGAGGCCTTCGACCGGTGGAGCGCGAACACGGCCGAGCGGGTGCCGTTTCTCGAGCACTGGGACCCCGGGGTCGACATCGTCTGCGAGACCCTGATCGCGGACCTGGACGAGGGGCGGTCGCGCCCGGCGCCGTCGTAGGCGCGGACGCGATGGATCGGGGCGCGCGATGAGCCACGGGATCAAGCGGGCCGTGATCCTGGCCGGCGGGCTCGGCACGCGCATCGCCGAGGAGTCCGAGCTGCGTCCGAAGCCGATGATCGAGATCGGCGGCCGCCCGATCCTCTGGCACATCATGAAGATCTTCTCGGCCCACGGCATCGACGAATTCGTCCTGTGCCTCGGCTACAAAGGCTACATGATCAAGGAGTACTTCCAGAACTACGGGCTGCACTCCTCGGACGTGACCTTCGACTTCGCGCGCCACGAGACCACGATCCATCGGCGCGAGGTCGAGCCGTGGCGGATCACGCTCGTCGACACCGGCCCGGAGACGATGACGGGCGGGCGGCTGCGGCGCGTGCGGGAGTATCTCGGCGACGAAACCTTCTGCCTGACCTACGGCGACGGCGTCGCCGACGTCGACATCGGGGCGCTCCTGCGCTTCCACGAGGCCCACGACGCCGACGCGACCGTGACGGCGGTCCAGCCCGCGGGACGCTTCGGCTCGCTCCAGATGCGCGACGACGTCGTCGCGGGTTTCCAGGAGAAGCCCGACGGCGACGGCGGCTGGATCAACGGCGGCTTCTTCGTGCTCCATCCGAGGGTGATCGACCGGATCGCCGGAGACGAGACAGCGTGGGAGCACGAGCCGCTGGAAAGCCTCGCGCGCGACGGCCAGCTCAGGGCCTACCGGCACGAGGGGTTCTGGCAGGCCATGGATACGCTCCGGGACAAGCGCCAGCTCGAGGAGCTGTGGGCGAGCGGGCGCGCGCCCTGGCGGACGTGGTGACGCCGAATCCGAGCTTCTGGGCGGGCCGGCGGGTCTTCGTCACCGGGCAGACGGGGTTCAAGGGCGCATGGCTCTGGCTCTGGCTCCGGCAGCTCGGCGCGACCGTCGCGGGCCTCGGGCTCTCGCCCGACCAGGACCCGAGCCTCTCCGTCCTGGTCGGGATGGCTGCCGACCCGGCCTCGACGACCGGCGACATCCGGGACGGGCCGCGCCTCCGGGCGCTCATGTCCGACTTCGAGCCGGACATCGTGCTGCATCTCGCGGCCCAGGCGCTCGTCCGCCGGTCCTACCGCGAGCCGCTGGAGACGCTGTCCACGAACGTCCTCGGCACCGCGTCCGTCCTCGACGCCGTCCGGCAGGTGCCGAGCGTCAAGGCGGTCGTGTCGGTGACGACGGACAAGGTCTACGAGAACCGGGAGCGGCTCCGGCCCTATCGCGAGGACGAGCCCCTCGGCGGTCACGACCCCTACAGTGCGAGCAAGGCCTGCGCCGAGATCGTGTCGGCCGCCTGGAGGCGGTCCTTCCTCGGCCCGGCCGGCGTCGGGGTCGCGACGGCCCGGGCCGGCAACGTGATCGGGGGAGGGGATTGGTCGCCGGACCGCCTCGTTCCGGATTGCCTCGCGGCGCTGGGCCGGGGCGAGCCGGCCGTCATCCGCAACCCGAGGGCGACGCGTCCCTGGCAGCACGTGCTCGAACCCCTGTCGGGCTACCTCGTCCTTTCCGAGCAGCTCCATGCCGCAGCCTGCGGGGCGGGTCCCGACGTCTCCGAGGCCTGGAACTTCGGGCCCGACGCGACGGACGTCCAGCCGGTCTCCTGGATCGCCGACCGGCTCGTGGCGCTGTGGGGCGGCGGGGCCGGCTGGCGGCAGGACGACGCCGTCGGCGTGCACGAGGCCGGGCTCCTCGCGGTCGACGCGACGAAAGCCCGCCTGCGCCTCGGCTGGCGCCCGAGGCTCGCGCTCGCGGAGGCGCTGGCCTGGACCGTCGAATGGCACCGCGCCGTCCGGGACGGCGGTGATCCCCGGGCCCTCGTCCTCGCCCAGATCGAGCGCTATGCGGGGCTTCCCACCGAGGAGGCCGCCCGATGACAGGAGGCTCGACCCTGCCCGGGACCGGCCGGGACCCGCCCCCGCGACCACGGTGCCGCTTCTGCGGGGCCGGCCTGTCGCGCGTCTTCTGCGACCTGCGGGCGACGCCGCCCTCGAATGCCTTCCTGCGCGAGGAAGACCTCTCGAAGCCGGAGACGACCTACCCGCTGACGACCTTCGTCTGCGACGGCTGCACGCTGGTGCAACTGCCCGAGCACGCCTCGGCGGACGCGATCTTCGACGACTACGTCTACTTCTCGTCCTTCTCCGAGACGTGGCTCGCGCATGCGCGTGCCTATTGCGACATGATCGTCGGGCGGCTCGGCCTCGGAGCCGACAGCTTCGTCGTCGAGCTCGCGTCGAACGACGGCTACCTCCTGCGGTTCATGAAGGAGCGCGGGATCCCGATCCTCGGGATCGACCCGTCCCATACGGTCGCCGAGGCGGCGGAGCGGAGCGGCATCCCGACGATCGTGGACTTCTTCGGCACCCGCCTCGCCGAACGGCTGGTCTCGGAGGGCCGGCGGCCGGATCTCCTGCTCGGCAACAACGTGCTGGCCCATGTCCCGGACGTGAACGATTTCGTGGCCGGCATGGCGCTGCTTCTCGCGCCGGCCGGCGTCGTGACGATGGAGTTCCCGCACGTCGTCAGGCTCGTCGAGGGCCTGCAGTTCGACACGATCTACCACGAGCACTTCTCGTACTTCACGCTGCACACGGCCGAGCGGATCTTCGCGGCGCAGGGCCTCACGCTGTTCGACGTGGACCAGATCCCGACCCATGGCGGCTCGCTTCGGATCTATGCACGCCACGCGGCGAACGCGGCGCTCCCGGTGTCGCCGCGGGTCGGCGCGCTGAAGGCCGCCGAGGCCGCCGCCGGCTACGACCGGCCGGAGGGCTACGCGGGGTTCGAGGCGCGGGTCCGGCGCGTGAAGCGCGACCTCGTCCGGTTCCTGATCGACGCGAAGGAGGAGGGCCGGTCGGTCGCGGGATATGGCGCGCCCGCGAAGGGCAACACGCTCCTGAACTACTGCGGCATCGGGGTCGACCTCCTCGATTTCACGGTCGACAGGAATCCGATGAAGCAGGGCCGCTACCTGCCCGGAATCCGCATCCCCGTGAGGGCGCCCGAGCTCATCCTGGAGAGCCGGCCCGACTACGTCCTGGTGCTGCCCTGGAACATCAAGGCCGAGGTGATGGACCAGCTTGCCTTCATCCGGGATTGGGGCGGACGGTTCGTCATCCCGATCCCCTCGCTGGAGGTCCTCTGACCGAGCTGTTTGCCGGAACGGAAGCGGCCGATCGGCGGTTCCGACCGTCCCGGCTACCGCGCGGGCCGCGCATCGGTTACGCTGGCGCCATCCTGGAGCCTCCGATGCGCCCCCTGACCCTGATCTTCGCTCTCAGCCTCGCGGCGCCCGTGCCGGCGATCTCCCAGAGCCTCGACGGTTCCCTGAACGGCACGTTGTTCGGAAGCCTGAATGGCGGCCTGCAGAGCGGTTTCCAGACCGGCCTTCAGGGCTCTCTGGGCCCGGCCGGGAGGGCGCAGGTGAACCAGTTCCGCCAGGATCAAGCCTTCGACGAGGATGGAACGCGAGACCTCATCGAACGTCAGGACCTCGCGCGGCGGGGTATCGACCTCCAGACATGCGCGTTGACGCAGATCGACTACAACCGGTCCGGCTGCCGGCCCATTCGCGAGCTCTCGACGCTCACGCCCACCACCTACGATCTCTCGATCTCGGCCATGGCTCCGCTCACGGGCCTCACTCTCGAGGGCCAGACCTTGAGCCTCGGCGCTGGTCCGGCCAGTTCGCTCGACTGAACGGACCCTTGCGTTTCTCTCTGTTCCCGCGCACTCGAACCACGGCGATCAGGACGCAGGGCTTCGAACCGGGCCATGAAGGAGGGACGGACCGGGAGGATCGCGCCCGGACGTCTTCATCCGCGGCGGCAGACGTGTCGGCCGCGCCTGAGGGCTTGGCGTTCCTG
>CAXTKM010000028.1:0-26449 GCA_964244795.1 uncultured Enterovirga sp.
TCGTGGACGAGATCCACCGCTTCAACCGCGCCCAGCTCGACGCCTTCCTGCCCGTGATGGAGGACGGCACGGTGACGCTGGTCGGGGCCACGACCGAGAACCCATCCTTCGAGCTGAACGCGGCGCTCCTGTCGCGCGCCCGCGTCATGATCTTCCGGGCGCTGGACGAGGACGCGATCGCGCTCCTTCTCGCGCGGGCCGAGGCGGTCGAAGGCAGGGCGCTCCCGCTGGACGATGCGGCACGCGCCTCGCTCGCCAGGATGGCGGACGGCGACGGCCGGGCCGCCCTGACGCTTGCCGAGGAGGTCTGGCGCTCCGCGAAGCCGGGCGAGGTCTTCGGCCAGGAGGCGCTGCAGGAGATTGTGCAGCGGCGTGCGCCGATCTACGACAAGGTTCAGGAGGGCCACTACAATCTCGTCTCGGCGCTCCACAAGACGATCCGGGGCTCCGACCCGGACGCCGCGCTCTACTATCTCGCCCGGATGCTGGATGCCGGCGAGGATCGGCTGTTCATCGCCCGCAGGCTCGTCCGGGCCGCGATCGAGGACATCGGGATGGCGGACCCGCAGGCGCTCGTCGTCGCGAACGCTGCGAAGGACGCCTACGACTTCTTAGGGTCGCCCGAGGGCGAGCTCGCGCTGGCCGTCGTGACGGTCTATCTCGCGACCGCTCCGAAATCGAACGCCGTCTACGCGGCCTTCAAGGCCGCGACCGCGGCCGCGAAGGAGCATGGCTCCCTCATGCCGCCGAAGACGATCCTGAACGCGCCGACGAAGCTGATGAAGACGGCCGGCTACGGCGATCGCTACCGCTACGACCACGACGAGCCGGACGCCTTCTCGGGCCAGGATTACTGGCCGGACAAGCTCGGTCGGCAGGCGTTCTACGCCCCAACCCCGCGCGGGCTGGAGGCCCGGATCGGCGAGCGGCTGGAGCGATGGGCGGAGTTGCGTCGGGAGCGGGAAGGGTGAGCCTGTCGCCAGGCTTCCGACAGGCCATCGGAATCGATTGGTCGGGTGCCAAAGGACCCGGCCTGCCTGGAATGGCGGTCGCACGATGCGACGGCCACGGCCGATGCGACGTCGTCCGTCCCTCGGGCGCACCATGGCGCCGCTCTGGTGTCGGGGAGTTCATCGCGGGTCTCGAGCCCGGAACGATCGTCGGTCTCGACTTCGCTTTCAGCCTGCCCTGGCCTGATGCAGGACCGTTTCCGAGCGGGTTCGTACAGCCATCGGACGCGTTCGCGCTCTGGGATGCGGTCGACACCATCTGCATGGGCGAGCCGGAATTCTACGCGGGGCCGATCTACCGGCCGGCGGGCGGCCATCTCGCGCCCTATATGTTCACCAAGCTGACGGCCGCGGAGCTTTGGTCGGGCCTCGACTATCGTGCGGCTCGGCTGCGATTGACGGAGCAGGCGCTGACGCCGTCTCCGAACTCCGTTTTCAAGATCGTCGGGGCAAAAACCGTTGGACCGGGCTCGTTCGCCGGAATGAGAGTCCTCGCCCATCTGCGTCGCCAGCTCGGCGATCGCTTGCGAATTTGGCCATTCGAACCCGCAGACCGAAGTAAAATCACTCTTTGCGAGATATACCCGACCTCATTCTACAAGCGAGCCGGATTTCGCCGGACGAAAGAGGCGAGCGCGCTGGCTCAGATTGCCGAATACTATGATGCTCGTATTTCGGCTGTTATCCCGACCCAGGACGAGGCCGACGCGCTCGTATCAGCGGCAGCCTTGTTTGCGTTGAACGAAGAGGCGAGGTGCTTTGCATTGCCTGCCGAACAGACGACATTGATCTCGCGGGAAGGCTGGATCTTCGGGGTCGCCCCTCTCACCTGAAGCTGGCGTTGCCGTGGTCATCGGCCGCGTCGCGGCCGTTCCAGATCGAGGTCGATCAGCTCCGCGATCGTGGGCGGGCCGACCTCGCGGCGGGACGGGTTGAGCGTGGAGATCACGACCGGTTTCGTCTCTCGTCGGGGCGGCAGATCGAAACGCTCGACAGGCGCGGCCGCCGTACGCCGCGGCATCGGCGAAGCATCGTCGTCGTCCTCCTCCCGGGATGCGGTCTGGATCGGCGCCGGCCGGCGGGGCAGGGGGGTTTCGATTGCGCGCGCGCGCGATTGCGCGCGGGAGCGGCGCGACGGCGGCGCCTCTTCATCCTCGTCATCCCGGGCGGATGCGACCTGGACGCGCCCGCGGGACTGGGCACCGAGCGGCGAGGCCTGGGCGACCAGCGTCGACGGGTGGATCGGATCGAAGGTGCCGGGCTGGCGCTTCTCGTAGAAGACGTTGCCGCCGGCCGCGACCACGTAGGCCATGTTGCGGTACGGGAAGGTGTAGCCGGCTGTGTGGAAGAACATCGCTGCCCCGACGCCGTCGTGGCGCTCGCCCGACAGGACCGCGTCGGCGGTCTTCAGGGCGAGGGCATAGGACCGGCCGGAGACGGGTTTCGAGAGAGCGCCATCCGCGAATTGGCTGCGCTGGCCGACGACCGCGCAGACGGATTTCGGATAGCGCGGCGACTGGACGCGGGTCATCACCACGGTCCCGACCGCCAGCATGCCGTCCTCGCTCGAGCGGTTCGATTCGAAGTACATGACGCGGGCCATGCATTCGCGCTCGCTCAGGCTCGAATAGCCGACCGGGTTGTGGCCGCACGCGCCGAGCGACAGCGCCGTCGCGACGACGGCCAGCGCGGGCGCGGCCTTGAGCGATCTCGCCAAGGCGTGACTCCGGATACGCGACACGGGACCGGACGGCGGCGTTGCACGACGGCACCTTCCGGCGGGAATGCATCAAAACGCGCCGGATCGGTTGAGATCGGGTTAAGCTCGCCGGCGAGCCGAGGACAGGACATGAGCGAGACACCCGAGACGCCGGCCCTCGACGCCGGCACGATCGCCTTCGCGGGACGGGTCTTCGACCTCGCGCGGGGCGGTCACACGGCCGAGCTCGGGGCGCTCGTCGCCGAGGGCGTGCCCGCGAACCTCACGAACGACAAGGGCGACACGCTGCTGATCCTGGCCGCCTACCACGGCAAGGGTGAGGCGGTGCGCCTGCTGCTCAGGGCCGGCGCCGATCCCGACCGCGCGAACGACCGAGGCCAGACGGCGCTCGCGGCGGCGGCGTTCAAGGGCGATCTCGCCGTCGTGCAGGCCCTGATCGAGGGGGGTGCCGGGGTCGACGTCGTCGGCCGAGACGGCCGGACGGCGCTGATGACGGCGGCGATGTTCGACCGCACCCACATCACCGACCTCCTGCTCCGGCACGGAGCCGATCCGGCGCTCCGAGACGGGGAGGGACGAAGCGCCTCCGATCTCGCCGCCGCGATGAACGCGTACGGGACGCCACGGCAGTTGGAGAAGGCGCTGCGGGATCGCGAGGCGCTGCGGTAGCATCGCGCTCGCGATCCCGCACTCCAGGGTGCGCTCGCGGCGACGGCCTCAGTTCCCGGCAGTCGGTACCGTCACCCCGATCATGTCCGTCTCGCGCACGAGCCCAGCGAGGCGCTCCTCGGACCAGCCCACCGTGCCGTCCGGCCGAATCGGCAGCACCATCCAGCGGAAGTCTGCCGTCGAGTCGACGACCCGGATCCGGGTGTCGGCGGACAGCACCGTGCCCCACTCGGCCAGCACGCCGCGCGGGTCGCGGACGGTGCGGGCCCGGTACGCGGGCGACTTGAACCAGAACGGGGGGTAGCCGAGAACGGCGCGCGGGTAGCAGCTGCAGAGCGTGCAGACGACGACGTTGTGCAGGCCTGGCGCGTTCGCCAGCACGCCCAGCGGCGGCATGCCGCGCATGAACACGCCGGCCTCCTCGGCCGCGGCGGTGCCGTCCGAGAGAAGCAGGTCGCGAAAAGCGGGATCGCTCCAGGCGCGGGCGACGATGGCGGCTCCGCGGGCCGGCGAGGCCCGATCCGTCACGGCGACCCGTTCCTTGATCTCCCCGGCGGTCAGGATGCCGCGCTCGGCCAGCATCCCGGTGACGACCGCGAAGAGCTTCGCGCTGTCCGCTTCGAGGACGTTCATGACCGTCTCGCCTCCGGGTCGAGCCAATGATCGTAGATCTCGACGACGAGCTCGTCGGCGGTGCCTTCGGGCCAGAGCTCCCGGCCCGGGAACGCCACGTGATAGAGGCCGCGCGTCACGGGCGGACGCTCGAAGGCGATGTCGCCCGGATCGGGAAAGTCGCCGAGATGACGGAGCACAGTCCCTCGCCGCCCGCGCACGTAATGCGGCGTCCGGACGTGGACCGGGCCGTCCCGCTCCGGCCAGTCGTCCTTCACCCGCACGGCGGCTCCGGGGTCGAGGCTCATGCCGCTGCCCCTTCGAGCCGAGCCCGGATGTCGGCCTCGTCGAGGACCCCGCGGCGGATCAGGGTCGCGGTGATCGAGCGGATCCACTTCTGGTAGTAGCTCAGCCGAAGGTAGGTCTCCTCCGGGATCGCCTCGATGCCGCGCCGCAGCTCGTCGACGGTCAGCAGTCCCTTCAGCGACAGGAGCTGGCGGAGCGCGTCGACCTCGCGGTCGAACGTGGTCAGCGCGTGCGGCTCGGTGTCGATCGCCTCGCACAGGAAACGCGGCACGCCGCCCATGTCGTGGTGGGCGCGGGGCCGCTCGGCCGTCTCGATGCTCTGGTCCATGCGCGTTCCCCCGATACCGACAGGATAGCCGCGTTTTGCCGGCCGTCGACCACCTGCTAGACGAAAGCCATGCAGGCCACTCTCATCGTCTTCTTCGGCGCCGGGCTCGGCGGCGCGCTCCGGCACGGCGTGAACGTCGCCTGCGCCCGCGTCCTCGGTCTCGCGTTCCCCTGGGGGACGCTCGCGATCAACGTCGCGGGCTCGCTCGCGATGGGGCTCGTCGTGGGCTGGCTCGCGACGCGGCTCGACGCGGGCTGGAGCCAGTCGCTTCGGCTGTTCCTCACCACCGGGATCCTCGGCGGCTTCACGACCTTTTCGGCCTTTTCCCTCGATGCCGTCACGCTCTGGCAGCGCGGCGAGAGCGGGGCGGCGCTCGCCTATGTCGGCGGGTCGGTCGTGGCCGCGATCGGGGCGCTCGCGCTCGGGCTCGCGGCCATGCGGAGCCTAGCATGAAGCCCGGCGGCGGCCCCGGACGCGGCAAACCGCCCCGCACCGGTCGGGCCGGCAGACCGGGCTTCTCCGCGGAGGACCGTCCGCGGCCGAAGCCGCCGGGCCGTCCTGTCCGGGCGAGGGCGCCTCGGGCGGAATCGGCTCCGACGAGGGCGCGTAGCGCTCCTCCGCCCCGTCCCGTTCGAGCCGAGCCTCCACCACCGCCGAAACCGCCGGTCGTGCTGTCGCCCGCGGAGATCGAGGCGTCGAACGCGGTGCAGATCCTGTCGGTCGTGGCCGACGAGGCCGGGATGCGGCTCGACCGCTTCCTGTCGAACCGCTTTCCGACTCTCGCGCTGACCCACATCCAGCGCATCGTCCGCAAGGGCGAGGTCCGGGTGAGCGGGCATCGCGCGAAGCCGAGCGACCGGCTCGAGGCCGGCTGGGGCATCCGGGTGCCGCCGCTCCGGCTCGATGTGCCGGCCGAGGAGACCCGGGCGCTGGCCGAGGGCGCCGAGGACGCGGCCTTCATCCGCTCGCTCGCCCTCTTCGAGGACGACGATATGATGGTCCTGAACAAGCCCTATGGGCTCGCCGTTCAGGGCGGGTCCGGCACCTTCCGGCACGTCGACGGGCTCCTCGAATCGCTGCGCTCCCGCGACGGCCAGAAGCCTCGCCTCGTCCACCGCCTCGACAAGGACACGGCCGGCTGCCTCGTGATCGCGAAGACCAGGTTCGCGGCGGCCGCGCTCGCGAAATCGTTCCGGTCGCGCTCGACCAGGAAGATCTACTGGGCGCTCGTCGCGGGCGTGCCGCGGGTGCGGCAGGGCCGCGTCTCGACCTATCTCGCCCGCGAGGAGCCCGACGAGGTCGAGGCGCGGGACAACCGGATGGCGGTCGCGCAGCACGGCGACGAGGGCGCGAGCCACGCGCTGACCTACTACGCCGTCGTGGACCAGGCGGCCCAGAAGCTCGCCTGGCTGTCGCTGAAGCCCGTCACCGGCCGGACGCATCAGCTCCGGGCCCACGCCGCCCATATCGGCCACCCGATCGTCGGCGACCCCAAGTACTTCGCGGTCGAGAACTGGGAGCTGCCCGGCGGCATCCAGAAGAGGCTGCATCTTCTGGCGCGCCGGATCGTCGTGCCGCATCCCCGGACAGGTCGGCCGGTGGACGTCACCGCGCCCCTGCCGCCGCACATGCAGCAGAGCTTCAACCTTCTCGGCTTCGAGACGTCGCATTTCGACCCGATCGAGGATGCGCCCGAATCGTGAGCGCGGTGCAGCTCCTCGTCTTCGACGTCGACGGGACCCTGGTCGACAGCCAGGCGATGATCGTGGCCGCGCAGCGCCGCGCCTTCGCGGCCTGCGGTCTCGTCGCGCCGACGCGGGAGCGCTCGCTCTCGATCGTCGGCCTGTCGCTGATCGAGGCCTTCACGGCGCTCGTCGGCCCGCACGGCCCGGTCGAGCGGCTGGCCGAGGCGTACCGCGAAGCCTTCTCGGAGCTTCGGGCCGACCCCGACTGCAACGAGCCGCTGTTTCCGAGGATCGAGGCGACCATCGCAGAGCTCGCCGCCCGCGACGACGTCGTCCTCGGGATCGCGACCGGCAAGTCGCGCCGCGGCGTCGCGCACCTCGTCGAGCGCTTCGGATGGGAGCGCGTCTTCGCGACGATCCAGACGGCCGACGACGCACCCTCGAAGCCCGATCCCGGGATGCTGCTCCGGGCGATGGCCGAGACCGGGATCGGACAGGAGGCCACGACGATGATCGGGGACACCGCGTTCGACATGGCGATGGCGGGCGCCGCGGGCGTCAGGGCGATCGGGGTCTCCTGGGGCTATCACCCCGTCGCGGCGCTCCGGGAGGCGGGCGCCGAGACGATCATCGACGGAATCGCGGACCTCGGGCCCCTGGTCCTGCCTCGCCCGGGCCGGCGTGGCGCTCCCGGCTGATGCCCGAGGCTCGCCCCCTTCCGAAGCGGTTCTACGAGCGCGCGCTGGCCGAGCCCGGGCCGGACGGCTTCGTGCTCACGCTCGACGGCCGCCCGGCCCGGACGCCCGGCAAGGCCCCTCTCGTTCTCCCAAGCCTCGCGCTCGCGGACGCGGTCGCGGCGGAATGGCAGGCGCAAGCCGCCGCGATCGATCCGGCCACGATGCCGCTGACACGGCTCGCGAACACCGCGATCGACGGGGTCGCCCCGCGGGCCGACGCGGTGCGGGACGACATCGCCCGCTACGCGGCCTCCGACCTCGTCGCCTATCGGGCGGGCGATCCGGAGCGCCTCGTCGCCGCGCAGGCCGAGGCCTGGGATCCCGTGCTCGACTGGGCCAGGGCCGCGCTCGGCGCGCGCTTCATCCTGAGCCAGGGCGTGATGTTCGTGGAGCAGCCGGAGACCTCGCTGGCGCGAGTCCGCGAGCGGCTCGAGGCCGAGCGCTCCCCGTTCCGGCTGGCGTCGCTTCACGTCATGACGACGCTGACCGGCTCGATCCTGATCGCCCTGATGCAGGCCTCGGGCGCGCTCGGCGCCGATGCCGCCTGGCAGGCCGCGCACGTGGACGAGCTGTTCCAGGAAGGCCGCTGGGGAACCGACGAGGACGCGCTCGAGCGCCGGGCGCGGCGCGAGGCCGAGTTCGCGGCCGCGGCCCGGATGCTGGCCGACGTGCCGGAGTAGGGAGAGAGCCTGTCCAGAATGGCCTGTCTTCAAGCCCCTCAGGCTGAGGACCTTTGCGCGAGTGCAGGTTTGTCATTCCGAGGCGTCGAAGCCGAGCCCGGAACCCATAAACGCCGAGGTCTCCGACGGGGCACCGGCAGCGTCAAGGCTGACATCGCCAGTGTTTATGGGTTCCGGGCTCTCGCTTCGCGAGCCCCGGAATGACAGCCGAGGACCGTGCAAAGGTCCCGAGGATGAGGAGGTTGGCGGCTCGAAGAAAGTTCGCGGGCGGCCTCTCGAGAGCCGCCGGCCTTGCCGAAACGCCCCGGCATGCTACCTCGCACCGGGACCGGAGACGCCTCACGCATGACCACCACCCTCGATCTCCTGGAGAGCCGCCGTGACGAGGCGCGGCTCGGCGGCGGCGAGCGGCGCATCGAGGCGCAGCACCGGCGCGGCAAGCTGACCGCGCGCGAGCGCGTCGAGCTCCTGCTCGACCACGAGTCGTTCGAGGAGTTCGACATGTTCGTGCAGCACGGCTGCACGGATTTCGGGATGGAGAAGGTGAAAATCCCGGGCGACGGCGTCGTGACCGGCTGGGGCACGATCAACGGCCGCACGGTCTTCGTGTTCTCGAAGGACTTCACCGTCTTCGGCGGATCGCTGTCCGAGGCCCATGCCCGGAAGATCACGAAGATCCAGGACATGGCCCTGAAGGCCCGGGCGCCGATCATCGGGCTGTTCGATGCCGGCGGAGCCCGGATCCAGGAAGGTGTCGCGGCGCTGGGGGGTTACGGCGACGTCTTCAAGCGGAACGTGATCGCGTCCGGCGTGATCCCGCAGATCTCCGTCATCATGGGGCCCTGCGCCGGCGGCGACGTCTACTCGCCGGCCATGACCGACTTCATCTTCATGGTCCGCGACACGTCCTACATGTTCGTGACCGGGCCGGAGGTCGTGAAGACGGTCACGAACGAGGTCGTGACCGCGGAAGAGCTCGGCGGCGCGAAGATCCACACGTCGAAGTCCTCGATCGCGGACGGCGCCTACGACAACGACGTCGAGGCGCTGCTCCAGGTCCGCCGGCTCGTCGACTTCCTGCCCGCGAGCAACGTCGCGGAGGCGCCCGAATGGGAGTCCTTCGACGATCCGGACCGGATCGATCCCTCGCTCGACACGCTCGTGCCCGCGAACCCGAACAAGCCCTACGACATGAAGGAGCTGATCCTGAAGGTCGCGGACGAGGGCGACGTCTTCGAGATCCAGGCCGCCTTCGCGAAGAACATCGTGACCGGCTTCGGCCGGATCGAGGGACGCACGGTCGGGTTCGTGGCGAACCAGCCGATCGTGCTGGCCGGGGTGCTGGACGCGGACGCGTCCCGCAAGGCCGCCCGCTTCGTCCGCTTCTGCGACGCCTTCAACATCCCGATCGTGACCTTCGAGGACGTGCCGGGCTTCCTGCCCGGGACCGCGCAGGAATACGGCGGCCTGATCAAGCACGGCGCGAAGCTCCTCTTCGCCTATTCGGAGGCGACCGTGCCGCTCGTCACCGTCATCACGCGGAAAGCCTTCGGCGGCGCCTACGACGTCATGGCCTCGAAGCATGTCGGCGGCGACGTGAACTACGCCTGGCCGACGGCCCAGATCGCGGTCATGGGCGCGAAGGGCGCGGTCGAGATCATCTTCCGCGGGATGGACGCCGACGGCATCGCGGCGAAGACCAAGGAATACGAGGACCGCTTCCTGTCACCTTTCGTCGCCGCCGAGCGCGGATACATCGACGAGGTGATCATGCCGCGCTCGACCCGTCGCAGGGTGGCACGCGCGCTCGCGATGCTGCGCGAGAAGTCGGTCGAGACGCCGTGGAAGAAGCACGACAATATTCCGCTGTAGCGGTGTTGAAGGCAGGCTGAGTCTGCTTGCGCACAGCCGGGTCGGCTGCGAGAGAAGTGCGACCTCTCTGAAGCGGTTCTCGGCGCTTCAGATAAGGCACGACAGGCGCGGCTCGTCGGACCGGCAGGCTGGCGGACCTTGGCGCTTCCCTGTGGATGCACGAACAGAGACTGAAATCACGGATTGTAGTTCGGGTGCTCGCGGTCTACGTTTTCGGTTTGTTCTCACTGCGCGGGACGGGCACATGGCTAAGCAGCCGCAAACCAAAGGTCGGGACGCGCACGTCAGGTTGATCGTGCTCGAAGCGACCTTGCCAGACGGCGACGTCAGCCAGCTCGCCCAGGCCATTCAAAACGCACTTCGACCTCAACAAGTAAGTCCTTCAAGGGCGGTTGTTTCGGCCTCGGTTTCGCAACTACCGCAGATCGAGGGAACCGTTGTCGATGTCGAGGACGAGTCGCAAGAGACGGCTGACGAGGAAGGCACCGCTCCGCCTCGTGCGCCGCGTGAGCCCCGCGTCCGAAAAATCAGCACACCACAGGCTGTCGAGTTGGGCGCAGATGAGGTGGGCTCCTGGCAAAACTTCATCGCCAACAAAGAAGCAGGCAAGGAGGTGGAGCGTTACCTCTGCGTTGCCGCTTGGTCGCAGGAGCATCGTAGAGATGAGGTGGTGACGGCTGGTCTGGTTTATACCTGCTATCGCTTATCGAGGTGGTCGGTCGCCATCGACGATTTCGGGAAACATCTTCGGGCGGCCAAAGGTCAGCAATATCTCAAGCAAGTCGGCCGGGGGGAGTATCGCATAACTCAGCTTGGGTTGCAGAAAGTCGATGAGCTATCGAAGGGTTAGCGCCTTATGGCCGACGCTGCCGAGTTCGTTCAAACCATTGGAAATTTCCATCGCCTCTCGAGGGTAGATCAGACATTAGTCCTAGCGTGGTTTCTCCATGTTCAGGAAGGTTTAGAGGAGTTCTCTCCAGGACGCCTGCGGGAAACGTTTCGCGCGGCTGGCGCGGATGCTCCCGACCTGTCTGTCTATCTTCCTCGCCTCACCGCGAAAAAGCCGCCCCAACTTCTGCAACGTGGTCTCAACATCCGTTTGGACGGTAGGGAGCGGCGACGCTTGGACGCAAGGCTCGGCCAACATCCTACGACGGTTGCGGTCACGACAATCCTGTCCAGTCTTCCGGCAAAGCTACCCAGTGTGACGGAACGCGACTTCCTGGACGAAACCCTTCGCTGCTATCGCGTTCGAGCGTTTCGAGCCGCCATTATCATGGCCTGGAACTTAGCCTTCGATCATCTCAGGACTTGGCTCCTGGCCGATTCTGATAGATTGAATACTTTTAACCGGGGTGTCGCGACAAAATATCCCAAGCGAAGTTTGACTATCACGCGGCTGGAGGACTTCGAAGACCTAAAGGAATTTGAGGTGGTGGAGGCCCTTAAAGTTTCAGGTCTCGTATCGGACAACATCGTGGGCGTTCTTCGCGAAAAATTGGGGCGAAGGAATCGTGTGGCACACCCTTCCGTCCTGGAAGTCACTCAGCACAATGCCGACGACGCGATCACTGACCTCGTCAACAACGTTGTACTCGTGCTTCGGTAGCTTTGAGAGGCGACCGCTGTCCTAGGCCCCGGGTCGCGTTCTTCTAAGATAGGGCTCAACTCTGGCCAGACCGCTTTTGCGACTAAGAATATTATCCTTGACATTGCCGGCCGTCGGCATAGAATTGCCGCATGCCGCCCTTCGCCCTAAAAGGCCCGATCGACCTCGCCCTCAAGGAGCGCATCCGGCACGCCTACTACGCGGAGGAGCGGCCGATCGTGGAGGTCGAGGCGGTCGCGGGTGTGGCGCGGGCCACGCTCCATCGCAAATTCTACCTCTGGGGCTGGCCGCTCCGCAAGGCGATCATCGCAGCTGCCCCTCAAACATTTTGTTGAGCGTTCGATCTCGATTCTGATGCCGGCGTCTCGCTGAGCTAGACGGCGTTCAATGCGCGTTCGACCGCTTCCGGCTCCCTGTCGATCACCGTCAGGAGCGTTCTCACGGCCGGATCGGGAATGCGCCGATGCTGCTCCCAGTCTCGGACCGCGCCGGGCGAGAAGCCATACCGCTTGGCGAACCGGACCTGGGACAAGCCGGTCTTCTTCCTCACCGCCGCCACGTTGACGACCGGCGGCGTGAACACGCGCGGAGGCGTTCCGTCGCCCCGTGCGATCGCGCGGGCCTCCCTCGCGCTGAGGATCAGGCGTTCACCGAGCTTCGACATCAGAGCCTCCGGGTCAGCGTTGCGACGCGGCGGGACGGGCCGGCGCGGTAGTCGTCGGCCAGAGCGGCCAGTTCCAGCGCGAGGGCATTCCGCTCGGCCTTGGTCAGGTTGCCTCGTTCGCCCTTGTCGACGAGCGCCAGGAGGAAGACCGGTAGGTCGTGCCCCCCGAAATAGTGGATCGTCCGATATCCACCGCTCTTTCCCTTGCCCCGGCGGCGGAAACGGACCTTCCGGGCCCCACCCGTGCCCGTCATGATCGCGCCGCTTTCGGGATTTGCGGAGAGCCACACGACCATCTCCATGACCTCGTCATCCGAGAGACCGGCGCCTTTGGCGTCGGCTTCGAAATATGAGGTCGACAGCACGGTGTGCATGGCGAATGCATACGGCAGACCCGTATATCAGTCAAGGATAATATAAGAATAAATCCCTTGACGCTGCCGCCGCGCTTACCTAAAAGCCGGCCCATGCCGCCCTTCGCCCCAAACGCCCCCGTCGACCTCGCCCTCAAGGAGCGCATCCGGCACGCCTACTACGCGGAGGAGCGGCCGATCGTGGAGGTCGAGGCGGTGGCGGGCGTGGCGCGGGGCACGCTCTACCGCTGGTTCCACCTCTGGGGCTGGCCGCTCCGGAAGCCGATGCGGAGCCGCGCGCGGCGGCAGCGCGGGCCCGTCTTCGCGGCCGCCGGAGCGGCGGTCGCGGGGCGGCCGGAGGCTGGGGCGGGCGGGCCCGAGGCCGGCGCGACGGGCTGGCGGACGGTGCCGCGCGAGTCGCTGAAGCTGCGGCTCCGCCGTCTCGTCGAGCACCGCATCGCGCTGCTCGAGCACGAGGCGATGGCGGGGGTCGCGGTCGACCCCGACGCGAATGCGCGCGCGATCGAGCTCAACGCCCGCACGCTCGTCACGATCGAGCGGCTCGGCGGGGAGCCCGAGCCCTGCCCGACCTGCAGCGACGGCCGGCCGACCCGCTCGCTCGTCGAGCTCAGGGACGAGCTGTTCGGCCACCTGCATCGGATCCGGCGGGAAGAGCGCGAGAGGGCCGGGCTGCCTCCGGAGGATCACGAGGACAACGAGCCGGATGCGGAGGCCGCGAGCGCCGGGTCGCCCGCCCTCGACACCGAAGCCCGCCAGGACCTCGTCCCGTCCATTCAAGGCTGACCGGCGGGCCGCATCCCGCTCCGGGATGCATGACGCCAGGGCGATCGCCCGAGTCGATATGAAGCGCACAGACGGGCTCCTCTCCCCCTTGCGGGGAGAGGCTGGGAGTGGGAGTCGTGCCATCTGCTGAACGGGGAGTCGGTGACCCGACCCCCATCCGGCCCTCCGCTTCGCTCGGGACCACCTTCCCCGCAAGGGGGAAGGCAGTCGGAGATGTCACCGCTAGCCTTCAAGCGATGGCCCTGTGCACGACGCAAGGATGATCGACGGCTCCGGCAACTCCGGCTAGGTTTGGGCGTTCAGCCGGACATGGCATCCCACGTGCGTCGCATCCCCCCTGATCTCGCCTCCCTGGTCGCCTCGACCGCGCGGGGCGACCGAGAGGCGTTCCGCGACCTCTACGACCAGACCTCGGCGAAACTTCTCGGCGTCGTGCTGCGTATCGTTCGTGACAGGCAGATGGCGGAGGATGTGGTGCAGGACGCCTACCTCAAGGTTTGGCAGGGCGCCGGCAGCTACTCGCCCGAGGCAGGGCGCCCGATGACCTGGCTTATCACCATCGCCCGCAACCGCGCGGTCGACGTCGTCCGGCGGAAGCGCGAGACGTCCTACCCCGAACAGGACGGCGATGCGGCCTGGATCGATTCGATCCCCGAGGGACGCGACCGGGAGCGCGACTTCATGGACGCCGACCGGCTGACGATCTGCCTCGACACGCTCGAGACGACGCATCGCGTCTGCTTCGTGGAGGCCTATCTCGGCGGCTATTCCCGGGAGGAGCTTGCGGAGCGGCACGATCGTCCGGTGAACACGATCAAGACCTGGCTCCACCGCAGCGCGAGCCAACTGCGCGAGTGCCTCGGCGAGCCATGACGGACCCGGATCCCTTTCCCCGCGACGACGAGGCGGCCGAGTACGTCCTCGGGACGCTGTCCCGCGAGGAGCGCGTCGCGTTCGAGCAGACGATGGCGGGCGATCCCGCCCTCGCGGTGCGCGTCCGGTTCTGGGAGGAGCGGCTCGTCCCTCTCGCCGACCGGGTGGAGCCGGTCGAACCCTCGCCGACGCTGTGGCAGCGGATCTCGTCCGGGCTCGGCGCGGGCCCGGAGGACCGGGCCGGCACGGCGAACGTCCTCGCGTGGCCCGTGTCGGCCGACCTCGTGCGGATTCGGCGGTCGCGGTCGCGATGGCGGGTCGCGGCCGGGGCCGCGGCATCGCTCGCGGCGGCGCTCGCCCTCGTGATCGCGTCGGGCCTGCTTCGCGACCCGTTCCCGACATCCGGGCTCGTCGCGGTCGTGAACCGGTCCGGCGACCTGCCGGCGCTCATCGTCCGGGTCGATCCGAGAGCCGGTGTCGTCCAGGTCCGGGCGCTCGGGGCCGAGACGCCGGCCGGCCGATCGCTCGAGCTCTGGTCGATCGTGGCGGGCGGCGCGCCGCGGTCGCTCGGCGTCGTGGCCGCCGGGCCGACCCGGGTCGCGGTGCCGGCGGAGGACCGTCCGCGCCTCGACGGGGCGACGATCGCGGTGACCGTGGAGCCGCAGGGCGGTTCGCCGAGCGGCAACCCGACCGGCCCGATCGTCTATCAGGGCCGCCTCGTCACCGAGCAACCCTAGCGATCTCCGGCATGGCGACAGCCTTTCGCGTCCTCTTCCTCCGCGCCGCGATCGTCGCGTCCCTCGTCGGGCTCGCGGCCGGGCCGGCGCGTGCGGTCGAGGAGGCGGACCTCGCCGCCGGCCGCGCCGTGATCGAGCGGCAGCTCGACGCCTTCAAGCGCGACGACGCGGCCGGCGCCTATGCGCTCGCCTCGCCCTCCATCCAGGGCATGTTCGGCACGGACTCCGCCTTCATGGAGATGGTGCAGCGGAGCTACAGGCCCGTCTACAAGCCGAGGCGCTTCGCGTTCGGCCCCGCCCGCGACGGGACCGTGGGGTTCGAGCAGGCGCTCGAGATCCAGGACGGGGAGGGCGTCGATTGGGACGCGGTCTACAGCCTGGAGCGCCAGCCCGACGGCTCGTGGCGGATCTCGGGCTGCCGGCTGGTGAAGCGGCCCGGCGACTCCGTCTGAGCGCCGCGGCGCCGCGTCTCGGGTTCAGCGCACGATGATCTGCGCGCCGCCGTAGCGCTGGGCGAGGCCGAACAGCGTCCGGGCGTTCCAGGGGCTCAGCCGCACGCAGCCATGGCTTGCCGGCCGCCCGAGCTGCCCGACCGCGGACGTGCCGTGGATCGCGTAGCCGCCGTGGAAGAAGAGCGAGTGCGGCATCGGGGCCATGCCGTACTTCCGCGAATGCCACATCCGCTCCATGCGCTGCACCCGGTACTGGCCCGGGGGCGTCCAGTAGCCCCGCCGGGCCGTCGACACGGGCCACGTGTAGGCGAGCCGCTGGTCGACATAGACCTGCATGCTCTGGCGCGCGTTGTCGACGCGGGCGACGATCGATGCCGCGGCCGGAGAGGCGAGCGGGAACGCGGCCAGGAGGGCCAGGAGGAAGGGGCGCATGGACGTCGTCTCACGATGCGGACGGGCGCGCTTCCGCGCCATTGTCCGGTGGGTATCCGCATCCCGAAATCGTTGTCGCGCGAGGCGCTTCGCGTGTAAAGCGGCCGCCCGGCCGGCATCGCGTCAGGGTTAAGCGCGGCGGTTGACGCCCGCACCTTGGCCCCCTACACGGACGCCCTGCCTCACGGCGGGCCCAGGTGGCGGAATTGGTAGACGCACCAGCTTCAGGTGCTGGCGCTCGCAAGGGCGTGGAGGTTCGAGTCCTCTCCTGGGCACCACGCGTCACCAAGCGCGCGGAGACATGTCGGCCCGTGGTAGGCCGTCCGGCGCCGCCGTCCTGACGGATCGGCGTCGGACGCGAAACGCCGATTTCCGTGAAGGCCTCGCACACCTGCGCTCGTTGCGCCGCGCGAATGAGCCGGGGCCACGCGCTCGGTTCCGTCAGGCCTCTCTCCGGACCGGCCTCGACCGCGCCGCGCGTCCTGCGATCATGGGATCACCCGATGCCGTGATCCCGGCGTCGTGTGACGCCGTGACGCCAGGATCGCTGGACGACCGGATCCACGCACACACGTCTCGCTTCGGGCGAGCCGCCGGCGGGGTTCCGCTTTAACCCGCCGTTAACCATGCGGACGCACAAGTCGATCATGTCCTTGGGTCAAAGGATCGTCTGATTCCTGAGACGGCTCGGCCTGCGGCGGTTCCTCCGGACCCGTCGCTCATCGTCACCCGCTAAGAGAGGAACGCCGATGAAAGCAATCGCGTTCGTGACCCAGAAGGGCGGAAGCGGCAAGAGCACCCTGTGCATCTCGCTCGCGGTCGCCGCCCAAGAGGCGGGCCAGTCGGTCTGCATCCTCGAGATGGACCGTCAGGCCACCGTCTCCGATTGGTTCGAGCATCGCCGGGCGGACACGCCCGAGGTGGCCCAGATCGACGCGACGCAGCTCGACGACATCATGCTGCGCCTGCGAGCCTCCGACTTCGACTACGTCTTCATCGACACACCGGGCGTCGACAGCCCAGGCAGCCTGGCCGCGATCCGGGCGGCCGACCTCTGCGTCGTGCCCTGCCGGCCGACCCCGGCCGACCTTCGGGCGTTCAAGCCGACCCTCGCGGCGATCTACCGTCTCGAGAAGAAGTTCGCCTTCGTGCTGAACCAGACGCCGCCGCGCAGCTATCGCGTCCGCGATGCCGCCGACGGCCTCGCGGTCCTCGGCATCCTGCCCGACGTCAACATCGTCATGCGGAACGATCACCAGGATGCCCTCGGGATGGGGCAGGGCGTGACCGAGTACAATCCGACGGGTCTCGCCGCGTCCGAGGTCCGCTCGCTCTGGAGCTGGCTCGCGAAACGTACGCAGGGAGTGCCGCAGCATGTCAAAGCAGCCTAAGCTGAGTCTCGCCTCCATCGTGGCGGCCGCTGCTCCGCCTCCCCACAAGCAGTCCCAGACCAGCGCCGAGATCGTTCAGCTTTCAACCGGATCGAGTTTGTCGTCAGCGTCTTGCCGGGGAACGCTGAAGCAGCGCGCGAAGCAGCTCTCCGTCTATCTCGAACCCGCCGTCCACGACCAGCTTCGGGACATCGCCTACACGGAACGGACGAAGATTCATCAGCTTATGCTCGAATCCCTCGACCTCTTGTTCAAGGCGAGAGGCGCGCTCTCGATCGACCAGCTCAGCGGCGATCGATAGGTCGACGTCTCTGCGAGAGAGTTGCGCGAAGATACTGTTTCTCAATGATTTTAGACCATCCATCACTCTTCTTCGGCGCATCAAGGCGATGATGCTGAAAGCGACGATCGCGCCGCAAGGCACGGTTCGGCCAGCGAGAAGGCTCGATGCCCCTCCTGCCCGGCGATGAGGGTGAACTTGTTAACGGCCTCCGGCGATCTTGGCCGGAGGACCTGTCGGAGGCAGCGGGCGTGTCGCCCCGTCGCCCTCGCGGCGGAAGAGATCGTGCGAAGAAATGATCGTTCGGCCGTTCGCGCGCCGGGCCCCGCAGAAGGCGGAGCCCGGCGCCCTCATGATGGACCACGGCCGCACCCTGCGCTGCGGCGTCGCCATCGTGATCGGATTGCTCGTCGCGAACTGCGCCGGGCCGCGCACGGTCTCGGGGGGGCGGCATCCGAGCGAAGCCCGCTACGGCGTCGCGTCGAGCCCGCGGGTCATTCCCGAAGGCCAGCCGATCCCGAAGGGGGGAGGGCGCGATCTCACCGGCAAGCCCTATGTCGTGGCCGGCCGGACCTACGTGCCTCATGCCGGACGGGGCTACGATCGCGAGGGCTGGGCCTCCTGGTACGGGACGGCCTTCCATGGGCGCCTGACCGCGAACGGCGAGATCTTCGACCGCGCGTCGATCGCCGCCGCCCACCCGACGCTTCCGCTCCCGAGCTACGTGCGCGTGACGAACGTCGTGAACCGGCGGTCCATGATCGTTCGCGTGAACGACCGCGGCCCCTACGAGCGGAGCCGCGTCATCGATCTCTCGGAACGGGCCGCGGAGGCGCTCGGCTTCCGTCAGCGCGGGACGGGACGGGTCCGGGTGCAGTTCGTCGGGCGGGCCTCGGTCGACGGCAGCGACGACGAGAAGCTGCTCGCCACGCTCACGACCGACGGGGCGCCGGCGAGCCTCGACGGCGCGCGGCGCCCGACGATGCTGGCCCGGCAGGACCTGGACGAGGACCGCCCCCTCCGGGACCCGCCCCGCGGCGTGCGGGAGCCCGCGGGAACCCGCCTCTCCCGGGCCGCGCTTCCGGAATACGACGAGCGGGTTCCGGTCCCGCAGCCTCGCCCGGCCTCGAAGCCCGTGCTGTCATCCGAAACGGTCTCGTCTCCGAAGCCCGTCTCGACCGGGACCGCGCGTGAGCGCGGGCTGCCCCCGCCGCTCGACATCAGGCCGCCGAGCCGGCCGGATCTCGCCGCGATCTATTAGCGGCCGCCACCCGCAGGTGTTTCAAGGGCGCGGGGATCGGGGCTAAGACGCGACATGGCGCCGAACAGCGAGGCTCGTCCTGTCGATCCGGGGTCCGGCCTCTTCGTCTCGTTCGAGGGCGGGGAGGGGGCCGGCAAGTCGACCCAGGTCGAACGGCTGCGGGTCCGCCTCGGCCGGCAGGGGCGCGAGGTCGTCGTGACCCGGGAGCCGGGCGGTTCGCCGCGGGCCGAGGCGATTCGGGCGCTCGTGCTCGGCGGGCAGGCACGGGGCTACGGGCGGTTCGCCGAAACGATGCTGTTCGCGGCGGCGCGCGCGGACCATGTCGACGCGACGATCCGGCCGGCGCTCGCGCGGGGCGCCGTCGTGCTCTGCGACCGGTTCACGGACTCGACCCGCGTCTACCAGGGAGCCGTGGGCGGCATCCCACTTGCCGCCGTGGCCGCGCTGGAGAGTGCCGCGACCGGCGGGATCCGTCCGACCCTGACGCTCGTCCTCGACCTGCCGGCCGCGCTCGGGCTCGAGCGCGCGCGGCGTCGCCGGGCCTTAGGGCAACCCGATCGGTTCGAGGGGGAGGGCCTCGGCTACCACGAGCGCGTCCGGGAGGCGTTCCTGCGGATCGCGGCCGCCGAGCCTGACCGCTGCGTCGTCATCGATGCCGCCGGCTCGCCCGACGCGGTGGAAGCCGCGATCTGGGCCGCATCGGCTCGGGCCTGCGAGGAGGGCTGGCGGCATGGCCGGTAGGGACGACGCGCCTCCCCATCCGCGGTTCAGCGGCGATCTCGTCGGTCATGCGGCCGCATCGCGCGAGCTCTCGGCCGGGAACGGCGCGGGCCGGCTGCACCATGCCTGGCTGATCGGCGGACCCGAGGGAATCGGCAAGGCGACACTCGCCTACCGGTTCGCGCGCCGCCTGCTGGCCGCCCCGAGCGAGCGGCTGGAGGGAGGCGACGGGCTCGGGGTCGACCCCGACGGCCGCACGGCCCGGCAGATCGCGGCCGGAGCCCATCCGAACCTCGTCGGGCTCGAGCGGCCCGTCCCGGAGGACGGGAAGCCCGCCCCGAAGACCATCGGGGTCGAGGCGGTCCGGAAAGCGCTGTCGCTGTTCTCGACGACCGCGACGGACGGAGGGCGCCGGATCTGCATCATCGACCCGGTCGAGGATCTCACCGTCCCGGCCGCGAACGCCTTGCTGAAGACGGTCGAGGAGCCGCCCGCCGGCGCGCTCATCCTGATCGTCAGCCACGCTCCGCAACGCGTACTGTCGACGATCAGATCGCGATGCCGCAAGCTGTCGCTCGCGGCGCTGGAGACCGCCGAGGTCCGGGCGGTCCTGATCTCTCTCGGTCACCCCGACGACGACGTCTCGGCCCGGGCGGCGTCGCTGTCCGAGGGTTCCGTCGGGCGCGCGCTGGCGATGCTCGATCCGAAGCGGGTCGCGCTCCTGGACGAGGTCACGGCGCTCCTCGACGAGCTGCCCGCCCCCGCGCCGAGGCGCGTCTTCGCGCTGGCAGACCGGGTCGGCGACCGGAAGGCCGCGGACGAGTTCCCGCTCGTCCTCGACCGGTTCGTCGGCTGGCTGTCGCTTCGCATCCGGGCCGGCCAACACCTTGGCGCTGCTCGCCTTGCACCCCTCGCGGAGGTGTGTGAGAACCTGCAGGAGGCCGCGCGGGCTGTGGAGGCCTACAACCTCGACCGCCGCGCCTTCATCGTGTCGACCTTCGGAGACCTGGCCGAGGCTGTCCGCCGGGCGGGCTGACGCCGCTCCGACCCGGAAGCAGGTTCGGAATGGCCGGCAAGGCCTATTACATCACGACCGCCATCTCGTACCCGAACGGCGCCCCCCATATCGGGCACGCCTACGAGGTGATCGCGGCCGACGCGATCGCGCGCTTCAAGCGGCTCGACGGCTTCGACGTGTTCTTCATGACCGGCACGGACGAGCACGGACTGAAGATCCAGCAGGCCGCCGACCGGAGCGGGATCGCGCCCCAGGCCTATGTCGACGGCACGGCGCCGCGCTTCCGCGAGATCGCCGCGCTGCTCGACTGCTCCTTCGACCGCTTCATCCGGACGACGGATGCCGATCACGTTCGGGCGAGCGAGGAGATTTGGCGCCGCATGGCGGCGGCCGGCGACATCTACCTGTCGAAATACGCGGGCTGGTACTCGGTCCGCGACGAGGCCTATTTCGACGAGGGCGAGCTCACGACGGCACAGGACGGCACGCGCCGGGCCCCGACCGGATCGCCGGCCGAGTGGGTCGAGGAGGAGAGCTACTTCTTCCGCCTGTCCGCCTATGGCCCGCGCCTTCTCGCGCATTACGCCGACCACCCGCACTTCATCGGGCCGGAGACGCGCCGGAACGAGATCAGGGCCTTCGTCGAGCGCGGGCTCGAGGACCTCTCCATCAGCCGGACCACCTTCCGGTGGGGGGTGCCGGTTCCGGGCGATCCGGACCACGTCATGTACGTCTGGGTCGACGCGCTCACGAACTACCTCACCGGGACTGGGTTTCCCGACGAGAGCGCAGACCTGCGTCGGTTCTGGCCCGCCGACCTGCACGTGATCGGGAAGGACATCGTCCGCTTTCACGCGATCTACTGGCCGGCCTTCCTCATGTCCGCCGGGATCGCCTTGCCGAAGCGGATCTTCGGGCATGGCTTCCTGTTCAACCGCGGGGAGAAGATGTCGAAGTCGGTCGGCAACGTGATCGACCCGGCCGATCTCGCGGCCGCCTACGGGGTCGACCCGCTGCGCTACTTTCTCCTGCGCGAGGTGCCGTTCGGCCAGGACGGCAACTATTCGCACGACGCGATCGTCGCCCGCATCAACGCCGACCTCGCGAACGACCTCGGGAACCTGGCCCAGCGGTCCCTGACCATGATCGCCCGGAACTGCGGCGGCGCGATTCCCGAGCCGGCCTCGATCGAGGCCGTCGATGCGGCGCTGCTCGCGCTCGCCGATGCGCTGCCCGGGAAGGCGAGGGCGGCTCTCGAAGGCTTCGCCCTGCACACGATCCTGGCCGAGATCTGGGCGGTCGTCGCCGAGGCGAACCGGTATTTCGCGTCACAGGAACCCTGGATCCTCCGAAAACAGGATCCTGCCCGGATGGGGACGGTGCTCTACGTGACGGCGGAGACGTTGCGGGCGGTCGCGATCATGACGCAGCCCTTCATCCCCGCCTCGGCCGGCAGGCTCCTCGACCTGCTCGGCGTCGGGGCGGACCGGCGCTCCTTCGCGGCGCTCGGTCCGGAGGGGCGTCTCACGGCCGGCGTCCCCCTGCCGGCCCCGGAGGCGATCTTCCCGCGCTACGTCGAGCCCGTCGCCTAGCGGGCCGCCATGCTGATCGACAGCCACTGCCATCTCGACTTTCCCGACTTCGAGGGCCGCGTCCCGGAGATCGTGGCCCGGGCGGATGCGGCCGGGGTGGGCGGGATGATCACGATCTCGACCTGGATCGCGCGCGCGTCCCGCTACGCGGCGATCGCCGAGGCGCATCCCGAGGTCGTGTTCACGGTCGGCACCCACCCGCACAACGCGGCCGAGGAGCCGGACGTGCCGGCGGCCGAGATCCTGCGGCTCGCGGCGCACCCGCGCTGCGTCGCGATCGGGGAGGCGGGCCTCGACTTCCATTACGACCGCGCGCCGCGCGACGTGCAGGAGCGGGTCTTCCGCACGCATATCGCGGCCGCCCGAACGAGCGGCCTGCCGCTCGTCATCCATTCCCGCGACGCCGACGAGAGGATGATCGCGGTGCTCCGGGGCGAGCACGGGCGAGGGCGGTTCGATGCCGTCCTGCACTGCTTCTCGTCCGGGGAGGCGCTGGCCCGGACCGGGGTGGAGCTCGGGTTCTTCCTGTCCTTCTCCGGGATCCTCACCTTCAAGGGCTCGACCGAGCTTCGCCGGATCGCGGCGGAGGTCGTGCCCCCCGACCGGCTCCTGGTCGAGACGGACGCGCCCTACCTCGCCCCGGTGCCTCATCGCGGCCGACCGAACGAGCCGGCCTACGTGACCGAGACCGCGCGCGTGCTGGCCGAGACGATCGGCGTGTCGGCGGAGGCGGTCGCTCGCCTGACCACGGACAACGCGCTCCGGCTGTTCGCGAAAGCCCGCCCGCTCCTCGCACCGGACCGCGTTCCGGCGTGAGCCTCCGCTTCACCATCCTGGGCTGCGGCTCCTCCGGCGGCGTGCCGCGGGTCGGCATGGGTTGGGGCGCGTGCGATCCGCTGAACCCGAAGAACCGCCGGCGGCGCTGCTCGCTCCTCGTCGAGCGGTCGGGACCGGAGGGGACGACCGCGGTCCTGGTCGACACGTCGCCGGACCTTCGCGAGCAGCTCCTCGGCGCGGGCGTGCTGCGGCTCGACGGCGTCCTGATCACGCATGATCACGCCGACCACATCCACGGCATCGACGACCTGAGGCCGCTCGTGATCGCGATGCGGCGACGGATCCCGCTCTACGCAGACGCGACCACGAGCGAGGTGCTCAACGCCCGGTTCGGGTATTGCTTCCGGTCGCCGCCGGGCAGCCAGTATCCGCCGCTGATCGACGAGCGCCGGATCGAGCTCGGGCGCCCGATCGCGGTCGAGGGTCCGGGCGGCCCGATCGAGGCGATGCCCTTCGACATGGAGCACGGCGACATCCGGGCCCTCGGCTTCCGGTTCGGCGACGTGGCCTACGCGAGCGACGTCAGCGCCATGCCGGAGGCGAGCGTCCGGCAGCTCGCCGGGCTCGACGTCCTGATCGTCGACGCGCTCCGCTACGCACCGCACCCGACCCATTTCTCGGTCGCCGAGGCGCTCGCCCTGATCGCGCGGGTCAAGCCGCGACGCGCGGTCCTGACCAACCTCCACACCGACCTCGACCACGACCGGCTCGCGGCCGAGCTGCCGGACGGGATCGCGCCGGCCTACGACGGCATGCAGCTCGAGGCCGGGTGACGCCGATCCTTTGGCCGTATGGCCATGCGCGCCCCGTTTGATCGGGTGATTGCAGCCGTTCCTTTTCAGGCAGTCTGGGCATAATGCCCGAGGCCACCACAGGTATGTTCCATAATATATCTTATGCGAATGGCCATTGTGAATGTGAGGGGAGTTGCGGCCGCGGTCGGCCGCCCCGATCGCTCTCCCCGACCGATCGCTGGCAGGACCGATGCGGACAGGACCCATGCAGACAGGATCGATGACGGAACTCCCGGCGGACGAGCCACACCGGCCCTCGCGGCGGATCGAGGACCTCCTCCGCCTGATGTCGGCGCTCAGGACGCCGGGCTCGGGCTGTCCCTGGGACCTCGACCAGAGCTTCGCCTCCATCGCGCCCTACACGATCGAGGAGGCCTACGAGGTCGCCGACGCGATCGCGCGCGGCGACCTCGACGACCTCCGGGACGAGCTGGGCGACCTGCTCCTGCAGGTCGTCTTCCACGCACGCCTGGCCGAGGAACAGGGTGCGTTCGACTTCGGCGGCGTGGTCGAAGCCATCACGGCGAAGCTCGTCCGCCGCCATCCGCATGTCTTCGGCGATGCGCGCGACCTCACGCCAGCCGAGGTGAAGGTGCTCTGGGACCGGATCAAGCGAGCCGAGAAGGACGCCAGGCCAGCGCGGGCCGACAGGCCGCCCGGCGTTCTCGACGACGTTCCGCTCGCGCTGCCCGCGCTGACGCGGGCCGACAAGCTCACCAGGAAGGCCGCCGGCGTCGGGTTCACGTGGCCGGACGCGGCCTCCGTCCTCGACAAGGTCGACGAGGAGCTGGCGGAGCTGCGGGACGCGATCGCGACGGGCCGGTCGAGGGAGATCGAAGAGGAATTCGGCGATCTCCTCTTCACGATCGCCAATCTCGGCCGTCAGCTCGATCTCGACTCCGAGGCCGCGCTCGCGGCGGCGAACCGCAAGTTCGAGCGCCGGTTCCGGGCCGTGGAATCGGCGCTGGCCGAGAGCGGGCGTTCTCCCGAAACGTCCGATCTCGCCGAGATGGACCGGCTCTGGACGCAGGAGAAGCTGCGCGAGCGGGAACCGCTCAGGGAAGCCTCTCGGCCGCCGGGAAGCGACTGAGAAGCCGGGGCTCCTTCTCGGGCGCGACCCGGGCGAGGACGCTGACGCCTCCCTCGTCGCCGTCCTCGCGGCGGATCACCTCGGCCTCCTCGTAGAGCCAGTGCAACCCGGCGCCGTCCGCCTCGTCCAGCGTGATCGAGAAGGTCGCCCGGCCGGTCGCGATCCGGGCCTCGATCCCGGCCAGGAGGTCGGAGATCCCCTCCCCGTCCAGCGCCGATACGAGGCTCGGGCGACGCTCCGACGGCATCCGGGACAGCGTTCCGGCCAGGCGCTCCCGATCCTCGCCCGAGACGAGGTCGGCCTTGTTCCAGACCTCGATCAGGCGCGACCGGTCGGCGACGTCGATGCCGAGCTGCAGCAGCACCGTCTCGACGTCCGCTGCCTCGGCCTCGGTCTCGCCGTGCGAGATGTCGCGGACGTGGAGCAGCACGTCGGCCTCGACCACGTCTTCGAGGGTCGCCCGGAACGCCGCGACCAGAGTGGTCGGCAGGTCCGAGATGAAGCCCACCGTATCCGACAGGATCGCGGTCTCGCCGTGCGGCAGCCGAACCGCGCGGGAGGTCGGGTCGAGCGTCGCGAAGAGGAGGTTCTCCGCGAAGACGTCGGCGTCCGTGAGGCGGTTGAAGAGCGTCGACTTGCCGGCATTCGTGTAGCCGACGAGCGCGACGATCGGATACGGAACCCGCCGACGGCTCTCCCGATGAAGCGAGCGCGTCTGCCGCACGGTGTCGAGATCGTGCTCGATCCGCCGGATTCGGTCCTGGATCTGGCGGCGATCGGCCTCGATCTGGGTCTCGCCGGGGCCGCCGAGGAAGCCGAAGCCGCCGCGCTGGCGCTCGAGATGGGTCCAGGACCGGACGAGGCGGCTCTTCTGGTAGCCGAGATGCGCGAGCTCGACCTGGAGCGACCCCTCCTTGGTCCTCGCGCGCTGACCGAAGATCTCGAGGATCAGGCCTGTTCTGTCGATGACCTTCGTGCCCCAGGCACGCTCGAGATTGCGCTGCTGCACGGGCGAGAGCGCGCAATCCATCACCACGAGGCCGGCATCCTCGGCCGCCACGATGCCGGCGATCTCCTCCACCTTGCCGCTGCCGATGAAGGTCGCGGGCCGGGGCGAGGTGACGGGTGCGACGAGGCGGGACACGACCTCGAGGTCGATCGCGAGCGAGAGGCCGCCGGCTTCGTCGAGCCGGGCCTCCTCAGAGCGCGGGGACAGTCCGGGGTCGCCCGCCAGCCCTACCCTGCCGGTGCTCGCGCGGCCGGCGCGCCGGAGCCCCTGCCGGGTCCGGTACGGGCCGATCACGATCGTGCGCGTCCTCGCGCTGATCTCGCGCTCCTGCGGCTCCCGCCGCAGGCGATCGGTGTCGGACGGGTCCGGACCGCTCATGCGGCCGGAGGCGAGATGTGGCGCAGGATCAGGATTTGTCGACCTCTTCGGGCTCGAACAGTTGCACCGGGTGCCCCGGCATCACGGTCGATATGGCGTGCTTGTAGACGAGCTGCGAGTGTCCGTCTCGCCGCAACAGCACGCAGAAGCTGTCGAACCAGGTGACGATGCCCTGCAGCTTGACCCCGTTGACCAGGAAGATGGTCAGCGGGACCTTGCTCTTCCTGACATGGTTCAGGAACGTGTCTTGAAGGTTTTGGCCGCGATCGCTCGGCATGAGTTTGTCCTGTCGGCTCCCACCGCCGGTCGAAGTCGGGCCGTTTGTTCTCGTTGATCGAACGGGCGAGAGCCCGGACCGGCGGCGGCATTACAGGCCGGGTCCGCGTGCGAGGCAAGCGTTATCGAGGCCGCAGCCCGATGCGGTCGGGGCTTTCTCTGCGATCGACCTCAGGCCCCGATCCCCAGGAGCTTCAGCTTCCGGTGAAGGGCGGACCGTTCCATGCCGATGAACTCCGCCGTGCGCGAGATGTTGCCGG
>CAXTKM010000029.1:0-8243 GCA_964244795.1 uncultured Enterovirga sp.
GCGCGTGCGGGCCGTCGGCCCAGGTCTCCGCGAGGTCGCGGCCGTCGGAGCCGCCGACCTCCATCGGGAACATGAAGCTCGTCGTCTTGAAGCCGGTGCCCCAGATCACGCAGTCGACCTCGTGGACGGTCCCGTCGGCGGTCACCAGCGGAGCGCCCGGCATCGGCCGGTGTGCCAGCATGCCGCCGGTCAACGTGATCGAGCCGTCCTTGGTCAGGTTGATCCCGATCCCGACCGCGAAGGTCCGCCACAGCGAGGCCGGGACCGGCGGGGCGGCCCCGAGGCGGAGCGCCGAGCCGTGCCGGATCGCCCCGATCGCGAGCCAGAGGAGATAGCCTGCTCCGACGATCTTCACGGCCGCGAAGGCCGTCGTCGAGGCGGCGATCAGGGCGGAAAGCCCGAGGGCCGCGACCAGGCTGTGGATGCAGCATCCGACGGTCGCGCCCGCCATCGCGGCCATACCGGCCCGGCGGCCGCCGCTGAGGGTGCGGGACAGGAACAGGCTCATGTCCGGCCCGGGCGTCGCGAAGAGCACGAGGCAGGCCAGCGTATAGGCGACGAGGGTGTCCGGAGCGGGCAGGTTCGGCATCGTTCGCCGACCTAACGGGTTTTGGACGCCGGGTGAACATCGTCCGGACCGGCTCCTGCCTTCACGGATCGGCGCGGGGCCGCCATAAAGGGGGCGGCCGACCGGTTCGGCCCCGAACGGAACCATGCGCCGGACTCGCCCGCTCGCCTGTCTTCTCCTGTCGTTTCTCGCCCTCTCGGGGGCGTCGGCCCAGGGCGTGCCGCCGGGCATGCCGTCGAGCCTCCCGGCCCCGATCCCGTCGGATTCGGCGCGGCTCCTGCCGGTGCTCGGGCAGGGCGGCATGGTGTCGAGCCAGGAGCGGCGCGCGACGGGGGTCGGGACCGACATCCTGCGGCGCGGCGGCAACGCGGTCGACGCCGCGGTCGCGACCGCGTTCGCGCTCGCCGTGACCCTGCCGCAGGCCGGCAACCTCGGCGGCGGCGGGTTCATGCTGGTCCACCGCGCGGCGACGCCCGGCCGACCGGCCGAGACGGTCGCGATCGACTACCGCGAGACCGCGCCCGCGGCCGCGACGCGCGACATGTTCCTCGGGCCCGACGGCGAGCCCGACCCGGCGAAGTCCCGCGACACCGGCCTGTCGGTCGGCGTGCCCGGCACGGTCGCCGGGCTCGCGCTCGCGCTCGAGCGCCACGGCTCGGGCCGCTTCACGCTCGGCGACCTCGTTCGGCCGGCGGAGGCGCTCGCTCGGGACGGCATCGCGGTCGAGGACGACCTCGCGCCTTCGCTCGCCCGGTCCGGCCGCCTCGCCCGGCATCCGGAGAGCCGCGCCGTGTTCTTCCGCGATGGCCGGCCGCTCGGCCGCGGCGAGCGGCTCGTGCAGCCGGATCTCGCCGCGACGCTCGCCGTGATCGCACGGGAAGGTCCGCGCGGCTTCTACAATGGACCCGTCGCGGACCGGATCGCGGGCGCGGTCCGCCGGGCCGGCGGGATCATGACATCGGCCGATCTCGCCGCGTATCGGCCGGTCGTGCGCGCCCCCGTTCGGGGCACCTATCGCGGCTACGAGATCGCCTCGATGCCGCCGCCCTCGTCCGGGGGCGTGCACCTCATCCAGATCCTGAACATCCTGGAGGGCTTCGACCTCGGCCGCCTCGGAGGGGGGAGCGCGGCCGCCCTCCACCTCATGACGGAGGCCATGAAGCCCGCCTATGCCGACCGCGCGGCCTGGCTCGGCGACCCGGAGCGCGTGAAGGTCCCGGTCGCGGGCCTCGTCTCGAAGCGCTACGCGGCCGATCTCCGGGCCGCGATCGACACCGAGCGGGCGAGACCCGCGGACGCCGTCCGGGCCGGCGACCCGCTGCCGTTCGAGTCGGACCAGACCACGCATTTCTCGGTCGTCGACCGGGACGGCAACGCGGTCGCGAACACCTACACCCTGAACTTCAGCTACGGGCTCGGTCTCGTGGCCGAGGGCACGGGCGTGCTCCTCAACAACGAGATGGACGATTTCGCGGCCAAGGCCGGCGCGCTGAACGCCTACGGGCTCGTCGGCGGCGACGCGAACGCGGTCGCGCCCGGCGCCCGCCCGCTCTCCTCGATGACGCCCACCTTCCTGTTCCGCGACGGGCGGCTCGCCCTCGTGACCGGGAGCCCGGGCGGCAGCCGGATCATCACGACGGTGCTTCAGGTGATCCTCGGCGTCGTCGATTTCGGCCAGACCATCGCGGAGGCGGTCGCCGCGCCCCGTATCCACCACCAATGGCGGCCGGACGGGCTCCTGGTCGAGGCCGGCCTCTCGCCCGACACGTTGACGCTGCTCCGGGCGCGTGGTCACAGGGTCGTGGTCGGGTCGACCTCGGGGTCGGCGAACTCGATCCAGGTGACACAGGACGGCCTCGCCGGGGCAGCCGATCCGCGCCAGCGCGGCACGGCCGCGGAAGGGGAATAGCGGGACATGGGAGCGGATACGATGATGGGCCACCTCGCGAGGGGACGTTCGCTCGCGGCACTGATCCTCGTCGCGCTCGCGCTCGGCGGCTGCGGCATCAACAACGTCCCGACCCTGCAGGAGCGCGCGAAGGCGGCCTTCGGAGAGGTGCAGAACCAGTATCAGCGCCGGGCGGACCTGATCCCGAACCTCGTCGAGACGGTGCGGGGCTACGCCCAGCAGGAGAAGGACGTGCTGGTCGGCGTGACCGAGGCGCGCGCCAAGGCGACCCAGGTCCGGGTCGACGCGTCCACGATCACCGATCCCGCGAAGTTCAAGGAGTTCCAGGACGCCCAAAACCAGCTCGGCGGCGCGCTGGGCCGCCTGCTCGCGACGGCGGAGGCCTATCCCGACCTGAAATCGAACCAGAACTTCCTGGCCCTGCAATCGCAGCTCGAGGGAACCGAGAACCGGATCGCGGTCGCGCGGCGCGACTACATCGGCACGGTGCAGCAGTTCAACACCGAGATCCGGACGATCCCGGGCCGCTGGATCGCGGCGATCTTCTATCCGGACGCGAAGCCGATGGAGGTGTTCACGGCGACCGCCGGGTCGGAGCGACCGCCCGCGGTGAAGTTCTGACGGAGGTGCGTGCTTCGAGACGGCCGGCTTCGCCGGCCTCCTCAGCATGACGCCCTGGGAGGCGGGCGAACCACCGGCGGCGTCATGCTGAGGAGCACCGCGAAGCGACGCGTCTCGACGCACACAGCAGCCCTGCTTTGCCTCGTCTTCCTCGCGTTCCCCTCGCTCGCCCAGACCTTCCCCGCGCTCACCGGCCGCGTGGTGGATGCGGCGAACGTTCTGAAGCCGGATGAGCGCGCGGCGCTCGAGGCGAAGCTGAAGGCGCATGAGGACAAGACGACGGACCAGGTCGTCGTAGCGACGGTCCCGTCGCTCGGGGGCCGGTCGGTCGAGGATTACGCGAACCGGCTCTACCGCGCCTGGGCGCTCGGCACGAAGGAGAAGAGCAACGGAGCGCTGCTCCTCGTCGCACCGGTCGACCGGAAGGTCCGGATCGAGGTCGGCTACGGGCTGGAAGGGGCGCTGACCGATGCGCTCACCGGCGTGATCATCCGGACCGCGATGGCGCCGCGCTTCAACTCCGGCGACTTCGCGGGCGGGATCGATGCCGGCGTGACCGCGATGCTGTCCGTCCTCTCGGGCGACGCCGAGGAATGGCACAGGAAGCCGAAGATCCGGTCCGACGAATCCGGCGGCCCGGATTGGATCAGCCTGCTGATCCTGCTGGTCGTGGTCGTGTTCGTCGTCAGGGCCTTCGCGTCGCGGGCGGGGGGCGGATCGCGCGCGTACCGACGGCGGGGCGGCGGCTGGATCGTCCCGACGGGCTCGGGCTGGGGCGGGAGCGGAGGCTGGTCGTCCGGTGGCGGCTTCTCCGGGGGAGGCGGCTTTTCGGGCGGCGGGTTCTCGGGCGGCGGCGGGTCGTCCGGCGGCGGCGGCGCGTCGGGGAGCTGGTAGGTGCTGAGCGGCCCCGAGCGCGATCGTGTCGAGACCGCCGTCCGGGCGGCGGAGCGCGACACCTCCGGCGAGATCGTGGTCGTGCTGGTCCGGCAGGCCTCGCGCTATCGCTCCCTCCCGCTGCTCTACGGCCTCCTCGCGGGCGCGCTCGCGCCCTGGCCGCTCATCGCCTTCACGGGCTGGCCGGCGGCCGAGATCGTCGCGATGCAGATCGGCATCGCGCTTGCCGTCGTGGTTCTCGGGAGCCTGTTGCCGCCGCGGTTCGTGCCCGGACCGCTCGGGCGCGCCCGGGCGCGGGAAGCGGCCGCGCGCGAGTTCGTGAACCGCGGCATGGCCGACACGCGCGGCCGCACGGGCGTGCTCCTCTACGTCGCGGTGGCCGAACGCTACGCGGAGGTGGTGGGCGACGTCGCGATCGCGGGCCGGGTCGACGAGGCCGAGTGGCGCGCCGTGATCGAGGCCCTGGTGACCAGGATGGCGGCCGGACAGGCGGGCGACGCCCTCATCGCCGCGATCGCGGAGATCGGCGCGATCCTGGCCCGCCACGTCCCGCCGGGCGAGGCCGACCGCGACGAGCTTCCGAACCGGATCGTGCTGCTGTAAGCGCCGGCCGCATGATGTCGTCGTAGCGCCGTCATTGCGAGGAGCGTCAGCGATGAAGCAGCCAGGGGGCCAGCGTGCGGGCCTATGGGTTGCTTCGCTGCGCTCGCAATGACGAAGGGCTTGGAGCCACGCCAGACAGTAGGCTTGAGCCGGCTCAGGCCTTCGCGGCCGGCACGCGCCAGCGCCGGTGCATCCAGAGCCACTGGCCCGGATGCTCCCGCACCCAGCCCTCCACGACCCGCGTCATCGCCTGCACGGCGCCCGGGACATCGATCAGGCCGTCCGGCCCGCGCGGCAGGTCGAGCGGCGGCGTGATCTCCAGCCGGAAGCGGTGGCCCGGCAGGCGGATCACGCGGGCACCGTGCACCGGCACGTCGTAATGCCGGGCGAGCTTCGCGAGGAGCGGGTTCGCGAGCGCCGGACGGCCCATGAAATCCACGACGACGCCGCGCGTGAAATGCTGGTCGATGAGCTGGCCGACATGGCCGCCCCGGTCGAGCACGCCCGATATCGCGAAGGCCGCCCCGCCGCCGGTCGAGGCCGCGAGGCCGCCCATCGTGCCGGACCGGATCTCGCCGACCACGCGCGCGATCGCCGGATCGTTCGGGGGCCGGAAGATCGCAGTGGTCTCGAGCCCGAACCGGGCGGCGCAGATCGCCGGCAGCTCCCAGTTGCCGAGATGGGCCGAGAACACGATCCCGGCCCGTCCGTCGTCCCGGAGCGCCAGGAAGTGCTCGTCGCCGGAGACCTCGATGCGGCCGGGCGTCGTCGCGTCCGGGTCGTAGTCGAAGAGCGTCGCGAGATGCGCGTATTCGGCTCCCGTGCGGCCGAGATTGGTCCAGGCGGTCCGGACGATCGCGGCCACCTCGGCCTCGCTCGCGTGGGGATAGGCCGCCCGGACGTTCGCGAGCGCGATCCGGTTCTGCTTCAGGAGCCGGCCGACCACGCGGGTGAGGACCGCGCCGAGATCGCTCGACCGCTCTGGCCCGATCGCACGGGCGAGGCCGAACAGCGAACGGACGAGGCCGATCATGACAGCCCCGCCGGTCCGCTTGGCGAGCCGGAGCGTCTTCAGCTTGAACCGCAGCAGCCTCACGGGTGCATGCCGGGCGGGTACGGGTGGGCGGTGCCGCGCCAATCCTCGACGCTCGGTCCGTCCGGCATGCCTGCGAGGTAGGTGGGGCCGACCGGCGCCTTGCCGTGACCGCCCGGGATGTCGAGCACATACTCCGGCTGGCACAGGCCCGAGACGCGACCCCTCAAGCCGCGCATCAGCGCCTGCCCCTCCGCGAGCGTCGTGCGGAAGTGCGAGGTGCCGGGCGCGAGGTCGCCGTGGTGGAGGTAGTAGGGCTTCACCCGGTTCTCGACGAGGCCGCGGAAGAGCCGCTCCAGCGTCGCCGGGTCGTCGTTCACGCCGCGCAGCAGCACCGATTGCGAGAGGAGCGGGATGCCGGCCCTCGCGATCCGGGCGAGCGCCGCCCGGGCCTGATGCGTCAGCTCGTCCGGATGGTTCGCGTGCACGACGATCCATATCGTGGGGCCGGACGTCTCTCGATCCCTCCCTGAAGGGGAGGGCCCAGTCGGCGAATCCGAACCCGGGTGGGGAGACCCCGGCCGGGCAGACCCCACCCCGGTTCGAAGCTTCGCTTCGACTCGGCCCTCCCCTGCAGGGGAGGGATCACCCGCGTCGACCGCGGAACCGTCTTCAAGCGCACCCTCCATCGCCGCGAGCAGCGCCGGCGTGATCCGGGCCGGGTCGACGATCGGCACCCGGGTGTGGAACCGGACCACTTTGACGTGCGGGATCGCGGCCAGCGCCCGCATGATGCCCCCGAGCCGGCGGGGCGACAGGACGAGGGGGTCTCCGCCGGTCAGGATCACCTCCCAGATCTCGGGCCGGTCCCGGATGTAATCCAGCGCGCGGGCGAGCGCCCCGGGCGACAGGGCCTCGGCCTTGCCGGGCCCGACGGTCTCGCGTCGGAAGCAGAAACGGCAATAGACCGCGCAGACGTGCACGGCCTTGAGGAGCACCCGGTCCGGATAGCGGTGGACGATCCCCTCGACCGGGCTGTGCGGCTCGTCGCCGATCGGGTCGGCGAGCTCTTCGGGCGTCTGGTTGAGCTCCTGCCCCGACGGGACGAACTGGCGGGCGATCGGCCCGTCCGGATCCCGGTCGATGAGATCGGCGAGGCCGGGCGTGATCGCGACCGCGTAGCGGGCAGCCACCCGCTCGAGCTCGGGCAGCCGCCCGGACGCGACGAGGCCCGCCGCGACGAGGTCGCTGGGCGTCCGGAGCGTCCTGTCGAGGCCGTCCATCGCGGGCTTTCTCTGGCCTGGACGGAGGTCCGGCGCCTGGGCGCCGTTGTCGTCGGAACGCGCCTTGCGGGCAAGCGCGGCCGCCCGTCGTCATGGGTACGAAGCTTGCGTGAACGGCCTCCGGCAGGAGCTTTCGCGATGGAAGGTCGTCCGACAGGATCGCAGGGGTCGTCGCGCCCGGCAGGGCTCGCGAGCGAGCTCGCGGCCGCGGTCGAGGCGGCGCGCGAGGATGCCCGCGAGGACCCGTTCGGCAACCCGATCCTCCGGGTCGCGCTCTCGCTGACGCGCCGGATGGACCGGGGCGAGATCACGCTCGAGGATGCCGGGTCGCTCGTGCGCCATCTCGGCCGGGAGGCGGTGCTCGCCCGGGCGGGGCGCCTGCGCGCCTATGTCGGGCTCGACGGCCAAGAGCCCGATCCGTTCCAGGTGCTGGCCGAACGTGTCGCCGAGGCGGCGGCGGGGGACGGCGAGGCGTTCGACCGGTTCAAGGAATCCGTCGAGCGGTCGCGCTTCGCCGCCGTCTTCACGGCCCACCCGACCTTCGGGATGAGCCGTGCGCTCGCGGGGGCGGTGGCCGAGATGGCGTCGCGGCCGGATGGCGAGCGGGCGGATGCGTCCGGCAACGCCGACCTGTCCTTCCGGCCCGACCCCGGGATCACGCTCCAGGACGAGTTCGAGCAGGCGCGCTTCGCCGTCCGGCATGCGCGCGACGCGATCGACGATCTCAACGGCGCGTTCCTAGCGGAGGCCCGCCGGCGCTGGCCGGATCGCTGGACCGGGCTCGCGCCTCGCCCCGTCTCCCTCGGGTCCTGGGTCGGCTGCGACACGGACGGCCGCACCGACATCGGCTGGTGGGACACGCTGCGCTACCGCCTGGAATCGAAGCGGAGCCAGTTCACCCGCATCCTGGCGAAGCTTCCTGATCACCCCGTCATGGCGGAGGTGCGGACGCAGGTCGGCCTCGCGCTGGCCGCCGTCGAGCGCCAGCTCGCGAAGGCGCCGCCGCTCGCCGCGAAGCCGTCGCTCGAGGCGCTGCGCGACTTCGCTCTCGTCCTCGTCGGCGAGCGCGAGACGGCCCTGCCGGACGCGGCCGGGCTCGTCGCGGCGCTCGACCGCGCGCTCGCGGCGGCCGACACCGACGAGCACCGGATGGCGCTTTGCCTCACGAGGGCCGGCTGCGTCGCGCATGGCGTGTCGATCGCGCTGCCGCATTTCCGGCTGAACGCCTCGCAGCTCCACAATGCGATGCGCGAGACGATCGCCCTCGATGGCGAGCCGACCGAGCCCGCGCAGCGCCGCGCGTACCTCGCCGCCCTGAACGGCGCGCTGGAT
>CAXTKM010000029.1:8253-17002 GCA_964244795.1 uncultured Enterovirga sp.
ATCCAGCGCAACGATTTCGGGGCGCTCGCGGCGGAGCGGGCCTCGGCGGCCCGGATGCTGATGACCGTCGCCCAGATCGTGAAGCATCTCGACGGGTCGCGGCCCGTGCGCTTCCTCGTGGCCGAGACGGAGACCGGCTACACGCTCCTGTCGGCCCTGTTCCTCGCGCGCCGCTTCGGGATCGCGGACCAGATCGAGATCTCGCCCCTGTTCGAGACCGCGGACGCGCTGGAACAGGGTCCCCGCATCATCGACGAGGCGCTGCGCAGCCGGCACTGGCGCGACTACCTCCGGCTCCACGGCCGGTTCTGCATCCAGTTCGGCTACTCGGATTCGGGCCGCTACATCGGCCAGATCGCCGCGAGCTTCTGGATCGAGCGCCTCCGTCTCCGGCTCGGCGAGCTCCTGACCCGCTACGGCCTCCAGGACATCGAGCTCGTCATCTTCGACACGCATGGCGAATCCGCCGGCCGCGGCGCCCACCCGGCGAGCCTCTCCGACCGGCTCAGCTATCTCGCCCCGCCCCGTACCCGGAGCGTCCTCGCCCGTGCCGGCATCCCGGTCGTCCTCGAATCGAGCATCCAGGGCAGCGACGGCTACCTCCTGCTCGGCACGCCGGCGCTCGCGGGCGCGACCGTCGCCCGTATCGCCGAGCACGCCTTCCACGAGCCGGACCGCGACGACGCCGATCCGATCTACGATGAGCCCGACTTCGCGACCGAGTTCTTCCAGACCGCCCGGCAGGCGATGACCGTCCTGGTCGACGATCCGGGCTACGCGGCCCTGATCGGGACGATCGGGCCGTCGCTCCTCGACACGACCGGGTCGCGACCGGCGGCCCGGCAGGTGGAGGGCGCGGGGCCCGTCCGGATCCGCCACCCGCGGGAGCTGCGGGCGATCCCGAACAACGCCATCCTCCAGCAGATGGGCTGGCTCGCGAACAGCGTCCACGGTGTCGGGCAGGGTGCCGCGCGCGCCCCCGACCTGTTCCGGTCGATGCGCGAACGCTCCGACCGGTTCCGCCGCGCCTTGAGCCTCGCCGAGCACGCGATGCGGTCGAGCGACCTCGACGTGATCCGGGCCTATGTCGACACGCTCGACCCGGGGAGCTGGTTCGACCGCGCGCGTCGTACGGAGCGCGAGGGGCGGCGCGACGAGCTGCTCGCCGTCGCGGGCGCGCTCGTGCGGCTCGACCTCGCGCCGGCGCTGCGCCGCCTCTTCGGACGCCTCGCGACCGACGGGCTGAAGCTCAGGGCGGCGATCGAGCTGCCCGCGATGTCGCCCCGGCTCGCCTCGCTGCACGTGCTGCGGCTCGCGATCATCCATCGGATCTGGCTCGCGGCGACGCACATCCCGGATTTCCGGCCGCAGAACGGCGTGTCCCGGGACGTGCTCCTCGAACGGATCCTCCGGCTCGACGTGCCGGCCGCTCTGGCGCTCCTCGGCGACGTGTTTCCGCTTCGGGTCGATCCGACCGCCGGGCTCGATTTCGGCGAGCCGCCCGGTCCGCGCGAGGGCGGGACCTACGAGGCCCTGCACCGCGACATCCTGGACCCGATGCGGCGCGGCTTCGACCTCGTCCGCGAGATCTCCGGCGCCATCGCGCAGGAGATCGGGGCGTTCGGCTGACGCTGGGAGGCTCCCAGCGCTCGGTCAACGCGGTCGACCGAAAGCGGAGCCGTGACAGACGCGACGGACGCCCAGCGGCCTCGCCTATGCCGGGAGAAAACACCGGCGCAAGCGCATCCGCCTCTCCCGAAACCCGATCGACGCGAACGCCTCGTAGCCCGTCTTATAAGGTTACTCCTTATAAGACACAAAGAGACGCCACCCGGCAGGATCGGTCCTGGCTGAACCCTCCAACGAACGGAAGCGGAGAAGGCGGGTCGAGCACCATGGGCGGGTGGCACACGATCGGCAGGGAGCCGCTCCTCGAGCATGTGCCTCCGGCGCTCGCCGGCCGGGATGGATGACGGGCGAGCGATCGGTGAAAGGAGCCCGCCGGGCCGGCGGTTCGGCCGCGCGGACCGGAGCCGCGGGCTGGCGGTCGACCGGAGGCCCAGGCTACCTTGAGGCCGCTCGGCCGGGACAGGGGGGTTGCCGTGGAGACGCCTCTGCGCCGGTTCGAGGCGTCGGCCCGGACGCACCTCCTAATCCTGATCGCCGCGCTGGTCGTCCCGATCGCGGTCTTCGCGGGGCTGGTCCTGTTCCGCTTCGCCGAAGCCGAGCGCACGCGCTATCAGACCGCCGCCCTGAACGCGTCCGAGCGCATCGCGGCAGCCACGGACCGCGAGCTCGCGGGCCTCGAGACGGCGCTCCAGGCTCTCGCGACGGGGCGCTCGTTCGGCGAGCGCGCCTACGACCGCTTCTACGAGCGCGCTCTCGAGGTGAAGCGGGTCATCAAGGCCGACGTGATCCTGAAGGATTCCGGCGGGCAGCAGCTCATGAACACGCGGGTCCCGTTCGGGACGCCGCTGCCCTCATCCCTGCAGGAGCACGAACGCCGCGCGATCGAACTCAGGAGGGCCGAGGTCTCGGACCTGTTCGTGGGAGCCTTCTCCGGGCGCCCGATCATCGCGGTCGCGCTGCCCCTGTTCCGCGAGGGCGCCGCGGTCGACCTCCTGACGATCGCGATCGAGCCGGAACGCTTGAGCGACGTCCTGCAGTCGCAAGCGCTCCCGGAAGGCTGGACGGCCGCGATCGTCGACAGCGACGGGACCGTCATCGCGCGCACGGGCGACGACGCGCGCTCGGTCGCCGGCAACACGCCGCCGGAGGGCGAGGGCGCATCGGCCGCGGACAAGACGACCTGGCTCGGGACGACCGCCGCCGGCTCGCCGGCGCTCCTCGCCGCCGCGAGACCGCAGCTCGCCGTCGCCTGGCGGGTGATCGTGGGCGTCCCGGTCGCGATCGCGCAGGCTCCGCTTCGCCGGGCGCTGGGTCCGCTGGCCGCCGCGGGTGCGCTCGCGCTTCTCGTGTCCGGCGCCGTCGCGGCCTGGATGGGCCGGCAGGCGGCCGGCGACATGGCGCATCTCGCCCGCTCGGCCGCCGCGCTGGGCGCGCTCCAGCCGGTCCTGCCCGTGGTGACGCCGGTGCGGGAGATCAATCTCGTGAGCGCCGCGCTGGCCGGAGCCGCGCGCGATCTCGAAGCGCATGATTCCGAGCGCCGGCTCGCCGAGGACGAGCTGAGGCGCCTGAACGAGGACCTCGAGGCCGAGATCGAGAAGCGCACGGCGCAGCTCGTCCAGCTTCAGAAGCTGGAGGCGATCGGCCAGCTCACGGGCGGGATCGCGCACGACTTCAACAACCTCCTGATGGCCGTCCTGGGCAGCCTGGAGCTGCTCGGGAAGCGCCTCGCCGACGATCCCCGGGCCGTGAGGCTGCTCGACAACGCCGTGCAGGGGGCCCGTCGCGGCTCCGCCCTGACCCAGCGTCTCCTCGCGTTCGCGAGACGCCAGGAGCTCGTGCCGGTCGCGGTCGACGTCCCGTCGCTGGTCCGAGGCATGTCGGACCTGCTGCGCCGCTCGCTCGGCCCCCAGGTGCGGCTCGATCTCCAGCTCCCGGCCGAGTTGCCTCCTGCCACCGCCGACGCGAACCAGCTCGAGCTCGCGGTGCTGAACCTCGCGGTGAACGGGCGGGACGCGATGGGGCAGGGCGGCCGCATCACGATCGAGGCCCGGACCGAGGACGCGACCGTCGACCGGCCGCGGTCGGTCGTCCTCAGCGTCTCCGACACGGGTGCCGGCATGGACGCGGAGACGCTCAGGCGCGCGGCGGAGCCGTTCTTCACGACGAAAGGCATCGGCAAGGGGACCGGGCTCGGGTTGTCGATGGTGCATGGCTTGGCGCAGCAGCTCGGCGGGGAGCTGGTCCTCCACAGCCGGCCCGGAATCGGCACGCGCGCCGAGCTCTGGCTTCCGGTCGCGGACGGATCGACCCCGGCGGCTCACCCCGTCGCGGACCGTGCGGTCGACCATCGGCTCGCCGCGATGCGGATCCTGCTCGTGGACGACGATCCGCTCGTGCTCGCGAGCACGGCCGATCTGCTGGAGGATCTCGGCCACGACGTCGTGGAGGCATCCTCCGCCCGGGAGGCGCTGGATCTCCTGGATGCGGGCACCCGCATCGACCTCGTCGTGACCGATTATGCGATGCCGCTCATGACCGGCGTCGAGCTGATCGATCGGGTCCGGCGCTCGAGGCCCGGGCTGCCGACCATCCTGGCGACCGGGTTCGCGGAGGCGCCCGACCCGACGGGAGCGCCTCTCCTGAGGCTCGGGAAGCCCTTCACCCAGGCCGCGCTGGCCGATGCCGTCGCCCAGGCGTTCGGTTCGGGCGAGATCGCGGGAGAGCTGTCCTGACCCGAGACTGCCCGAGGGCCGTCGGGTCTTGTCGCACGAGAGGGGAGCACCGGACATGGAGCGGAATGGCGTGAACCGGGTGGCGTTGCCCGGTGGAGAGATGGTGGCGGCCCTCGGACAGGGAACCTGGCGCATGGGCGAGGTCGCCTCGCGCCGGGCGGACGAGATCGCGGCGCTCCGGCACGGCGTCGCGCTCGGCCTGACGCTGATCGACACGGCCGAGATGTATGGCGAGGGCGCGACCGAGACCCTGGTCGGCGAAGCCCTCTCCGGGATACGGGACGACGTGTTCCTCGTCTCGAAGGCCTATCCCCAGAATGCCGGCCGGACGTCGCTGCCGGCCGCCTGCGAGCAGAGCCTCCGGCGGCTGCGGACCGATCGGCTCGACTTGTACCTTCTCCACTGGCGCGGCTCGGTGCCGCTCGCGGAGACCGTCGAGGCCATGGAGCGCCTGGTCCGGAACGGGAAGATCCGCGCCTGGGGCGTCAGCAATCTCGACCGCGACGACATGCGGGATCTCGAGGAGGCGGGCGGGCGCGGCTGCGCCGCGAACCAGATCCTCTACAACCTCGGCCGCCGCGGCCCCGAGCACGACCTTCTGCCCTGGATGGCCGAGCGCGGGATCCCGGCGATGGCGTATTCTCCGGTCGAGCAGGGCCGGCTCCCGCGCCATCCCGCGGTCCGGGAGGTCGCCTTGCGGCACGGCGCCGATCCCGCCGCGGTCGCGCTCGCGTGGTGCCTGCGCCGCCCGGACGTGGTCGCGATTCCGAAGGCCGGAACGCGCGCCCATGTCGAGGCGAACCGGACGGCGCTCGATCTCCGGCTCGGCGCCGACGACCTCGCGGCCTTGGACCGCGCCTTCCCGCCGCCCGTCGGGCCGGCGGCGCTCGAGATGCTCTGACCCGGGGGCTGGCACCCTTCTTGCCGCGACCGTGCCGCCGACCACCGGCGGAACGGAGAACGGTTGCGATGAGGCGACGCGACGTCTTGGCCTTCGGGGCGGCCGCCGCGGTCGCGGCCCCCTCGCTCGTGCGGGCCGCGTCCGCGACCACGCTGAAGTTCATGCCCTACGCCGATCTGGCGCTCCTCGATCCCATCATCACGACGAACTACGTGACCCGGACGCACGCGCTCCTGGTCTACGACACCCTCTACGGCATCGACGACCAGTACCGGCCGCAGCCCCAGATGGTGTCCGGCCACACGGTGTCCGAGGATGGCCTCCTCTGGCGCCTGACGCTCCGGGACGGGCTCGTCTTCCACGACGGGACGCCGGTGCTGGCCCGCGACGCCGTCGCGAGCCTGAGGCGCTGGGCGCAGCGCGACGCCTTCGGGGGTGCGCTGTTCGCGTCCGTCGACGAGATCTCTGCGCCGTCCGATACGGTGATCCAGTTCCGCCTGAGGCAGCCCTTCCCGCTGCTGCCGGACGCGCTCGCGAAGCCGACCTCCTACCTGCCGGTGATCATGCCGGAGCGCCTCGCCGTGACCGGGCCCTTCACGGCGATCTCGGAGATCGTCGGGAGCGGCCCGTTCCGGTTCGTGACCGACGAGCGCGTGCCGGGCGCGCTCGCCGTGTACCGTCGCTTCGAGCGCTACCGGCCGCGGCCGGACGGGGCGGTGAGCTTCACGGCCGGACCGAGAGTGGCGCATTTCGACCGCGTCGAATGGCACACGGTGCCGGATCCGGTCGCGGCCGCGGGTGCGCTGCGGTCCGGCGAGATGGACTGGTGGGAGCAGCCGAACGTCGACCTCGTGCCGCAGCTCGCCCGCGCCCGCGGCGTGACCGTCGAGCTCCTGGAACCGGCCGGGCTGATCGGCCAGATCCGCCTGAACCACCTGGTCGCGCCCTTCGACAACCCGGCCGTGTCGCACGCGCTTCTCGGCGCGATCGACCAGCGCGAGATGATGGACGCCGTCGCGGGCACGGATCCCTCGATCCGCCGCGGCCCCTCCGGCATGTTCACGACCGGCGGCCCGATGGCGTCCGCCGCCGGGATGGAGGTCCTGACCGGGCCGCGCGACATCGCGGCCGCGAAGCGCGCGCTCGAGGCGGCCGGCTACCGGGGCGAGAAGATCGTGCTCCTCACAGGCACGGACGTGCCCCGGATCAACGCGATCTGCGAGGTGATGGCCGACGTGTGCCGGAAGCTCGGAATGAACCTCGATTACGTCGCGACCGATTGGGGGACGGTGAACCAGCGCATCCTGAACCCGAAGCCGATCGCCGAGGGCGGCTGGAGCATGTTCGGCATCTTCTCGGGCGGGCTCGACCATCTCTCGCCTGCCTACCACCTCGCGACGCGCGGGATCGGCCGGAAGGGGGTGCCGAGCTGGCTCACGGACGAGCCGCTGGAGACGCTGAGGAGCGCATGGTTCGCGGCGCCCGATCTCGCCGAGCAGAAGCGGATCGCGGCCGACATCCAGCGCCGGGCCCTCGCCGTCGGGGCCTATCTCCCATGCGGCCAGTACTTCCAGCCCTCGGCCTACCGGAGCGACCTCACGGGGGTGCTGAAAGGGGTGCCGCTGTTCACGAACGTCAGGCGGGCCTGACGGTGTGCTCGCCGAGCGCGCTCGGGCGGCCTCACGATTTGAGCTGGGTGATGGTGTAGGCGGGCTGGAGCTTGGTGCCGAGGATCGGCGTCATCAACGGCTTCAACACGGTCAGGCTGTGCTGGTAGGTGGCCGTCACGACCACCCCGGTCTGTCCCGACGCGAAGGCCGCCTGCGCGGCGGCCGTCTGCCCGGCGCTGAGGGAGGCTGCGGCCGGATAGGCGTAGACGACCGTCGGGCTCGACCCGTTCATCTGCACCATGAACATCTGCAGCGTGACGCTGGCAGGCGTGAGCTGAGGCACGACGTTCGCGATCGTGGCCGGGGCCGTATAGACGAGGAGCTCGGCCTGGCAGGCCCCGGCGGGTGAATCGGAGCAGTCCGACCAGGCGATCGCGTATTGGGTCGCGAGCCGGTTCGTGGCGTTGTAGACGGAGAAGAGCACGCCTGTCTCGAAGCTCCCGGCGATCAGCAGCAGCATGATCGGTGCGGTAAACGCGAACTCGATGGCGGCGTTGCCGCATGTCGCGCGGGCGAGGTCGCGGAGGGCTCGGCGCGTCACGCCGATCATCGTCCCTGCCGCCGGACGATCGCGCTCGAACTGGCCTTCGCGATGGCCGTGAATCCGGGCGCGAAGGTCACGACATCCGTGGTCGCCCGCAGCACGAGCGCGCTCGACACGGAGCCGTAGTCGGCCGTGCCGTTGGTCACCGGGACCGCGCTCCCGCTGAGGTTCGTGAGCTGCCGGATCTCGACCGAGAGCCTCGCGTCGTCGAACACGAGCGCGCCGGCATTCGTCGCGACGCTCGTCTTCAGGGCCGCGGCGGTCGGGAAGGTAACAGACGCTTTCGTGAAGCCGTTCCGGAGATTTTCGGCAGTCCGGGTGACGCCCGCGTCCAGTGCGGCCTGGGTCATGTAATAGATCCCGACCTGAAGAATGTAGAGGATCAGGAACAGGAACGGGGCCGCGATGATCGCGAACTCGACCGCGGAGGCGCCGCGATCGTCGCGCCACGCGCGCCCGACGAGAGCCGACATGCCGGTGGTCGCCCGTGGCGTCACTGGACCGGCGCCGGCACGCTGAGCGGGTCCGCGATCGTATAGAACCCGGTGAAGTTGGCTCTCGATCCGGGCTGCGGATCGGGGACGGGAATGGTCGTGAGGGCCGTCGTCGGCGCGCCGGTCATGGACAGGCTGCCGAGGGCGGTCAGCTTGAGGTCGTCGAGGCCGCCGCCGTCACCGTCCGCCGTGCTGCCGTTGGCCGAGAACGTCAGCCAATACAGGCCCGTCTTCTGGATCTTGACCGACGCGCTCCGGGACACCCAACGGTAGGTGTCGACATAGGCGCAGACGTCGATCACGGGATTGGGGACGTTCGGATCGTAGCTCGTCCAGCTGACCGCGTCGGGCGGGACGGTGGGCGTCGTCGACACGCTTCCGTTCGGGTTGGTGTAGCTCGTGGCGGACCCGTACGCGCCCCCCGTGATCGGGGTCGACACGAGGGAGCTGTGCGACAGGAACGCACCGATCAGGTTGGTCGAGGTGTCGGTCGCCTTCGTATTGTAGTAGCGGATGGTGCCGGTCGCGCTGGTCGCATTCGGAAAGACCGCCCCCGCTGAAGGGGCGGCCGCGCAATATGTCCCGTATCCGCCGACGGGAGAGAAGTCGACGATCGAGATGTACTTGTAGGACACCGCGTAATAGCCGGGCGCGAGAAGGAACGGCCGGCTGACGAGGCGGTTCCTGAGCGCGCTTCCGCTCGAATTGTAGCCGTCGAGCAGGATGTGCTGCGAGCCCTCGACGGCGCCCTTGACGCCGAAATTGACCTGATTGAAGGG
>CAXTKM010000029.1:17012-23791 GCA_964244795.1 uncultured Enterovirga sp.
TGTCCTCCGGGTAGGTCGTTCCCTCGAACCCGTCCTGGAACAGCACCTTGTTCACGCCGCCGGACGGCAGCCAGGCGGCCGGGAAGCTGTCCGCGACCGTGCCGGGACAGGTTTCCGTGCAGAGCCGGATGTTGTCGAGCTGCGCGCCGAAGCTGTCGTTCTGGCCGTCGGCCGCGAAGCTGACCCAATAGAAGCCGGGCGTGTTGACGTAGATGCGGACGCTTCGCTCGGTCCAGGAGGCCGCGTGGACGCAGACGTCGATCAGGTTGGCTCCGGCGAGCTGTTGCGAGCCGTCCGTCGTCGTGTGCATCGGGGGCGAGCCCGTCGTGTTCAGGTCGAGATACACGTTCATCTGGTTGGTCCGGAACGCGTTCGAGACCGGTCCCCCGGACGAGTTGGTGTCGTTGGCCCAGGCGACATCGCTCGCCGTCGACCCGCAGATCGAGACGGGGTCGTAGTTGGGGTAGCTGACCCGGCCTCGGTAGAAGTAGCGCAGCTCGTAGTTTCCGACGGCAAGATAAATCTTCGCCGATGTTGCCGAATTACCGGCCGAATTTGAGCTATTATCGCAGTCGAGCTCGACCGATCGAACGCCTTCTGGAAGTGTCGAGCTGATCTGACCGACCTGATCGGTCTCAAGACAGTAGCCCGTGCTGTACCACTGCGTGCCGTTAAGCCCGGTATAGTTCGGGGTCTGAGTGAAGGACGTCGACGCAGTCGTGTTCGATCGCCCGACGATCCTGATGTAATTTGCCTCGCCGTTGCTCATCGCCTCGAATCCCTCCCTGATGAGGTAGGGACTGCCGCCATTCGGAACCTTCTGCGTGATGCTGGACGGGCTGTCGTAGCAGTGCGACGTCGCCGCGACCGAGAGCTGCAAGACGTTCACGATCTGCATGAAGGCAGTCGGCACGCTGGCCGTCAGGCTGACGTTCGCGGGACCGTTGGCCGTGTACGTGAAGGGCGTGGCGTTCGACTGTGTCCAGGGAAACGTCTGGCTCGCCAGAGCGGCTTGGATGTAGCCGCCGACGGCCGAGGTGTAGGTCGGACCGCCGTTCGGGGCGACGTAGCTCGGGTTGCCCATCTGCACGACGCTCGGCCGGCTGGCGTATTGGCAGCTCATCGTCGCGACCTGGTAGAGCATCTGGCGGGCCTGATAGGCGCGGGTGAGATCGAGACCCGCGCCCGTCGCGACCATCATGCCGGTGATCGAGAGCCCGAAGATGATCGCGATCTGGCCGCGGTCGTCCGTATGGAAACCGTGGGCCACCTGCCCGAGCGACCGGAGCACCCGCGTCACCGTCTCCTTCGCCATGAGCATGCCTCCGTCCAGCGTCGACTTGCCGGACCCGGTAGCCGGGACTCGACGACATGACGTCATCTGCGGTCGTAAATGGGCGCTGTTAAAAGTGTCTGCGGCCCGGATCCGCCGCGGCCGGGCTTTCCCGAGACGGTTAGCGAAGCGTTCCCGGCGTCTCCGACGGTGACAGCCATCGCGAGGTAGCCGACGGTCAGCAGGCCTCGCGCTTCGTCGACGTAGCGGGAGCGGTCCTGTAGGGCGCGCGCGAGCGCTGCAGCCCGACCCGCCAATCGACCGTGTCGAGGATCATCGCGGCCGCGGCGGCGCGCGACGCCTCCGCGAGCCGGTCGTGATCGGGCGGCACCGCCTCGATCCTGTCGCGGAGACGTCGGAGGGCGGCAATTGCGCCCTCCGAGCGCGCCGCCGCGACGTCGAACGCGGCCTCCGCCCGCAGGCCGCGGGCCGCGAGGAACACCGACGGCAGCGTGATCAGCCCGATCAGCAGCAGCGCCCGGACGCCCGCGCTCGTCGGGCCGTCGTCGCCCGGCACGAGGAGCAGGACGAGGGTCGCGGCGAGCACGCACCCGATCGACACGACGCCGAGCGCCCGCAAACGGACGGACAGGCTCCTGAACCGGATCGCTGCCGCCCCGTGATAGCGGATCTGCCCGGCGATCTCGACCGTCACGAGATGCCCGAGGGCCGCCGCCACGACCGGCACCGTGATCGCGCCCCCGACCCAATGCGCCCGGCGATGCCGGCGGTGGACCCAGCGCATCCAGGGCGGATCCTCCTGGCTCGTCGCCGTCTCGATCCGGGCCGCCCCGATCCCGAAGGGCTCGAGGAACCGGTCGCATCGGAGCCGCTCGGCGAGCGAGCGATAATCGAGCCAGCGCTCGTTCCAGCGCCCCCGGACGGCGCCGCCGGCCTCGACGATCAGGAGCGTCGTGACGAAGGCCTGGACGCCGAGCCAGGCGAGACCGAACCGGGGTGCGAGGATCGACAGGAGCGCGATCAGGAGGCTGCCGAAGGCCGGCAGCCCGTAGCGCAGCACGATGCCGGAGCGAACGCGGTCACCATAGAAGGTCGCGAGTTCCTCCATCCGGTGGCGCAGGCGCGTCGCGCGCTCGGCCGCCGCCACCGCCTCGCGCGAGACGAGGGCGGCCACGGCCATCGCCCGATCGAGATCCTCCGCCTCCGTGGTCGCGGCCGGGTCGGTGGGGGCGCTGGCCGCGAGCGCGAGAAGGCAACGATACTCGGGCCGCAGGCTCCGGAGCGGAGCCGGCTCGGCGAGGGCGTCCCGCAGAGCCTGCCGCTCGGCCGCATCCGCCGGCGGGGCGAAGGCCCGGGCCAGCACGCGGTCGAGGTTCCGGGCGAGCGGGATCCGGGGGAGGTCGGCCGCTACGGCCGGCAGCAGGAGCTCGTCCGGATCGTCGAGCAGCATCGCCTCGCAGCCCTGCTCCGTGGAGAGGAGGAGCACGGGCATCCGGCGCTCGACCGCCTCCTGGACGATCGCGGCCGTGCCGCCTCTAGGGTCCCCGCCCGGATGGGGTCCGGGCTCGATCGGGCTCTCGCGTGGACGGGCTCCTGCCTTCGGGAGGCCGTCCCAGCGGGCGATCAGGATGTCGCTGCGGTCGAGGAGGGCCGAGCCGGCCCGGGCGAGCGCGCGCGGATCGTCCGGTTCGCCTCCCGGGCAGAGGGGCGCTCCGGTCCCGGCCGGCGCCATCTCGCCTGGGATCACGGCTCGGACCTCCGCGCCCGCAGCGATCGCCGCCTGGGCGATCGCCCCTTCCGGAGCCGAGAGCCGGCCGGTCACGAAGCGCAGGCGCGGCTGTCCGGGCGCGAAGAGGTCCCGGTCCGCCGCGACGATGCGGGCGCACTCCGCCGCGAGCGTCAGGAGCAGCGCCGCGATCGACCCCGCGCACTCGCCCGTCCCGTCGCCCACGAAGCCGAGCGCCAGAACCGGCTCGGGCCGAAGGTCCAACGCCTGCTCGGGCGGAAGGCCGACCTCCTGTGCGGCTCGGGCGTCGGGCGCCATCGCGGCCGGGTCCGGCACCGGCTATTGCGTGGTGACGCCGGCCTTGCGGATTACCGGCACCCACTTGTCGATCTCGGTCCGGACGAGCTCGGCCAGCGCCTCAGGCGTCTGGCCCGCCGCGTCCGGCAGCTCGGCCCCGAGCTCGAGCAGGCGCCTCCGGACGGACTCGTTCGCGAGCGCCGCACGCGCGGCGCCGTTCAGGCGCTCGAGGATCGGCTTCGGCGTGCCCTTCGGGGCGAACATGGCGTTCCAGCCCGACGCCTGGAACTCGGGCAGGCCCTGCTCGGCCGAGGTCGGCACGTCCGGGATGATGGAGAGCCGGTTCGGGATCGCGACGACGAGGCCTTTCACGGTTCCGGCCTGCACGTTCGGCACGACCGCGACCGTCTGGTCGCAGACGTAGTCGATCTGGCACGCGAGAAGCGCGTTCAGGGCCGGGCCGGACCCTCGGAACGGCACATGCTGCGGCTTCGTGCCGAGGAGCGAATCGAGGAACAGGCAGGTGAGGTGCGAGGTCGCCCCGACCCCGCCCGTGCCGTAGTTCATGGAGGCGGCGTTCGCCTTCAGATAGGCCACGAACTCCCGGAAGTCCTTGACCGGCAGGTCCTTCTTCGCGACCACCAGCATCGGGGTCGCGCCCGAGTTGATGATCGGCTCGAAATCCGTCCTGGGATCGTAGGACAGGCGCGGGTAGAGGCCGACGCTGGCCGCCTGCGTGCCGAGATTGCCCATGAGCAGCGTGTAGCCGTCCGGCGTCGCCTTCTGGACCCGTCCGGCCCCGACCGTGCCGCCGGCCCCGACCGTGTTCTCGACGACGACCTGCTGGCCGAGCGTGCGGGACATGTCGTCGGCCACGATGCGGGCGATGATGTCGGTCGTGCCGCCGGCCGAGAACGGCACGACGAGCGTGATCGGCCGCTGCGGGAAGGTCTGCGCGGCGACCCCCGTGGCGAGCGCGAGCGTGGCCGCGAGGGCGGCGATGACGGTCTTCATGGTTGTTCCACTCCCAGTCGTTGCACCTCTTCTCCCCGCTTGCGGGGAGAAGTCGAGTCACGCGTCAGCGTGACCGGATGAGGGGCTCTGGAGACACCCCCGCCAGCGACGAGTCTCCAACGCCCCTCACCCGGTCCGCTTGACAGCGGACTCGACCTCTCCCCGCATTCGGGGAGAGGAGACTCTCACGCGTTGTCGGCCCGGATCGCCTCGACGACCGCGTCCGTGACGGCCCGCGTCGTCGCGGGTCCCCCGAGGTCCGGCGTGTGCAGGGTCGGGTCCGCCGTGACGCGCTCGATCGCCCGCATCAGGCGTGCGCCGGCCGCGGGTTCGCCGAGGTGGTCCAGCATCATCGTCGCGGTCCAGAAGGTGCCGATCGGGTTCGCGATGCCCTTGCCCGTGATGTCGAAGGCCGAGCCGTGGATCGGCTCGAACATCGACGGGAAGCGCCGCTCCGGGTTGATGTTCGCGGTCGGCGCGATGCCGAGCGAGCCCGCGAGCGCCGCCGCGAGGTCCGACAGGATGTCGGCGTGGAGGTTCGTCGCGACGATCGTGTCGAGCGTCCCGGGCTTCAGGGTCATCCGCATCGTCATCGCGTCGACCAGCATCTTGTCGGTCGCGACGTCCGGGAACTCGGCCGCGACCTCGGCCGCGATCTCGTCCCACATCACCATGGCGTGGCGCTGCGCGTTCGACTTCGTGACGACGGTGAGGAGCTTCCGGGGCCGCGACCGCGCCAGCCGGAACGCGTAGCGCATGATGCGTTCCACGCCGGCCCGGGTCATCATCGAGACGTCCGTCGCGACCTCCTCCGGGTGGCCGCGATGGACCCGCCCGCCGACGCCCGCGTATTCGCCCTCCGAGTTCTCCCGCACGATCACCCAGTCGAGCTCCGGCCCCGACACCGCCCGGAGCGGGCTCGTGATGCCGGGCAGGATGCGGGTCGGCCTGACGTTCGCGTACTGGTCGAAGGGCTGGCAGATCGCGAGCCGGAGCCCCCAGAGGGTCACGTGGTCCGGCACGTCCGGCGCGCCCACGGCCCCGAAGAAGATCGCGTCATGGCCCCGGATCGCGTCGAGCCCGTCCGCCGGCATCATGAGCCCGTGCCGCCGGTAGTAGTCCGACCCCCAGTCGAAATGGTCGAAGGCGAGCCGGAACCCCTCCCGGGCCGCCAGCGCGTCCAGCACCTCGATCCCGGCCGCGATCACCTCCTGGCCGATCCCGTCTCCCGGAATGGCGGCGATCCTGTAGGTGTTCGGCAAGGTTGGTGCTCCTGGACGGGTGGGAGGCGGTTGTCGTTCCGGGGCGGCGCAGCCGAGCCCGGAACCCATAAACGCTGACAGGGTCGATCCGGCAACGCCTCGTCAAGGGTGGAAACGTCAGCGTCTATGGGTTCCGGGCTCTCGCTTCGCGAGCCCCGGAATGACGGCCGTGGCGTAATTCACGGCTCGACGCCTGCGAGCGATGCCACGCCCGCTGTGACAGGAATAGCGCGGACGTGACATCCGGGAGCGCGCGACCGCGACGGCCCTTGCCGCGCCCGGCCGCGTGCCCGACAACCGAGGCGCTTTCGGTGCCCCGCAAGGGGTGAAACGGGAATGCGGTGAGCGCTCGATCTCCGGATCGGCGCGATTCCGCGGCTGCCCCCGCAACTGTAAGCGGAGCGCTGTTCCGACGATGCCACTGACCCCCATGGGGCCGGGAAGGCCGGGACCGCCATGCTCCGCGAGCCAGGAGACCGGCCGAGAGCGACAACGCACCCGTGGCGGTGGGCCACGCAGGGATCGATCATGTCGCGAACGTCGTCCGGCGCCAGAGCGCCGTTTTTTGCCGTGGCCGCTCTTATCGCCGGCTCGGGCGGAGCCTTCGCGCAAGGGTCGATCGACCTGCCCGACATCGTCGTCACGGCCGACCGGAGGGCCGAGCCGATCGCGCGCTCCGGCTCGGCGATCTCGGTCGTGACGCGCGAGCAGATCGATACGTTCAATCCGACGTCGCTGGTCGATGCGCTTCGCAACGTGCCCGGCCTCGACATCACGGAGACCGGAGGCCCGGGCGCGACCACCGCCGTCCGCCTGCGGGGCGCCGGCACCGGCCAGACGCTGGTCCTGATCGACGGCATCCGGGTGAACGATTCCGTGCCGGCGAGCGGCGATTTCGACTTCGCGACGCTGCTCCCCTCCGCGATCGATAGGATCGAGGTGCTGCGCGGGCCGCAGAGCGCGCTCTACGGGTCGGACGCGATCGGGGGCGTCGTGAACATCATCACGCGGGCCGGCGGCGGGCCGCCCCGGTTCGAGACCCGGACCGAGGCCGGCAGCTACGGGACGCTGTCGACGAGCGCGACGGCGTCGGGGTCGCTCGGCCCCTGGGGATACGCGTTCTCGGGCGGGGGTCAGAAGAGCGCGGGGTTCTCGCGCTACGGGTTCCGGATCGGCCAGCTCGAGC
>CAXTKM010000029.1:23801-26443 GCA_964244795.1 uncultured Enterovirga sp.
CGGGGGCTTCGAGCCGGACGGGTATTCGCGCTACGGCGGCCACGGCCGGCTCGCCTACGACGCGGGCGAGGGCGTGAAGCTCGAGATCGGTGCGCTCACCTTCAAGACCGCGTCCGAGCTCGACGCGGCCTCCTCGACGCTGCCCCGCCTCGTCCAGGCGACTGGCGCGTCGCGCATCTTCCCGGACACGCCCGGCACCGCCGACCGACGGCTCACGCAGGTCTTCGCGCGCGGCACCGCCGAGCAGGGCCCGCTCACGCACACGCTGACGACCTTCGCGAACCAGACCGACCGCACCTTCCGGGAGACCAGCTACCGCACGAACCTCCTGCCCGCGAACACGACCCAGACCGTCACGGACTTCTTCAGCGACCGGGTCGGCACCGAGTACCAGGGCGACCTGAAGCTCGGACCGTTCGGCTCGCTCATCGTCGGCGGCAAGTACGAGATCGAGAAGGGCCGCACCTTCTCGACCGCGATCCTGCCCGTGGCGCGACCGACATTCGGCACCTTCAACGGCGAGCAGCGGACCCGTGCGGTCTTCGCGCTCTATCAGCTCCCGATCGGCGAGCGCATCGTCCTGACGGCCGGCGGGCGGCACGACGAGGTCGACAGCCGCAGCTTCGACACCTGGCGCTCGACCGGCGCCTACCTGATTCCGGAAACCGGCACGAAGCTCCGGGCGAGCGGCGGCACGGGCGGCAAGGCCCCGACCCTGTTCCAGCTCTTCTCGCCGCAGAACGGCAACCAGGCCCTCGGGCCCGAGACCTCGATCGGCTGGGATGCCGGGATCGACCAGAGCCTCTTAGGCGGCCTCGCGACCGTGTCGGCCACGATCTTCGGCAACACATTCGACGGGCTGATCGAGTTCGATTCGGTCACGCAGCGCTACCGGAACGTCAGCCAGGCCCGCACGTCCGGCGTCGAGATCGAGGCCGGAGTCACGGTGATCCCCGAATGGGTCAAGCTGTCGGGCGCCTACACGAACCTCAACGCCAAGGACGAGCGCACGAACCTCACGCTCCAGCGCCGGCCCGACCATGTCGGCCGCCTGTCGATGGGGATCACCCCGATCGCGGGCCTCCTGATCGAGCCCCGGATCACGATCGTGTCCCGCCGCTTCAGCGGCGCGAACGAAACGCTGCGCCTGCCGCGATACGGCCGCCTCGACATCTATACCGAGTACCGGCTGGACGAGACCTGGCGGATCTTCGGCCGGATCGAGAACCTGACCGATACGCGCTACCAGGAGGTGCTGAACTACGGCACGACCGGCCGCGCGGCCTATGCGGGATTCACGACGACGTGGTGAGGGTTTCTGTCTGTCGTTCCGGGGCGGCGAAGCCGAGCCCGGAACCCATAAACGTCCACGTCGTCGATTCGACACTCACGGGGTCAGAGCCGGGATCGTCAGCGTTTATGGGTTCCGGGCTCTCGCTGCGCGAGCCCCGGAATGACAGCCGTGGCACAGCGCGAGGGCCTCGAGCATGAGGAGGTCGGGCGTCATCCTGGCCCTCGCGGCGCTGCTCGCCATCCTGTTCCTGCTCTCGCTCGGGATCGGGCCGGTGCGGCTCCCGCCCGCCGCCGTGCTGCAGGCGCTCATCGGCCGAGGCGGCGAGGCGGAGCGGGTGATCGTCGGCGAGATCCGGCTGCCGCGCGCGATCCTCTCGGTCGCGATCGGGGCTGTTCTGGGGTTGTCCGGCGCCGCGATGCAGGGGCTGCTCCGGAACCCGCTCGCCGCACCCTCTCTCTTCGGCGCTCCGCAGGCGGCGGCCTTCGGGGCCGTCGCGACGCTCTCGCTCGGCTGGACAGACGCGCTGTCCTTCGCCCTGCCGGCGGCCGCGATCGTCGGCGCCTTCCTGTCCGTCTTCCTGCTCGTCGCTGTGGCCGGCCGGAACGCCGGCCTGACGCTCCTGATCCTGTCCGGCCTCGCGATCTCGAGCCTCGCCGGCGCCGCGACCGCGCTCGCCATGAACCTCGCCCCGAACCCCTTCGCGGCGCTCGAGATCGCGTTCTGGCTGCTCGGCTCTCTCGAGGACCGCTCGATGCGGCACGTCTTGATGGCGCTGCCGTTCCTCGTCGCGGGGGCAGCCCTCCTCTTCGCGAACCGGGCCTCGTTCCGGGCGCTGACGCTCGGCGAGGACGCGGCCGCGAGCCTCGGAATCCGGGTCGGGCGTCTCCGCCTCGCGGTGATCGCGGGCGTCGCGCTCGCGGTCGGGGGCGCGGTCGCGGTCGCGGGCTCGATCGGCTTCATCGGGCTCGTCGCCCCGCACCTGATGCGCCCGCTCGTCGGCTACGATCCGGCCCGGCTGCTGCTGCCGTCCGCGCTCGCGGGCGCCTGCCTCCTCACCGCGGCCGACATCGCGGTCCGGATCATCCCATCCACGACCGACATCAAGGTCGGGGTCCTGACGGCGCTGATCGGGGTGCCCTTCTTCCTCTACCTCATCCTGCGGGAGCGGCGTCGCCTCGGCGCCGGGATGATGCCGTGAGCCTCGAGCTCGACGGTGTCGGGGTCGTGCTCGGGGGCCGCGCGGTCGTCCTCGACGCCTCTCTCGCCTGCCAGGGGGGCACGCTCCTCACGGTCGTCGGACCGAACGGGGCCGGCAAGACCTCGCTCCTGCAGCTCGCTGCAGCGCAGA
>CAXTKM010000030.1:0-7244 GCA_964244795.1 uncultured Enterovirga sp.
GCCTGGGGCATGATCGGCACCATCCTCGGGATGGTGACGATGTTCGCGAACATGTCGGACCCCTCGAAGCTCGGGCCCGCGATGGCGACCGCGCTCCTCGCGACCCTCTACGGCGCGCTGATCGCGAACATGGTCTGCCTGCCGCTGGCCGACAAGCTGCACGTCAAGAAGGAGGAGGAGGACATCTCCCGGACGCTGATCATCGACGGAGTCCTCCTCCTGCGCGACGCGAAGAGCCCTTCCCTGATCCGCGAGATGCTGATCGCCTATCTGCCCGAGCACACCCGGGCCGAGATGGCCGAAGCGGCCTGAGCCGGGGAGACGCGAGGTGGCCCGCAAGAAGAAGGGCGGCGGCGAGCACGGCGGCCACGGCTGGTTCGTGACCTTCGCCGACCTGATGGCCCTCCTGATGAGCTTCTTCGTGATGATCGCGGCCTATTCGACGCAGGACCAGAAGAAGCTGCAGCTCGTCGCCGGCTCCATGCGGGACGCGTTCGGGACGACGAAGGAGAGCCGCTACGCCGGCGTCGTCGAGCAGGACGGCATCCCGGTCCGGGACAAGCTCAAGAACGCCCGCCGGGCCCCTCCGGAGATGGGCTCCGACCGGCCCTCGTCCCCCTACGACAACGCGGACAGCGACGGCGACGCCGCGCCTCAGAAGAGCTTCGGCTTCGCGCTCGCGGCCGCGACGCTGCGCCAGGCGCTCCAGACCCTGCCCGAGATCGCGGAGGCCTCCCGGCACGTCATCGTCGAGGACACGAAGACCGGCTTCAACGTGTCCCTGGTCGACCAGGACGGCCGGTCCATGTTCGGCGCGGGCTCGACCCAGCCGCACGAACGCACCCGGGCGATCCTCGCGCACATCGCCCCGACGCTGCGCCGGATCGGGCAGCGCGTCACGGTGACCGGCCACACGGCCGCGATGCGGCCCGGCGAGCGCCCGGAGGGCCCGCCCTGGGACCTCTCCGCCGGCCGCGCGACCGCGGTCCGCGAGATCCTGGCCGCGAACGGCGTCCCGGACGACCGTTTCGCGAGCGTTGCCGGGAAGGCCGACGTGGACCCGATGTTCCCCGACAACCCCTACATCGCGGCGAACCGCCGGGTCACCGTGTCGATCCTGAACGAGGCGCCCCCGCTGCCCTTCGCGGCGAAGCCGTAGGGTCCGTCCGTTACGGCGATCGCGGCGAAGCATCCGGAACGGTGCGGGCTGATCCTGGCTAACCTCGCTACGCCCGCGATGACGGGGTGGCGCGCTCGCCTCACGGCTTGGCGAAAGCGGCCTCGATCTCGCTCATGAGCGGATGGGCGAGGCCGGCCTTGCGAAGCTCGGCGAAGTCGTCCGTGATGGCCTTCTCCCAGGGCATGTCGTTGTTCGCGATCTGGCCGCGATACCTGAGGTAGAGGTCGCGCGCCTCGTCGAGCCGTCCCAGCAGCATCAGCGCGTGGGCCCGGTTGGTGTGAAGCCAGACGACGTCGGGCGCGAGTGCGAGGGCCTCGTCCGACGCCTGCAATGCGCCGGCGAAATCGCCGGCCATGAGCGCATGGTAGGCCGCGTTGCCGCGTTCGTCGGCCATCGCCTGGCACGCCTCGTGTCGTTCTTCGAACCAGGCGGTGTCATTGACGAGGGCCTTGGCGATCCCGGGCCGGTCGCGGACGCGCAGCAGCACCGATCGCCCTTCCGTGACATGACGGCAGGCTTCCGGATGGCGCTCGCGATTGGTCTCCAGCAGAGCGAGCTTGCTCAGGCTGACCGAAAGGGTGCGCTGGGTGTCGGCATCGGAGGGATCGGCCACGAACAGGCGGCGGCCGATGGCCAGGCTCTCTCCGTAGCTTGCGAGAGCGGCGGCGAGGTCGCCGCGTGCCGCCTGGACGTCCCCGACCTTGATCAGGGTGCCCGAGAGGTCGCGCTGGGCGCCGGCGTTGGAGGGATCGGCCGCGGCCAGGCGGCGGCCGATGGCCAGGCTCTCGTCGTAGCTCGCGAGGGCGGCGACGAGGTCGCCGCGCGCCGCCTGGACGTCCCCGACCCGGTCGAGACGGATCGAGAGGTCGCGCCGGGCGAGGGCGTTGGAAGGATCGGCCCCGGTCAGCCGAAGGGTGATGGCGAGGCTTTCCTGGTAGCTTGCGAGGGCCGCTGCCAGGTCGCCGCGCGGCACCTGGACGTCTCCGATCCTGCTGAGGCTGATCGCGAGATCGTGCTGAACGTCGGCGTTGGAGGGATCGGCCGCAGCCAGGCGGCGGCCGATGGCCAGGCTCTCCTCGTAGCTCGCGAGGGCGGCGGCGAGGTCGCCGCGCGCCGCCTGGACGTAACCGATCTTGATGAGGCTGACCGAGAGGTCGCGCTGAGCGCCGGCGTTGGAGGGATCGGCCGCGGTCAGGCGGCGGCGGATGGCGAGGCTCTCCCCGTAGCTCGCGAGCGCGGCGGCGAGGTCGCCGCCCGCCACCTGGACGTCCCCGACCCCGTCGAGGCGGACCGCGAGGTCGCGCTGAGCGCCGGCATTGGTGGGATCGGCCGCGGTCAGGCGGCGGCTGATGGCGAGGCTTTCGTGGTAGCTCGCGAGGACAGCCGGGAGGTCGCCGCGCGCCAACTGGACGTCCCCGACCCTGATGAAGCTGTTCGAGAGATCGCGCTGGGCGTCTGCGTCGGAGGGATCGGCCGCGACCAGGCGACGGCGGATGGCGAGACTCTCCTCGTAGCTTGCGAGGGCGGCTGCGAGGTCGCCGCGCGCCACCTGGACGGTCCCGACGTTATCGAGGCTGACCGAAAGGGCGCGCTGGGCGCCGACGCTGGAGGGATCGGCCGCGGTCAGGCGGCGCTCGATGGCGAGGCTCTCCTCATAGCTCGCGAGGGCGGCGGCGAGGTCGCCGCGCGCCGCCTGGACGTTCCCGACCTTGCTGAGACTGTTCGAGAGGTCGCCGTGAGCACCGGCGTCGGAGGGATCGGCGGCGATCAGGCGGCGATCGATGGTGAGGCTCTCCCCGTAGCTCGCGAGGGCGCCGCCGAGATCGCCACGCGCCACCTGGACGTTCCCGACCTTGATGAAGCTGATCGAGAGGTCGCGCTGCGCACCCGCGTTGGAGGGATCGGCCGCTGCCAGCCGGATGGCGATGGCCAGAGCGCTCTCCGCGGCCTCCCGCTGCCGCTCGGTATCGCCGGCCGCCACGTAGGTGTCGGCGAACTCGGTATACATGGCCCACTGCGTCCGCAGGAGGGTGCGATCGTCCGGCGCCGACTCGACCAAGCGCGCCATCAGCGTCTCGGCTTGGCCGAGCACGTCGCGCACGAGCGTGATCGGCAGGCCGCGACCGCGCAGACGCTGAGCGATGTCGAAGATCAGCCCGTCGGCCGCGGCTCTCGCATCGGCGAGGGCTTTCCGGGCGCGGTCGCGCTCGCGCTCGGCCTCTGCTCCGCGGTCCTTCGCGATCGTCGCCTGGCGCACGGCCTCGCCGCGCTGCGCGACCGCCTCCCGTCCCTGCGCGACCGCCTCCTGCCGTTGCACGTAGGCGAGCCCCGCCAGCCCCAGCGCCAGCACGAGGCCGAACGCCAGCGCCCCGACGAGGCCGTTCCGCCACTGGCGGGCGGCGCGGCGGCTCGCCGCGATGAGCGCGCGCGTGTCCTCCGTCGGCAGCGGCGCGTTGGCGGGCCGTTGCGCGATCCAGGACTCGGCGCCCCTCCGACGTGTCGCGCCGAGCAGAAGCCCGCGCGGTCGGCCGGCCTTGCTCCACTCCTCCGCGGTCCGGCCGAGATCGGCATGGGTTCGCATCCAGGCGAGGTCGGTCCGGATCGCGGCGACCAGTCGGCCGACCTGCGCCTCGTAGGCCGCATCGTCGTCGAGGAAGACGTAGTTCAGCTCGCTCAGCGCCTCGGGGACGCTCAGCGTGTCGACCCGGCGCCCGACGACCGGGATGAAGCGCTTGCCGAGGCGCTTGCCGTAGGCGACCTCCTCGGCGCAGACCTTGGATCCGACCGAGTCCGGCGAGAGCACGAAGACGATCGTCTCGGCCCGGGTGATGAGGTCCTGAAGCCGGGCGAGCCAGTTCTCGCCGATCTCGATCGCGGCGCGGTCGACGAGGGTCCTGATGCCGCGAGCCTGCAGGTCGGCGTCGAGCCGGTCGACGAAGGCCATGTCCCGGCGGCTGTAGGAGATGAAGACGGTGGCCTCGCCCGGTCCAGCCTCGACACCGTCCGAAGCCGCAACGACGGGCGGCTCCCGGGTGCGCTGAGAGAGGGCGAGCTGGGACATGGCGAACGGCCGCGCGTGATCGCACGCATCAAGCTTGCTGGCAGGATCGCGCGCAACTGCGGCACACGCCCGCATCACGGTCGCGCGTGCATCCCGACCGGGGGATGGCCTCAGCGGCTGGGCCGGGCCTTCATGCCGCGGACGATGTCTCTCACGCCCGCGCGGTCCGCCTGGGCGGGAGCCGGGCCGGCGCCACGCCCTCCGCGGCCGCCGGCGGCGAGACGTCGCCCGCGCCGGCGGCCGGAGGCGGCACATCGGGCGCTGCCACGGGCGTCTGCTGACGGGCGCCGATCGCGTCCGCGATGCTCTGCAGCGCGCTCTGCACGGGTTCGAGGCCACCGACGTTCATCGCGCCCGGTCCGAGCGGGGGCATGATGCCCTGGTCGACCAGGGCCTTGAACACGGCGAAGTTCAGGTCGCTCTGAACCCGGAGCTGCTTCGCGACGTCGTCCACGTAGGAGATGAGGTCGAACTCGAGCCAGGTGTCGCCGATCTTCTTGAAGACGACGCGCGGGGGCGGCTCGGCCAGCACGTCGGGATGGGCCTTCGCATGCTCGATCAGGAGCTCGGCCGCGCGGGCCGGATCCTGGTTGCGGAGCACGTTGACGGTGAGGATGACGCGGCCGGTGACGTCGTTCCGCATCCGGTTCTTCACGACGCCGGAGATCAGGCTCGAGTTCGGGACGATGACGGTCGAGCGGTCGAAGGTCTCGATCTCTGTCGCCCGCACGCTGATGCGGCGCACGTAGCCCTCGCCGTCGCCCACCACGACGAGGTCGCCGACCCGGATCGGCCGCTCCCAGAGAAGGATCAGGCCGGAGACGAAGTTGTTCACGATGGATTGCAGCCCGAACCCGATCCCGACCGACAGCGCGCCGGCCACGATCGCGATCTTCTCGAGCGACAATCCGAGGTAGGAGAAGGCGGCGGCGCCCGCCGCGAAGAAGCCGAGATAGCCCGTCGCGGTCCCGATCGAGTTCCTGAGGCCCGCGTCGAGCTCCGTCGTGGGCAGCAGGGTGCCGACGAGCCAGCGCTGGACGATCCGCATCACGGCGATCACGCTCGCGAAGAGCAGGATCGACGCGATCGTGGTCGAGAGCGAGATCGTCGCGTCCCCGACCTTGAAGCCGAAGAAGGCAGCCCGAAGGTTCGAGGTGACGTCGCCCGATTCGATGCCCCAGGGCGCGAGCGCCACCATCGCGGCCGCGATGATCAGGACGACCCGGCCGACACCGCTCGCCACGATGCCGAGCTGCTGCAGCGAGCGGCGGCGAAGGCCGAGGTTTGACTGCAGGGTCAGCGAGACCCGGCTGTCCTCCCGCAGGGTCCCGCCGATGAGGCGGTCGCAAGCGAAGAGCGCGAGGCCGAGCAGCCCTGCAATCGAGACGAGCCAGATGATCTGGTCGAGCAGGAAGTTCGCGAAGGCGACGTAGCCCCCGAGCGTGCCGGCGACGACGGTCGCGACCAGGATCCAGCCGACGAGCCGGACCGGGCCCGCGATGGCCGGGCCGGACGGGATGTAGGGGCCGAGGCAGGCCTCGTCGCGCGGTGTGTCGTCGACGAGGCGGCGGAGGAGGAACGCGAGGACGATCGCGGCCACGATCGCGGTCGCGGCCTTCACTGCCACGCTGAGCGCGAGACCGGACGCGATCGCCTGATTCAGCGAGTCGAAGACGCGGCCGATCAGGACGACCGCCGCGAAAGCGAGGCCGAGCGACAGGAGGGCGCCCGAGACGCCGTCCGGCACCTCGATGATGCGCCATGCGGGCCGATCCGGCGCGAAGAGCGAATCGCCGAGCCCTTGCAGGAAGGCCAGGATCGCGAGCCCGAACAGGAGGGCGGCCGCGACCGGGACGAGCCGCGGCGGCAGCACGTCCAGAAGCGTGAGCGCCTGGTAGGCGATGAAGCTGCCGGCCGCGGCAGGAAGGGTCTCGACCGCGAGGATGCCCCAGGCCGCGAGCGCCTTGCGGGCCGGCGAGACCCCGACCGCTGCCGCGTGCCGGCGCACGAGCCGCGGCGCGATCTCGCGCCGTGCGAGATGGAGCGCGGCCCCGATCCCGAGCGCGAGCGCGAGGAGCGTCAGCGTCCCGGGCGAGGAGCGCCCCTCGAAGCGGCGCCACGCATCCTCGCCAAGGAGGTTCAGGGCGCGGAGATCGCGCGGGAAAGAGCGCGCGACCGTGACCCAGAGGTCCGTGCCGAGGACGCTGTAGCTGCGCTGGAACAGCGCGCTGGTGAAGGCCGCGCGCCTCCGGTCGCTGACCTGGGCCGTGAGCTGCTCCGCCTGCAGGAGGAGCGCGCGGGCGAGCCGGCTGATCTCGTCGAGGTCGGCGGTGGCGGCTTCGCGCTCGGCCCGGTCGCGCGCCACGTCCTGGCCCTCGGGCGCGGCGCCGTCCTTCGGCTTCGGGCCGAGCTGCTCGAGGCGCGCCTTCGCGGCGTCGAGCTTCGGGCCGATATCGGCGATCTGGTCGCGAAGCCGCTCCGTGACCGGATCGATCCGGTTTCGAAGATCCTGCAGCTCGTCGCTCGTGAGCCCGGTTCGGCGAAAGGCCGCCTCGGCCTGCTCGACCTCGGCCTTCGCGCTCTCGAGGCTTGCCCGAAGCGCGCGCGATTCGGGCGTGATTACCGGTGCGGGAGGAGCGGGCGCAGGGGCCGGGGGAAGAGCGGGCGGGGGGGCCGCCGGCGCGGCCGGGGCCGGGGTCGCGGCGGGCGCCGGACGGTTCTGGGCGCCGGCTGGCGGAGCCGAGACGATCAGGAGCGCGAGCGAGAGGGCGGCGAGCAGGCGTGCGATCATCGGGTCCGTCGAAACGAGGCGGGCGCCCCTGGGGGCGCCCGCGACCTTACGTCTTTTCCCGCCGGAAAACGGCGGAGATGCGACCTCAGCGCGCCGGAGCGCTTCCGGTCGTCCCCGAGGAGGGGGACGCGGGCGAGGGATAGGCCGGGACGTCCTGCGGCGCACCTGCCGCCGGCTCCGGGCCGCCGGCCTCGGCCCCGTGCACCTCGAGG
>CAXTKM010000030.1:7254-17023 GCA_964244795.1 uncultured Enterovirga sp.
TCTCGGTCGGTACGCGCCCCGCGCTCGACGATGACGCGCCCGGGCTCGCAGATTGCTGCGAGGAGGTCTGCTGCGGGCTCGTCGGGGAAGTCGCCCCACTCCAACTGAGCAGCGACACCATGTAGACCGCGAGGAGAACCAGGCTTCCGATCAGGACGTAGAGGACTGGACGGCCCGGGCCGCCCTGACGCGCGCGTTGATCGGCGACGACTTTGGCCATGGATGATCTCACTTCTCGTTGTTCTTGTGGTGAGCCAACGCCCCCTCGGGCGACAGGGTTCCGACCGCGGGCCGCGCCCGTCTCATTCGGCCGCCATCGCCAGAGGGATGCTGGCCCGGATCTGCTCGGACGCCCGTTGCGACACGAAGCGATCGATCGCGCTCGCGAGCGGCGGCATCAGCCGACCTTTTACGGTGTCGAGTGCCGCTCCCCGCGTCTCGCCGCTGACGGTGCGCCGGCCGGTCGGATCGATCTTCGCCGCAGCCTCGAGCATCCGGACGAGCTCCGCCCGGGAGACCGCGCCGCCCGTGAGATGCCGGACGCCGGTCTCGCCGTCGACCAGCAGGTCCAACGCGACATGGGCGAGGTCTGGCAGGTAGGTCGGCGAGACGAGTTCCGGCCCGGCCGCGACGGCCGTGCCGCGCGCGAGGTCGTCGAGCGGCCCGGAGACGAGCGAGTCGTCGAGCCCAGGCCCGAAGAGCGGCCCCGTCCGGACCAGCAACGCGCCCGGGCACGATTGCCGGAGGCGAGTCTCCCGCTCGGTCGCCGGGCCGGGCTCCGTGGCACCATCGTCCTCGGTCGCGGGCCTGTCCGGGAAGGCATCGAGGTCGTTCACGTCCGACATGGAGAGAAAGCGCCGCCCGTGCGCGTGACAGAGGGCCCCGAGTTCGTCGGGGCCCGGATATCCCGGCCGGCTGCCCGTCTCGACGACAGCCCAGAACGCTCCGGACCGCAACCCGGCGACGCGCGTCGCGTCGGCTGCGGCCGCCCCGGTCGGGGCCGCGACCGCCGCGAGCCCGCGCGCCGACGCGGCCGTGAGGATCGCCCGCCGCAGGGCGCCGTCGGGACCCGTGACGAGGATCGCACGGACGTGTCCGGACCGCGGCCCGGGGAGGGTCTCCGGGGGAACGTGGAAGCGCTCCGGCCGATGCCACCAGCCCGGCCCGTCGAGCACGGGATGGTCCGTCTCGCCCGACCGGGCGAGATCGCGGGCCGCGATCGCGATGGCGGTCGGGCGCGGAGCCGGGCCGCGGGTGTCGAACACGCCCGGCTCGTAGATGCCGGCCCGCCGCGTCAGGAGCGAGTTCCAGTCGACGGCGCCGAACATCGCCCAGGCCGTCACCGCCCTGACATCGGCGCCCTCGCGCCGAACGGTCTCGGCCGCCCGCCACACCTCGACGAACCAGCGGAGCTGCTCGTCGCGCGTGCAGCCGTGATGCACCTCCGTCACCGCGATCGGCGTCCCGTATCGCTCCCAGACCTCGCGGAGCCGAGCCGCGGGCCCGAGCGCGCCCGGCTCGAGCTCCACCCGGACAGCCTCGACATCCGCGTAGCGCTCGCGCCCGTTGCCGCCCGCGTACTGGGCCGGATAGCGCTCCGTGCGCTCGTCCAGGAAACGCTCGCCCGTGAGGTAGTGGTTGATGCCGAGGATGTCCGGCGCGCCCTCGCGATCGAGCAGGGCATCCAGGTCCCGGGCAGCGATCTCGTGATCGGTCAGGATGCGCCACCACGGGTGATGCCGGTCGACGCGGCCGAGCAGGAGGTCGAACGAGAGCCAGCGCCGCTCGTTCTCGTGCTCGGCCTGATGGGCTAGGGCCGAGGTCGAGAAGACGCGGCCGAAATCCTCGGTCTGCACGAGCTGGGCGGCCGGGTTGATCCGCCGGATCTCCCGCATGGCCAGCATCGTCGCCCGGCACTGTGCGACCAGCGCGGTCAGGAACCCGCCATACTGGCGCCCGTGAGGGTACCAATGGCCGTAGAGGCAGCTGAACCGCGCCGTCGTCAGCGGTTCGTTGACCGGCGTGTAGCGATCGATCCACGGATAGCGATCCGCGACGGCCGCGGCATGGCGGGCGAAGCGGCCCGGGAAGTCGGGGTCGACGAGGCTCGTGTCGCGCGGCCCGGAGCCGTGGTGGAGAAGACCCGCGATCGGCCGCATCCCCAGCGCCTGGAGACGCCGAAGACGTCGGTCGTGCCAGCTCCAATCGGGAGCGCGGGCGCGGTCGGGCGACACCGTCTCCCACAACAAGGGGTACCGGAGGGTCCGGATGCCGAGATCCGCCACGAGGTCGAGGTCGCCCTCGCGCCGATCGTGCTCCGTCTCCGCGACCTGATCCCGGTATCCGTCCCCGATCCGGGCCACCGTGCATTCGATGCCGCCCCAGAGCTCGAGGAAGGGCGTGCTCACGCCGGGGCCGCGGCTTGGCTCACGGTCGGGCGGTCGGAGGTTGTTCGCGCGGGAACGGCCTGGCAGATCCGCCGGTAGGTCGCGAGTGCCTGTCCGACGACCTGGTCCATGTTGTAGTAGCGGTAGGTCGCGAGGCGGCCGACGAACCAGACGTCCGGCGTCGAGATCGCCAGCTTCTCGTAGCGCTTGAAGAGCGCCGCGTTCTCCTCGCGCGGGATCGGGTAGTAGGGGTCCCCGTCCTGGGTCGGATACTCGTACGTGAGGCTCGTCTTCGCGTGCTGCTGTCCGGTCAGATGCTTGTATTCGGTGACCCGGGTGAAATCCTCCGTCTGCGGATAGTTCACCACCGCGACCGACTGGTGCCAGGCCTTGTCGAGCGTTACGTGCTGGAACCGCAGCGATCGGTACGGCAACGGGCCGTAGCGATGACTGAAGTATTCGTCGATCGGGCCGGTGAAGATGGTGCGGCGCGCCGAGACGGTCCGGCGGATGTCGGCATGGCTCTGGCCGAGGGCGAGGTCGATGCGGGGGCTCGCCAGCATCGCCTCGAACATCGCCGTGTAGCCGGCCTTCGGCATCTTCTGGAACGTGTCCGTGAAGTAGCGGCCGTCCCGGTCGGTCCGGGTCGGCACGCGGCCCGTCACGGACTTGTCGAGCTGCGACGGGTCCACGCCCCATTGCTTGCGGGTGTAGCCCCGGAAGAACTTCTCGTAGAGCTCGCGGCCGACTTTCGAGACGACGACGTCCTCAGATGTCCGGATCTCGTCGACCGGCTCCGCCCGCGCAGCGAGCCAGCGTTCGAGCTCCTCGGAGGTGAGGTCGAGACCGTAGAGAGCGTTCACCGTATCGAGGTTGATCGGGATCGGGACGAGCGTGCCGTCGACCTTGGCCAGCACCCGGTGCTCGTAGTCCCGCCATTCCGTGAAGCGCGACAGGTAGGTCGCGATCTCCGGCGCATTCGTGTGGAAGATGTGCGGGCCGTAGCGGTGGATCAGGATCCCGGCTGCGTCCAGGTGATCGTAGGCGTTGCCGCCGACGTGCGGCCGCTTGTCGACCACGAGAACGCGGTCGCCGCGCCCGTTGGCGAGCCGCTCGGCGAGAACGCTGCCCGCGAAGCCCGCCCCGACGATCAGCCAGTCATACATGCGCGACGGCCCCGCTCTCGACCTTGGCGGAGGCAGAGCGCGCGCTCCGCCGGGCCGAGATGGATCCCGACATCGCGTCCCGCATCCCTTCCCATGTCGCGTCCCAGGAGCCCGCCGCGAGATGCCGGTCGACGGCGGCGAGCCAGGGCCCTGGCGGACGCTCGAGCAGGCCGGTCGCGAGCCTGACGACATCGGCCGCGCTCTCGGCGATCTCGACCAGCCCGGCGACGCCATAGGGCCGCACGACGTCCGCGATCCGGGTCGACACGACGGGCAGCCCGGCCGCGAGGAATTCCGGCGTCTTCGTCGGGCTGATGAAACGCGTCGATTCGTTCAGCGCGAAGGGCATGAAGCCGAGGTCCCAGCCGGCCATGTAGGCCGGCAGGTCGGCGTAGGGCTTTTGGCCGAGCCAGTGGATGTTCGCCCGGCGCGGCAGGGCCTCCGGGTCGATCTTCACGACGGGCCCCACCATGACGAGATGCCAGTCGGGCCGGAGGTCGGCGACCGCGGCGACGAGACCCAGGTCCATGCGTTCGTCGATGACGCCGAAGAACCCGAGCCGCGGGCCGGGAATGCCAGCCTGATCGGCGGGCTCCGACGCCCGTCCGGCCCGCGCCGCGGCGAAGTGGGCGACGTCGATCGAGGACGGGAACGCGAACACCGCCGGATGGCGTCCGCGTTTCGCCTCGTACAGGCTCATGCCTCCGGTGAAGACGAGGTCGGCGCGGCCGAACAGGCCGTCCTCGTTCGCCAGCAGGGCCGGAGAGGCGCCCCGAAAGGCCGACAATTCGTCCATGTTGTCGTAGATGACGAGGTCAGCCTCGACATGGTCCGAGAAGGCCAGCGCCATCGGGGTGTAGTACCAGAGCACCGAGACCGGTCGGTTCGCGTCGGCGAGCAGCCCGTCGAGGAGATCGCGCTGCGCGAGGACCGCCCGGCGACCCACCATGCCGTCCGGCAGGACAGGAACCGCGACCGTCACCCCGCTCTGCCGCTCCATCAGCTCGAGCTGAGGCTTCGCGACGGCACGATGGATCGGCTCCTCGAAGAAAACGACATCGTGGTCGCGCGCCGCCCGTGTCAGAAGATGCTGCGGACGCTGCCAGACAAAATCCCATCGAAGATGAGAGAGACAAAGAAATAATGGACGACGCCCTGCGCTTGTCGTGTCGTCGGCTACTACCTGGTTCGTATTTACCGGATCGCCTGAGGATGCTGTTCTTACATAGGAAATGGGAAGGCCTGTGTGACGACGATACATTCTTCCGAGCCTCAGAGATAGCTGCCGGGAAGCCGTAACAAGTCCGTTCACGTCAGCGAAGCGCAAACGAGTCCTGAGAGACAAAGGTTCCTAGCGCGTCCGAAACCGGTCGCTCGACGGAGCGTGGATCAGCCCCGCCCGCTCGACCTCGGGCGCGCGCCGCCTCGGGCCGGGAGCGACTGCCGCAGACTCGACAGCTCGGCCCAGGGATCGGCGGCCAGACTCGCGAGCCGGGCCGGCAGGTTCGCGATCGTGAAGTGGTTCGGCCGAAGGCCGGGCTGCAGCTCCTCCCAGGACAGGGGGACCGAAACCGGCGCACCCGGCCGGGCACGGGTCGAGAACGCGGCGATCGCCGTCGCCCCGCGACCATTCCGGAGGTAGTCGACGTAGATCAGCCCGCGCCGGGCCTTCTTGCTCGCGACCGAGATGAAGCGGCCCGGGCTGTCGGCGGCCATCCCGTCCGCGATGCCCTTGCAGAAGGCTTTTACGCCGGGCCAGGGCGCCGGCCCGGTGAGCGGGACGACCACGTGCAGGCCCTTGCCGCCCGTCGTCTTCACGAAGCTCTCGAGGCCTTGCGCGGCGAGCCTGTCCCGGACCTCGCGCGCTCCCGCGACGACCGCCTCGAACGGCACGTCCTCGCCGGGGTCGAGATCCATCGTGATCCGGTCGGCCCGGTCGACGTCTGCCGTGGTCGCGCCCCAGGGGTGGATCTCGAGCACGCTCGCCTGCACGAGCGCGATCACGCCCGCGATGTCCCGGACGTAGAGGATCTCCTCCTCGCCGCCCTCGTCCCGCACGGTCTCGCGCAGGATGTGGTCGCTGAGGCCGGCCCAGGAGTGCTTCTGGAAGAAGCATTTGCCGTCGGCTCCGCCCGGGCAGCGGACCAGGGACAGCGGTCGTTCGACGATGTGGGGCAGGAGGGAGGCCGCGACCGCCTCGTAATACTCGGCAAGACCCTGCTTCGTGATGCCGGCATCGTTCCAGAGCACGCGGTCGGGATGGGTGAGCGCCACGCCCGCGACCTCGACCGACCCGCCCTTGCGAGCCGGCGGGGCCGGCTCGGCCGGCGCGGGGGCCGACGCGGGAGCGGGGGCGGCTTTCGCGGAGGAGGACTTCGATGGGGCAGGGCCTTCGCCCGGGACGGGCCGCGGCCGCTCCCGGACGACCTCGTCGGCGGTCTTGTCCTCCCGCAGGCCCTTGTAGGCCGCGTGGCGAAGGTGGTCGTCGGCGGTCCAGCCCCGGAACTCGATCTCGGCGACGAGCCTCGGCTCGACCCAGACCACGCCCCGCCGCTCCTCGGCGCTGGGTTTCGCCGCGACCGGCGGTGTCGGTCTCTTCAGGGGATCCAGCCCGCTCCACAAGGTCCGGGCCGACTCGGCCGTGAACCCCGTCCCGGAGCGGCCGGCGAGCCGCAGCGCTCCCGCCTCGTGATAGGCGAGGACGAGCGAGCCGACCGCACGCCGCGAGGCGCTGGAGGGCACGTAGCCGACGACAACGAACTCCTGCCGCTCCGAGCACTTCACCTTGACCCAGTCGTCGCCGCGGCCGGAGCGGTAGGGCCGGTCCCGACGCTTCGAGATGACGCCTTCGAGGCCGAGCCGGCAGGCGCTCCTGACCATCGCCTCGCCGTCCGCCTCGATGTGCTCGCCCTGGCGGAGGAAGCCCTCGCCCAAGGCGGGGACGAGCGCCGCGAGCCGCGACTTCCGGTCCTCGAGCGGCAGGGATCTCAGGTCGAAGCCATCGAGGTAGAGGAGGTCGAAGGCGTAGAGGATGGCGCCCTTCGCGACGCGTCCGTGCTCGTCGGACAGCGCGTTCTGCAGCGCGGAGAAGTTCGCGATCCCGTGCTCGTCCTCGATCACGGCCTCGCCGTCCAGGATCGCGCTCTCGACCGGCAGCGCCGCGACGGCTGTCGCGATCGACGGGAACCGGGCCGTCCAATCGTGCCCGCGCCGGGTCGCGAGCCTGACCTGCGATCCGGTCTTGAAGGCGATCAGCCGGTAGCCGTCCCACTTGATCTCGTGGATCCAGCGATCGCCCTTGGGGACGGCGCTCGCGAGCGTCGCGAGGCAGGGCTCCACGGCCTTCGGGATCGGCGCCTTCGTGCCGCCGCTCGTCAGGGCCGCCTGGTCGGGGGAGGGCGGGCCGTTCGGGTCCGCCTTCGCCTCGCGGCGGCCCCGTGACGCCCTGGCCTTCGCGGCCGGTTTGCCTTTCGAGGGCCTCGAGACGCGGTCAGGACGGCCACCGACATTCGCAGCGAGAATGGGTTCGCGCCCACCACGCTTGTCATCTCCGACCGGAGCGGAGTGGAGGGGAAGGGGATCCAGGGCCAGCGCGGCGCGGCCCTGGGTCCGCTTCCCGACGGCTTCGCGTCGGCCAGAGATGACACCCCCCTGTTCATGGCGAGAGTCTTCGGCAGGGGAGGGCTGAGCGGCTCTGCCGGCGGCCCGCGCGTCCGCCGCGAGCCCCTCCTTCGAGTCCCACACGGCTCCTCTCGGGTCGGCCGCGATCTCCTCGATCGTCCGGCCGCTCGCGACGGACAGGGGTTGCTCGTCGAGCACGTCGGCATCGCCGTCGTGCCGGGCGGCCGAATCCTCGGACTTGATCAGGAGCCAGGCCTCCTGCTTCTCGCGCGGCTTCCGGCGCATCCGGACGAGGTGCCAGGCGCCGGAGAGCTTCTCTCCCTCCAGGCTGAAGTTCAGATGGCCCTTGGCGTAGCCGCGATGCGGGTCGCCCTCCGGAACCCAGCGTCCCCGGTCCCAGAGCAGCATCGTCCCGCCGCCGTACTGCCCCTTCGGGATCGTGCCCTCGAAGCCGTTGTAGTCGACGGGGTGGTCCTCGACATGGACCGCGAGCCGCTTGTCGCCCGGGACGAGGCTCGGACCCTTCGTGACGGCCCAGCTCTTCATCACGCCGTCGAGCTCGAGCCGGAGGTCGTAGTGGAGCCGGGTCGCGTCGTGCTTCTGGATCACGAAGGCGAATCCGCCGGCATCCGCCTCCCGGCCTTCCGGCTCCGGAGTCGTGCCGAAATCGCGCTTGGCTTGATATGCGGCGAGCTTGGCCATGGCGGGGAGCGAACGCCGGCCCGCCCCAGCCGTTCCCGGCTCGTTCGACGGGTCGCAATCCGGGCTGATTCCGGCTCCGGATTGCGCTAGGGTCGCTCCGACATGGTGCCTTCCTTCCTGAACGACCTCATGCAGACGCTGGGCGACCGGGGGCGATCGCTCATCGGCCGGCCGCGCGACGTCGCGCGTGCCGGCGACCTCGCCGAGCTCGGCGAGGCCCTCCTGTCGCGACGCGGGGAGGCGTCCGGGGTGGCGCTCGCCCGCTCTCTCCTCGACGGCTACGCGGCGGCGCCGCTTGCCGTCCGGCTCGGGTTCCTGACGGCGCTCGCCGACCGCTTCGGGCCGGACCCGGCCAAGGTCGATCGGGCGGTCGAGGAGTATCGCTCCGCGCCGTCCTCCGCCACGATCCTCGCCCTGCAGGAGGCGGCCGAGCCGCGCCGGCAGGAGCTGATCCGGCGCCTCAACCTCGCGCCGGGCGGCACCGCCGCTCTGGTCCGCATCCGGGCAGAGCTCGTGGGCCACCTCGCCGCGCGTCCCGAGCTCGAGGAGGTCGACCGCGACTTCGTCCACCTCCTCTCGTCCTGGTTCAATCGGGGCTTCCTGGTCCTGCGCCCGATCGACTGGACGACTCCCGCGAACATCCTGGAGCGGATCATCCGCTACGAGGCCGTGCACGCGATCAACGGCTGGGACGACCTTCGCAACCGGCTCGAGCCGGCGGACCGCCGATGCTACGCCTTCTTCCATCCGCAGCTCGTCGACGAGCCGCTGATCTTCGTCGAGGTCGCGCTGACGACCGGGACGCCCGGGGCGATCGCGCCGCTCCTCGATGCCGGCCGGGTGCCGATCCGGGCGCGCGACGCGAACACCGCGGTGTTCTACTCGATCTCGAACACCCAGAAGGGTCTGGCCGGGGTGTCCTTCGGCCATTTCCTCATCAAGCAGGTCGCGGACGAGCTGAAGCGCGAGCTTCCGGGGCTCCGGACCTTCGTCACGCTGTCGCCCGTCCCGGGCTTCGCGCGCTGGCTCGGGCGCGAGCGGGCGCTCGATCACTCGCGCTACTTCAACACCGAAGCGCGTGCCGTCCTCGAGGCCATGGACACGCCCGGCTGGCACATCGACGGGCCTCAGGTCGAGGCGGTCCGCCGCGTGCTGATGCCGATCGCGGCCGCGTATTTCCTGCGCGCGAAGACGCCGGCCGGGCGCCCGGTCGATCCGGTCGCCCGCTTCCACCTCGGCAACGGGGCCAGGCTCGAGATGCTGAACTTCCTCGGCGACACCTCGCCCAAGGGCCTCGAGCAGGCGCACGGGCTGATGGTCAACTACTGCTACGACCTCGACGAGATCGAGCGTCACCACGAGGCCTATGCCGAGAAAGGCGAGGTGATCGCCTCGGCCGTCATCCGCAAGCTGCTTCGGGCCGACCTTCCGCAACGCGAGCTCGCGAGCGCCCATTGAACGCGAACCTGTTCCAGCACCTCTCGGATGCCGTCGCGGATACGGCCAAGGTCGCGATCGAGACGGCCGACGGCCGCACCTGGACCTACGACGACCTGATCCTCGGGGCGGGCCGGATGGCGAACGCGCTCGTCCTGCGCGGCGTCATGCCCGGCGATCGGGTGGCCGCGCAGGTCGAGAAGACCGTCGAGGCTTTGATCCTGTATCTCGCCTGCCTGCGGGCGGGCGCTATCTACCTGCCGCTGAACACCGGCTACACGGATGCCGAGGTGGCGTATTTCGTGGGCGATGCCGAGCCGACCGTCGTGGTCTGCGACCCCGCCCGGCGCGAGGCGATCGCCGGCCTCGTCGGGACTGCCGCGCTGGAGACGCTCGATCGGGCGGGCGAGGGCTCCCTCCTCGACCTCGCCCGCGAGCAGTCGCACGCCTTCCCGA
>CAXTKM010000030.1:17033-24898 GCA_964244795.1 uncultured Enterovirga sp.
CAAGGCGGACTCCGCGTTCGCCACGGTCGACCGCGCCGACGACGATCTCGCCGCGATCCTCTACACGTCGGGCACCACGGGCCGCTCCAAGGGCGCGATGCTGACGCATGCGAACCTCGTCTCGAACGCGCTCGCGCTGATTGACACGTGGCGGTTCACGGCCGCGGACGTGCTCATCCACGCGCTGCCGATCTACCACACCCATGGGCTCTTCGTGGCCTCGAACGTCGTGTTCCTGTCCGACGCCTCGATGCTGTTCTGCCCGAAGTTCGACGCGGACGAGATCATGCGGCTCCTGCTCCGCGCGACCGCGCTGATGGGCGTCCCGACCTTCTACACCCGCCTCCTCCGCCATCCGGGCCTGACCCCGGAGGCGACCGCGCATGTGCGGGTCTTCATCTCGGGCTCGGCGCCTCTCCTCGCCGAGACCCACCGCGCCTGGCAGGCGAAGACGGGCCACGCGATCGTCGAGCGCTACGGCATGACCGAGACCGGCATGAACACGTCGAACCCGCTCGACGGCGAGCGGATCGCCGGCACGGTCGGGTTCCCGCTGCCCGACGTCGAGATCCGGATCGTGGACGGGGAGGGGGCGCAGGAGCTCGGGCGGGACGAGGTCGGGACGATCGAGGTCCGCGGCCCGAACGTGTTCAAGGGCTATTGGCGCATGCCGGAGAAGACCGCGGCCGAGATCAGGCCGGACGGGTTCTTCGTCACGGGCGACCTCGGCAAGATCGACGCCGGCGGATACGTCCACATCGTCGGGCGCGGCAAGGACCTCATCATCACGGGCGGCTTCAACGTCTACCCGAAGGAGGTCGAGACCGAGATCGACGGGATCCCGGGCGTCCTCGAGAGCGCCGTGATCGGGCTCCCGCATGCCGACCTCGGCGAGGGCGTGACCGCGGTCGTGGTCGCGTCCGAGGGCGCGGCGCTGGACGAGGCCGCGGTCCTGGCCGCGCTCGACGGCAGGCTCGCGAAGTTCAAGCTGCCGAAGCGGATCGTCTTCGCCGAAGACCTGCCCCGCAATGCCATGGGCAAGGTGCAGAAGAACGTGCTGCGCGAGACGAACGCGGCGCTCTACGAGCGCTGATCCGAGGTCCGGCCGGCAATGGCCGACAGGACGGCCTCCGGGTTCGACGCGACGGCCCGAAGAAGCGACTGCGCCGCCGGATCGGGCCGCGTCCGGCCCTGCTCCCAATTCCGGAGCGTCGCCAGAGGAATGGCAAGGGCGGTCGCGAATGCCTCCTGGGTCATAGCGAGACGCTTTCGCACCGACAGGGCCGGGTAGACGTGAAGCAAAGGCCCACTTTTCACGTCCGGGTCTTCGCCGTCCTCGATCGCATGGCGACGGATGTCGTCATCGGTCGTGGCCGCCATCCGGACACGATCGACCTTCGGACGAGCCGCGCGAAGCTCATCTAACGTGCGTGCCATTGCTCGCGCTCCTTCCGGTTCGCCATCCGGGCCGAGATGATCCGCCGGACGTCGGACCGATCCGTGTACACGACGGACAGGACAAGTCCGTCGACCTCGCCGATCGCGACGATCCGGATCTCGCCGTAATCGACCCGGCCATCCCTTCGCTCCAGCGTGTCGGCTTCGAAGATCAAGCTCGCGAAGTCGAACCCGAAGCCACGGTCGAGGCGGGTCTGCTCGTCTTTCGCCAGATCCCAGTCGAACAGCATTGACGGGCTACGCTGTTAGCGTATTGAAGCCGTGACGTCCAGGCTCATCGTCCTACCCCGCAAGGGGCGGCAGCGTGTCGAAGGAGGGGCGGGACAGGCGCCAGGGGCGGGCCGTCGACAGGCGCGACACTTCGGACGGGCGCAGGCGCCGGGCCGATCCGTCGGTGTTGATCTCGGCGATGTTCAGGAAGCCGAACACCTGCAGGCGGGACGCGAGCGACTTCGTCTCCCGGTCGTCGGCCGCGACCACGAGGACGCCGCTCGTATAGACGGTGTCGAGCAGCCCCTTCTGGTCGCGCTCGCCGGAGCGGACGGCGCGCGGGCCTGGAAACCGGATGACGTTCGCAGGCACGGCGGCGGCGGAGGAACGCATGACGCAACTCGACTGTGTGACTCTCGAAGACCGTCAATTTGATCGGGAAGCCTTAAGCCCCAACTAAGCACGTCCGCCTTTCGCCGCGCGGGCGGCCGAACCGGCTCCGGTCCGCAAGCCCCTTCCAGGCGAGGCCAAGCTCGGGCACCATGGGCGAACGCCTGCGTGAGACGGGCGACGGGGACAGCGATGCGGCCAGCGTGGGACGGGATGCCGGACGGGACGGGCCGGGGCGGGATAGGCCGTGGCGGGATGGGGCGGTGACCGCGCTTCTCGAGGTCGACGGCGTCACGCTCACCTACAAGACCCCGCAGACCCTCGTCACCGCGACGCGCCGGATCAGCTTCGAGGTGGGATTGAGCGACCGCTATGTGCTGCTGGGACCGTCCGGCTGCGGAAAATCGACGCTGCTGAAGGCGGTCGGCGGCTACATGAGCCCGACGGAGGGCGAGATCAGGATCAAGGGCAAGCGCGTGACCGAGCCCGGCGCCGACCGGATGATGGTGTTCCAGGAATTCGACCAGCTCCTGCCCTGGAAGACGGTCCTCGAGAACGTCGTGTTCCCGCTCCGGGTCGCGCGCGGCCTGTCGCGCCGGGACGCGGACGAGCGCGCCCGCAGCTACATCGAGAAGGTCCATCTCACGCGCGCGATCGACAGCTATCCGCACACGCTGTCGGGCGGCATGAAGCAGCGCGTCGCGATCGCGCGCGGGATGGCCATGGAGCCGGACATCCTCCTCATGGACGAGCCCTTCGCGGCGCTCGACGCGCTGACCCGGCGCCGCATGCAGGACGAGCTGCTCCAGCTTTGGGAGGACACCCGGTTCACGGTGCTCTTCGTCACGCACTCGATCGCGGAGGCGATTCGGATCGGAAGCCGGATCCTGCTTCTGTCCCCGCATCCCGGCCAGGTGAAGGCCGAGGTCGAGGAGGTCGAGAGCGCGCGCTCGAGCGACGGCGGCGCCGAGCGGCTCGAGCGGCAGATCCACGATCTCCTCTTCTCGGAGGAGCTCTCCGTGGCCGACCAGGAGGAGCCCGCTCATGGGTGAGCCCCGGATCGTGCTCCACGCAGCCGAATCGATCGACTCCATGGGCGGCGCCGTCGAGCGCGAGCTTCCGCTGGCCGAGCGGCTCTGGGCAAGCGCGGCGCTCCGCAAGGCCCTGCTGATCCTCATGCTCGGGGCCGTCTGGGAGATCTACGCCCGCATCCTCGACAACCCGCTCCTCTTCCCGACGCTCACCGAGACCTTGCAGGCGGTCGTCGAGCGGACGCGGGACGGCGTCCTGCCGCTCCGCGCCTGGACCTCGCTCCGCATCCTGTTCATGGGCTACGGGGCCGGGATCCTGCTCGCCGCCGTGCTGACGGTGCTCGCGATCTCGACCCGGATCGGCACCGATCTCCTCGAGACGCTGACCGCGATGTTCAACCCGCTGCCGGCGATCGCGCTCCTGCCGCTCGCCCTGATCTGGTTCGGGCTCGGGGCCGGGAGCCTCGTCTTCGTCCTGATCCACTCCGTGCTCTGGGCGGTGGCCCTGAACACGCATGCGGGGTTCCTCGGCGTCTCGCAGACGCTCCGGATGGTCGGCAAGAACTACGGCCTGAAGGGGCTGCCCTACGTCTTCCGGATCCTGGTCCCGGCGGCCTTCCCGTCGATCCTGACCGGACTGAAGATCGGCTGGGCCTTCGCCTGGCGGACGCTGATCGCGGCCGAGCTCGTGTTCGGGGTCTCGTCCGGCCAGGGCGGCCTCGGCTGGTTCATCTTCGAGAACCGGAACGTCCTCGACATCCCGTCCGTGTTCGCGGGCCTCTTGACCGTGATCGTGATCGGCCTCGTGGTCGAGAACCTGGTCTTTCGGGTCATCGAGCGCCGGACGGTGCGGCGATGGGGCGTGCAGTCGTGAGGGAAACGCCATGTTGAACCTGCTCGTGCCGACCGAGCCGCACGAGGTGATGCCCTCCGTGCTGGAGACGGCGCTCCTCGTGCAGCGCCGCTTCGAGAGCTACATCGAGAGCTTCGCGCTCCGGCCCTCGATCCCGGACTACGTGCCGATCGACATGGTGAGCGGGCTCGCCTGGCACGTCGACGAGAAGGCCGACGAGGACGCGAGGCGTCAGTCGCACGGGATCTTCACCCGCTTCGCGGAGGCGAGCGGCCTGAAGGCGACCCGGGCGGGCCTCGTCGAGCCGGGCTATGGCTGGCATCCGAAAGCGCCGGCCGGGGACGCGTTCCTGGCGAGCCACGGCCGGCTGTTCGATCTCGTCGTGCTGGGGCGCCCGATCGCCGGGAAGGCGGTACCCTCCATGGCGACGCTCGAGGCCGTGCTGTTCGAGTCCGGGCGGCCGATCCTGATCGCGCCACCGACCGCCCCGACGGTGCTGGGCGAGACGATCGTGATCGCCTGGAACGGGTCGACCGAGACCGCCCGCACGGTCGCCTTCGCGGGCCCGATGCTCCGCCGTGCGAAGAAGATCGTGGTGCTGACGATCGAGGGCTGGTCCGTCGCGGACCCGAGCGGCGAGCAGCTCGCCCTGTCGCTCCGCCGGAACGAGGTCGCGGCCGAGGCGGTCCACGTCCAGCCGGGCCGCCGCGGCAACGGCGAGGTGATCCTGGCCGAGACGACGGCCCTCGGTGGCGACCTCCTGATCAAGGGCGCCTACACGCAGAGCCGGCTGCGCCAGATGATCTTCGGCGGCGCGACCGCGCATGTGCTCGCGGCCGCGACGCTGCCGGTGTTCATGGCGAACTGATCGACCTTCCTCGTCGCGTCGAAGGATCAGGCCGGGAACAGGCGGCCGTCCCACCAGACCGGGCGGTGCAAGCCGTGGGTGATGGCCGCGGCGTCCGGGTGCGTCGGGTGGATCAGGACGTTCGTCTCGATCCTGGCCACGACGGACGGTACGAGGAGAAGGGCCGAGCGCCGCTCGCGGTGCCACGCGTCCCCGAAGCTGCGCGACGAGACACAGCCCGCATCGTCCCAACCCGGCAGCGCGGCCGTGTCCAGGACCTCGTAGCTCGTCCCGTTCGGGATCGTGATCTCGATGAAATGCTGGTTCGGCGGCAGCGACCCGCTGCCGTGGACGAGCTTCTCCAGCATCGCGGTCGAGTAGTGCTCGGCCGCGTAGATGACAGGGCTCGAGCCCGTATTCCAACGCCCCGGAAATCGCTCCGAGCCCCTCGCGTCGAAGATCGGGAACGTGCCGTCGGGATCGCCGATCCGATACGCCGTGAGAACGCGATCGAGGCGCTGCGGGACCTTCACACGGCGACGCCGTGTTCGAGCCCGCCCAAGATGGCGTCCACCAGATCGGCTCCGAGGGAGGTCGACAGCGCGACGTCGATCGGCCGGCGCCCGTTCAGCAAAGGATGAGCGCGAAACAGGAAGGCGCGTGCCGACTCGTCGCTCTTCCAGACCTCGACGGCGTGCGTCCAGACGCCCGCGATCCTGGCGAGCCGTCCACCCTCCTCGATCGTCAGGCGTGCGGACCGATCCCGTTTCCGACGCGCCAGCGTCGCCTTCGAGATGAAGCGATGCTTGAACTCCGCGTCGCCCGGAGCGACGGTCTTCGCCATTCGGTCGACGGCCGCGACGGGAAGACCCTCCTCCACGCAGGCGATCAGATCAAGCGGGGTGGTGGATGCGGGAGGGCTCGACCCGAGCCCGAGCGCGTGCGCCATCAGGGATGCCGGCGAGACCATCGAATGCTCCATCGTGAACTCACTTGAGACTAGATATCGTCTCGAATGAGACAACGCAATGGTGGGGGCAGGACGTGAGGGCGCTCCGGCCTTCTGGCCCGGGGCTCGCTTGGGCTCGTGTCGGATCGAGGCGCGAGAGGTTCACATGACGCCTGAAAGGTACCGGCCCCGCTGGACGCTCGTCACGCGCCCCGGGGCGGCGGTGATGCCGGACGAGCGGCTGCCGCTCGGGCAGACGCTCCTGCTCGGCCTGCAGCACGTGGTCGCGATGTTCGGGGCGACCGCGCTCGCGCCGCTCCTGATGGGATTCGACCCGAACCTCGCGATCTTCTTCTCCGGCGTCGCGACGCTGATCTTCTTCGGCGTCACGGGCGGGCGGCTGCCCTCCTATCTCGGCTCGTCCTTCGCGTTCATCGCGGTCGTGATCGCGGCGACGGGTCATGCCGGCGGCGGGCCGAACCCGAACATCGGGGTCGCGCTCGGCGGAATCATCGCGGCCGGCGGGCTCTACACCCTCATCGGGATCGTGGTCGCGGCGGCCGGGCCGGGCTGGATCGAGCGCCTCATGCCGCCGATCGTGACCGGCGCGATCGTGGCCGCGATCGGCCTGAATCTCGCGCCGATCGCCGTGAAGGGCATCTCGGCAACCGGCACGGACACCCTGATCGGGCTCCTGACCGTGCTGGCCGTGGGCGCGGTCGCGGTCTACGGGCCGGGCTCGGTGCGCCGTCTTCCCATCCTGATCGGCGGAGCGATCGGCTACGGCGCGCACCTCCTCGTCGCGAATGGGCTCGGGCTCGCGAGGCCGGTCGATTTCTCGGGAGTCGCCGCGGCGGCCTGGTTCGGCCTGCCGGCCTTCCGGGCACCGGTGTTCGAGTCCTCCGCGATGTGGCTGATCGCGCCCGTCGCGGTCGTGCTGGTCGCCGAGAACCTCGGGCACGTGAAGGCGATCGGAGCCATGACCGGGCGCAGCTACGACCGCTACCTCGGCCGGGCCTTCATCGGGGACGGGCTCGCGACCATGCTGTCCGGGGCAGGGGGCGGCACGGGCGTCACGACCTATGCCGAGAACATGGGCGTCATGGCCGTGACCCGGATCTATTCGACGCTGCTCTTCGTGGCCGCGGCGCTGATCGCGATCCTGTTCGGCCTCTCGCCGAAATTCGGTGCGCTGATCCTGACGATCCCGGGTCCTGTCATCGGCGGGCTCTCGGTCGTCGTCTTCGGCCTCATCGCCGCGACCGCCGGCCGGATCTGGGTCGAGGGTCGGGTCGATTTCGGGCGCCCCCGCAACCTCCTGACGGCGGGGGTGGCCCTCGTGTTCGGCGCCGGCGACCTCACGCTCAAGCTCGGCGGGTTCTCGCTCGGCGGGATCGGCACCGCCACCTTCGGGGCGATCCTCGTCTACCATCTTCTCAGGGACGATCCGAAGGTGCCCTCGGGGGCGCGTCCCGGTGGAGACCGGGACCCGCCGGTCGCGTGACCCCTCGGCACCGGCTTTCGCCGGTGTGAGCGGATCAGGTTGCGACAGAGCGTCTTGCTCTGCATCCCAGACTCGCGCGTGAGGGGCTGTAGCCCCGGCCGCAACCCGCTAGAGAGACCCTTCGACCGTCGGGACGGCCCCAGCCATGCAGATCTCTCCGCCCTACCTCATGTTCCTCGGCGACGTGCCGGACACGCTCGCCGCGAAGACCGCCTACGGGATCGTCGACTGGCGGCGCGACTGGTGCCTCGGGCAGGTGAGGCTCCCGGGCTGCGGGGCCGATCTCGGCATTCCCGATCTCTCCGTCGCGGAAGCTGCGGCGCAGGGTGCCCGCACGATGATCGTCGGGATCGTGAACGCGGGCGGCGTCCTGAACGAGACCTGGATCCCGACGATCCTCGAGGCGCTCGCGGCCGGGATGGACGTCGCGAGCGGTCTGCACGTCCGGCTCGGGGCGGACGCCCGCGTCGCCGAGGCCGCTGCCGCGGCGGGGCGTGAGCTCTTCGACGTCCGGATGTCCGACCAGCGCTTCGCGACCGGCAAGGGCACGAAGCGGCCGGGCCTGCGTCTCCTCACCGTCGGGACCGATTGCTCCGTCGGCAAGAAGTACACCGCGCTCGCGC
>CAXTKM010000031.1:0-20374 GCA_964244795.1 uncultured Enterovirga sp.
TGCCATTCACGCGCTCTCCCAACTGAGCTATGGCCCCGAACCTTCGGCCGGCGGTGGGATCGCCGGGCCGGAACCGCGTTGCGGCGGAGCGCCTCTATACTAACCGGTTCCGGTGCGGACAAGCCGTCCAGGGACCAAAGGCGCCCGCGATGCCGGAGGCGCGGTCGAGACGGATCAGGTCTCTTCCTCGTCCTCGACGTCGCTGTCGATCAGGTCGCTGACATCGCCGCCCTCTTCCTCTTCCTCGAGGAAGGTGTCGTCGGTCGTCGCCTCGTCGGCCAGCACCGTCTCGTCCTCGCCGGCCGCCGCGCCCTCCTCTTCGGCCGCGCCGACCTCTTCGAGCGAGACGATCTCGGGACCGGCCGGCACCACCTCCGCCTCGTCCTCGTCGACGGGCGCGCGCGCCGTTCGACCGCCCCGAAGCGGCACCGGCGTCTCGAAGGCCGCGCGCGGCAAGGCTTCGCCCGTATAGGGGGACACGATCGGGTCCCGGTTGAGGTCGTAGAATTTGCGCCCTGTTGTCGGGCAAACGCGCTTGGCGCCGAGCTCTGGTCTGGCCACGGTCCACTCTAACTGGAATTGGGGAGTGCGACCGCTCAGGCGGCCGCGATCCCGTCAAATCGGACGGCGGGGGAGCCGTGTCAAGGCCTCTCGCGGCGGTTCCGTCGATGGGCGATGGGATGGGTCAGGCCTGCGGCGCCGGGCGAACGCGGCGCAAGGTGGGTCGCTCGCGGTTCTCGACGAGCCGCCGGCGGGGTCGCCTTCCGGCCGGCACCGGCTTCGGATGACGTGCGCCATACCGCATGGTAAGCGCCGGCGCGAGAGCAGAACGAAACCCGTGACCTCCCCTTCGCACCTCGCCTCTCCCGTCGCCTCCGGCGCCGCAGGTCACCTCCGTGGTCGAGTTCGCGTGCCGGGCGACAAGTCGATCTCGCATCGGGCGCTGATCGTCGGCGCGCTCGCGATCGGCGAGACCCGGATCGAGAACCTGCTCGAAGGCGACGACGTCCTCCGGACCGCTGCCGCTCTGCGGGCGCTCGGCGCGAACGTCGTCAGGGAGGGCGAAGGGCGCTGGCGGGTCGTGGGCGTCGGCATCGGTGGGCTCGCCCAGCCCGAAGGCGTCCTCGATTTCGGCAATGCCGGCACGGGCTCGAGGCTCATGATGGGCGTCGTGGGCTCGCATCCCGTGACCGCGACCTTCGACGGCGACGCCTCGCTCCGCAAGCGCCCGATGCGCCGCATCCTCGATCCGCTCTGCCGCATGGGCGTCACCGTCCTGTCGGAGGCCGAGGGCGGCCGCGTTCCCCTGACGCTGAGGGGCCCGGAGGAGACGATCCCGATCACCTACGAGACGCCGGCGCCCTCAGCCCAGATCAAGTCGGCCGTGCTGCTCGCCGGCCTCAACGCGCCCGGGATCACGACCGTGATCGAGCGCGAGGCGACGCGCGACCATACCGAGCGGATGCTGGCCCATGCCGGAGCCGATCTCAGGGTCGACCAGGAAGGGGCAGGCCGCCGGATCACGCTGCGGGGCCAGCCCGAGCTGCGGGGGACCGAGATCGTCGTGCCGGCGGACCCGTCCTCGGCGGCCTTCCCCCTGGTCGCGGCGCTGATCGTGCCGGGCTCGCGCGTCACGATCGAGGCCGTGATGACGAACCCGCTGAGGACGGGGCTCCTGCAGACGCTCCTGATGATGGGCGCCGACATCCGGCTCTCGAACCGCCGCGACCTCGGTGGCGAGGAGGTCGCGGACCTCGAGGTCACGGCGGGACGGCTCGACGGCGTGGACGTGCCGGCGGAGCGGGCGCCCTCCATGATCGACGAGTACCCGGTGCTCGCGGTCGCGGCCGCCTTCGCGCATGGCCCGACCCGGATGCGGGGCCTGGCCGAGCTGCGGGTGAAGGAATCGGACCGGCTCGCGGCCGTCGCGGCCGGCCTGGCCGCGACCGGGATCCGGGCCTTGATCGAGGGCGACGACCTCGTCGTCGAGGGGACCGGGGGCCGGGTCCCGGGCGGCGGCACGGTTGCGACCGAGCTCGATCACCGGATCGCGATGGCGTTCCTGGTGATGGGGCTCGGGGCCGAGGCTCCGGTGACGATCGACGACGGCGCCATGATCGCGACGAGCTTTCCCTCCTTCCTGCCCTCTTTGCGGAGTCTCGGTGCCTCGTTCCGGACCTGACGGCGAGGTGATCGCGATCGACGGACCCGCCGCCTCCGGCAAGGGAACGTTGGCCCGGCGGCTCGCGACCCATCTCGACAGGCCGCACCTCGACACCGGGCTGCTGTACAGGGCCGTCGGCCGGGCGATGCTGGACCGGGGCCTCCGGCTCGACGACGAGGCGGCCGCGGCCGCGGTCGCGGCCGTGCTCGCGCCCACCGACGTCGACGAGTCGCGCCTTCGCGGTGCCGCCATGGGCGAGGCGGCGTCCGTCGTCTCGGTGCACGCGTCCGTGCGGGACGCCCTGCTCGAGGTCCAGCGCCGCTTCGCGCGCCAGCCCGGGGGAGCTGTGCTCGACGGGCGCGACATCGGGACGGTGGTCTGCCCGGACGCGGCCGTGAAGATCTACGTCACGGCGTCCGGGAGCGAGCGCGCCCGGCGACGCCTCCGCGAGCTCTCCGCGAGAGGCGAGGCCGTCAGCTTCGAGGAGGTGCTCGCGGACATCCGGCGCCGCGACGCGCGCGACGCCGATCGCAGCACCGCTCCGATGCGGGCCGCGCCCGACGCCCATCACCTCGACACGACCGAGCTCGATCCGGATGCCGCCTTCGCAGCCGCGCTCGCGCTGATCGAGGCCGCCCGGGTGCGCTGACGCGTCCGAACGAAGACATCGCGTCCTTGCACGATTTTCGCTAGCCTCCTTCGATCGTTCGGCTCCGCCGCTCGATCGCCTGCATGTCGGGCCGCTTGCCCGGGTGTGTCGGGCCACTTGCCCCTGTCGGGCCAGGAGATGGCGATGAGACGCGCTCCGTTCCGGTTTGCCGTCCTGGCCGCCTCGCTGGTCCTCGGGCTCGCCGGCCGATCGCCCGCCCGGGCCGAAACCGAGGTCGATCTCGCGCTCGTGATCGCGGTCGACATCTCCTTCTCGATGGATCCGGACGAGCAGGTGCTGCAGCGGGAGGGCTTCATCCAGGCCTTCCGGTCGAGCCAGGTGCACGACGCGATCCGGCGCGGGATGATCGGCCGGATCGCGGTCGCCTACGTGGAATGGGCGGGGGCAAGCGACCAGCGCGTGGTGCTGCCCTGGACGTTCGTCGACGGACCCGCGACGGCGGAGGGCTTCGCGGCCGAGCTCGCCGCGAAGCCGACCCGCCGGGCGGCCAGGACCTCGATCTCGGGCGCCATCGACTTCTCGGCCCGGCTTCTCGCGCAGAGCAATCTCGCGCCGACCCGGCAGGTGATCGACGTCTCGGGCGATGGGCCGAACAACCAGGGGCGCCCCGTGACGGCGGCCCGGGACGAGGCGGTCGAACACGGCATCACCGTGAACGGCCTGCCCATCATGCTGAAGCAGGGCGGCTATTTCGACATCCCGGACCTCGATCTGTACTACCGGGACTGCGTGATCGGCGGGGCGGGCGCCTTCATGGTGCCGGTCCGCGACCGCGAGCAGTTCGTCGAGGCCGTGAAGACGAAGATCATCATGGAGATCGCGGAGCGCCCGTCCCCGGGCCGTGCCGCATCCGTCCTCGGAGGCGGCCTCGTGGTTCCGGCCCAGGCCGAGACCCACGCGACGAACTGCTTCTCGGGCGAGACGCAGTGGCGCGACCGGATGGGCAACTAGGGCGCCGAGGGTCTCGGAAGCCAATCTCCTGGAAAAGCAGGCGTTCGCGAGCGGCTCGGGTATGTATGCCGGCACGCTCTCGACGAAGCCGCTTTCGGTCCGCCTCCGACCGAAGGGAGACGGTCCGCCGGGCCGGGGGAACGGCCGGTCCTGAACCGGATTGATCTCCCGACCAAGAGGAGATCTCCATGAAGCTCGCAGGATACGTGATGGCCGCCCTTCTCGGGGCGTCCACGGTGGCCTTCGCCCAGAACAACTCGTCCGGCTCGGTGTCCGGGACGAGCGGCCCGGCGACGAACCCGTCCAGCTCCAGCATGTCGGGTTCTGGCATGTCCGGCTCGGGGATGAACGGTGCGGCCGGCTCGAGCGGGCAGGGCGGAAGTCCCGCGACGACCGGCTCGACCACCAGCCCATCCGAGGGCACGAGCGGCACCGGCACGCTGAGCCCGGGCCGGACCACCGGCACCCCGCCGAGCGGCAACCGATAGCCATCCCGCCGGGGCGCCCGCGATCGTGGTCCGCGGCGCCCCGGCAGGGGTCTCTCGGTCGCGCCCGCCTCAGGCGGTCGGCGCGACCCCGTATTCCTCGTCCGTCACATGCTCCATCCAGGTCACGTGCCGTTCGCCGTCGAACTCGTGCATCGCGATGTGGACCATTCCGTGCGTGGGCGAGGCGCCGTGCCAGTGCTTCTCGTCCGGCGGGATGAAGACCGTGTCGCCGGCCCGGATCTCTCGGACAGGGCCGCCCTTGGCCTGGATGTGGCCGATGCCCTGCACGACGTGCAGCGTCTGGCCGAGCGGATGGGTGTGCCAGGCCGTGCGGGCGCCGGGCTCGAAGGCGACCCGGGCGGCCCGGATCCGGGCCGGAGCCGGAGCTTCGACGATCGGGTCCTGCCAGACCGTGCCGGTGAACCAGTCCGGGTTTACCCGGCGGGAGGGGGTCTTCGAGGCGGGGTGGAAGTCCATGATCTGTGTCCCTCAGGTCGGAGTCGGGGTCAGGCGGGAAGCTGGCTCGCTTGCGGCGGTGGCATCAGGGCGTCGTCGATCGCATTCGCCCGCGCGGCGGCCGGGCGCCCGGCCAGCCGTTGCCAATAGCGCTCGAAGACCGGCCGCTTCTCGACCGTCCCGAACATCATGCCCCATCCGAGCGCTGAGCCGACGTAGAGGTCGGCCGCGCTGAAACGGCCGCCGGCCAGATATTCGGATTGCGACAGCGCGCCCTCGAGGGTGTCGAGCACGGCCGGGAGGCTGCCGTAGCCGGCCATCGGCTCCCGGTCCTTCGGGACCACGAAGCCCATCGCCGCGTTCGTGACCGCAGCCTCGATCGGGCCCGCCGCGAAGAAGAGCCAGCGGTAATAGGCGCCGCGCGCCGGGTCACCCGGCGGGGGCGCGAGGCCGGCCTCCGGGAAGGCGTCGGCCAGATAGGCGCAGATCGCGGCCGCCTCCGTCACGACGGTCTCGCCGTGCCGGAGAGCGGGAACCTTGCCCATCGGGTTGATCGCCAGGAACTCGGGCGCCTTCATCGAGCTCCCGTAGCCCAGGATCTCGGCCCGGTAGGGCCGGCCGGTCTCCTCCAGCATCCAGCGGGCGATCCGGCCGCGGGACATGGGATGCGTGTACAGGACGAGGTCGTCGGTCATGCGGTCCTCCCTTTTCGGGTCACGACGTAGCCGGCCCGGCGCCCACCTGCAATCGAGCGCACTCCGCCGGATGGATGGTCCTTCCGCGGAAGGCGCCCTCCCGCTGACCCCAAGCGTGCCCGTCCGGACAGGCCGGGAACGATCGCCTGCCTGCCACTTTCCCTCGACGACATGGGAGATCTTCATGACGCAGAAAAAGACAGCCGGCATCCTGATCGGCAGCATCCTGGTGATCGGGACTCTGGTGATGGGAGGGCTGCACTACTTCGCCGAGCACGGCCAGTTCACGCCGGCCTCCACAACCGGTGGAGCGACGAAGTCGGACCAGAAACCGGGCGTCGGCCTCCGCCGCGACAACTAGGCGAGGTCTGTGAACCCATAGGCTGTTGAACATATCTTAGGGGCGCTCAGGCAACGATCTCCCGAAACGACTTTGGGGAGCATCGATCGTGTTTCGGACCTCGAAGATCGGCTTCAAGATCGGCAGCGTTTTCGCGCTGGTCTCTCTGGTCGGTCTCGCCTCTCTCATCGTGATTTCGATAGACGTTCGCAAGACGAACATCACCTTCGAAACGCTGATTCATCAAGAGATCGAGGGTTCGGTCTGGTTGGCTCGGGCCAGTCGCCGCGTCATCCAGATCGGGTATGAGAGCTACGGCGCGATCACGGCCGACACGTCGAGCCCCGCTTTCTCGAAGGCGAGCAGCGCCGCGCAATCATCCTATGACCGTTATCGAGAGATGTTCGCGAACGCGGTGAAGCTCTTGCCAAGTCGCGCGGATTCCTTGTCTGCGATCGACGCCCAGGTCGCCAGGATCGCGGAGCTGTGTCGCGACGCGCGCGACGCGAAGGCGGGCGGCGACGATCGCCGGGCCGCAGCCATCATGAAGCAGGCGGACGTCCTGGTCGGCAAGGCCGGCGCCGACATCATCGAGGCGACGAGGTCCATCGCGGACGAGGTCAGGGCGAAGACCGATGCGACGCGCGAAGGCGCAGAGTTCCGCTCGCTGTCGGCGCTCGTCGTGTCAGGCCTTCTCGGGATCGCGGCTTTCGCGGCGGCGCTCGTCCTGGTGAGGAGATCGGTCACGGGGCCGCTCGCCCGACTCTCCGGCAGCATGAAGACGCTCGCGGAGGGTCGCTTCGACACCGACATCGCCGGTGCCGATCGCCGCGACGAGATCGGAGCGATGGCGCGCGCCGTGCATGTCTTCAGGGAGGCAGGGATCGCCAAGCTGCGGCTCGAATCCGAAGCAGCCGGCCACGGCGAAGAGATCGATGCCGAACGACGCCGGACCGCGGAACTCGATCGGGCCGCGGCCGACGTGCAGGCCTCGATCGTGCACGCGGTGGGAACCGGCTTGTCGCGGCTCGCCTCGGGTGACCTGACGACGCGGCTGTCGGGGGCATTCCCGCCCGACTCCCTGAAGCTCCAGTCCGATTTCAACGCCGCCGTGGAGACGCTCCAGCAGACGATCGTTACCATCGTTCGCGCGACCGGACACATCCAGTCCGGCACGGGCGAGATCAGCCAGGCGTCGGACGACCTGTCGCGCCGGACCGAGCAGCAGGCGGCCTCCCTCGAAGAGACGGCGGCTGCCCTGGACGAGATCACGGCTACCGTGCGCAAGACCGCGGACGGCGCCGAGCATGCCCGCACCATCGTGGCGGCCGCCAAAGGGGACGCGGAGCGCTCCGGCGAGATCGTCGCGGACGCGATCACCGCGATGGCCGGGATCGAGCGGTCGTCGGGACAGATATCCCAGATCATCGCGGTGATCGACGAGATCGCCTTCCAGACGAACCTGCTCGCCCTGAACGCCGGCGTGGAGGCCGCGAGGGCGGGCGAGGCGGGGCGTGGCTTCGCCGTCGTCGCATCCGAGGTCAGGGCCCTCGCGCAGCGCTCGGCGGACGCCGCGAAGGAGATCAAGACGCTGATCCGGGCGTCGGGCTCTCAGGTCGCGGAGGGGGTGGGTCTCGTCGGGCAGGCCGGCCGCGCGCTCGGCCGGATCGCCGCGCAGGTGGCCGATATCAACGCCGTCGTCCTGGAGATCGCGGCCTCGGCCAAGGAGCAGGCGACGGGCCTGGCCGAGGTCAACACGGCCGTGAACCAGATGGACCAGGTCACGCAGCAGAACGCCGCCATGGTCGAGCAATCGACCGCGGCGAGCCACGGACTGGCCCGCGAGGCGGACGAGCTCGGACGGCTCGTGGCGCGGTTCCAGGTCGGCCCGGCCTCGGGCAGGGTCCTGGCGCAGCAAGGGGCGCAGGCATCCATCGTCCCGATGCGAAAGCCCGCCCCTGCTGCGCTCGTGCCGACCCTGAAGATCGCGGGCGGACGCCACGCCTCCGCCGCCCGAAAGCTCGCCCCGGCTCCGGCGCAGGACGGCTGGGAGGAGTTCTGATCCCGATCAGCCGTCCGCATCGCCGGTCGGGCCGCGCAGCGCCTTCACCCGGCCGTGCTTCTCCTTCGAGGCGAGACGGCGCTGCTTCGAGCCGAGCGTCGGCCGGGTCGGGCGGCGCGTCTTCGGGACGACGGCCGCGGCCCGGATCAGCTCCACGAGCCGGTCCAGCGCATCGGCCCGGTTCCGCTCGCGGGTCCGGAAGCGCTGCGCGTCGATCACGATCACGCCGTCCCGCGTCATGCGGCGGCCGGCGAGCGTGCGGAGCCGCGACCGGAGGGCGTCCGTGAGATTCCGCGAAGCGGCGGCATCGAACCGCAGCTCGACCGCGGTCGAGACCTTGTTCACGTTCTGGCCGCCCGGCCCGGAGGCCCGCACGAAGGTCTCGACGATCTCCTCCTCGTCGAGCGAGATCCGGGGCGTGACCGGGATCATTCCGGTTTCGTAGCGGCGGCCAGGTAGTTCACGGCCGTGTCGCCCGAGAGACGCCAGGCGTCGCCGAGCGGGTCGTAGACGAGGCCCCTGGTCCGGAAGGCCGAGAGCCCCGCTCCGGTCGCGGCCCGGCGGAGCTCGTCCGGCGTGACGAACCGCTCCCAGTCATGCGTGCCGCGGGGCAGCCAGCGAAGGACGTATTCCGCCCCGACGATCGCGAGCGCGTAGGAGCGAAGCGTGCGGTTGATCGTCGACAGGATCATGAGCCCACCCGGCCGGAGCGCGGCCGCGCAGCCGCGCAGGAAGCGGTCGACGTCGGGCACGTGCTCGACCACCTCGAGCGCGAGCACGAGGTCGAAGCGCCCGCCCTCGGCCGCGACCGTCTCGACGGTGTCGGTCCGGTAGCGGATCGCGAGCCCGCCGGCTTCGGCGTGGCGACGGGCGGCCTCGATCGCACTGGCCGCGGGGTCGAGGCCGGTCACGTCGGAGCCGAGCCGCGCCATCGGCTCGGACAGGAGGCCCGCGCCGCACCCGACGTCGAGCACCGAGAGACCGTCCAGCGCGAAGGCGGCGCGGCCGTCGCGCCGAAAATGCCGGCACGCCTCGTCGCGGACGAAGGCGAGCCGGAGCGGGTTGATCCGGTGCAGCGGCCGCATCGGTCCGGCCGGATCCCACCATTCGGCGGCGAGACGGTCGAACTTCGCGACCTCGCGGCCGTCGAGCGGGGAGGCCAGGGAGGAGGCGGGTGAGCCCTGCGTTGACATCGCGCGACCATACTTGATACCGCCCGCCGGATCGACACCCGGACGCCCACGGTCCGGAGAGAGCCATCCTGCCGCCGATGCCCCGTCTCGTGATGAAGTTCGGCGGCACGTCGGTGGCCAGTGTCGAGCGCCTCCGGAACGTCGCCCGGCACGTCGCCCGCGAGGTCCGGGCCGGCTACGACGTCGCGGTCGTGGTCTCGGCCATGTCCGGGAAGACGAACGAGCTCGTGGCGCTCGTGCGCGATGCCGACCCGCTCTACGACCCCGGCGAATACGACGCGGTCGTGGCGTCCGGCGAGCAGGTGACGTCCGGCCTCCTCGCGATCGTGCTGCGCGAGCGCGGGATGCCGGCCCGGTCCTGGCAGGGCTGGCAGCTCCCGATCCACACCTCCGACGGGCACGGCTCGGCCCGGATCGTCGCGATCGACGGCGCCGGGATCCTCGCCCGCTTCGAGGCCGCCCGCGAGGTCGCGGTCGTGGCCGGATTCCAGGGCGTGAACCCCGAGACGGGCCGGATCGCGACGCTCGGGCGCGGCGGCTCCGACACGAGCGCTGTCGCGCTGGCAGCCGCCCTGAAGGCCGAGCGCTGCGACATCTACACGGACGTCGACGGCGTCTACACGACCGACCCCCGGATCGTCCCGAAGGCGAGCCGGCTCGACCGCATCGCCTTCGAGGAGATGCTCGAGATGGCCTCCCTCGGGGCCAAGGTGCTGCAGGTGCGCTCGGTCGAGCTCGCCATGCTGCACCGGGTCCCGACCTACGTGCGGTCGTCCTTCGACGACCCCGACGACCCGAAGCCCGGCACCCTGATCTGCGACGAGGAGGACATCATGGAACACCCCGTCGTGACGGGAATCGCGTTCTCCCGCGACGAGGCCCAGATCACGCTCCGGCGCGTGGCCGACAAGCCGGGCGTCGCGGCCGCGATCTTCGGGCCGCTCGCGGACGCGAACGTCAACGTCGACATGATCATCCAGGTCGTCAGCGACGACGCCGCCACGACCGACATCACGTTCACGGTGCCGACCGCGGATTACGACCGCTCGCGGGCGATCCTCGAGGCGAACCGGGCCGCGATCGGGATCACGGACATCCAGGGCGCGACGGACGTCGTGAAGGTGTCGGCGATCGGCGTCGGGATGCGGAGCCACGCCGGCATCGCGTCCCGGGCCTTCGGGGCGCTGGCCGAGAAGGGCATCAACATCCGGGCGATCACGACGTCCGAGATCAAGTTCTCGGTCCTGATCGACAGCGCCTATACGGAGCTCGCGGTCCGGACGCTGCACTCGCTCTACGGCCTCGACAAGGCCTGACGGAGGGCGCTACTCCGGGTTTCGCGGCGGCATCCGGGCCGCCGGATCCGGTACGGAACGATTGATGCCAGGCGTCCCCGGTGGACCGCGCGTGCTGCTGCGCCGCCTCCGCGAGATCATGGCGGAGCCGGTGGCCGCCCAGATGCGCCTCGACCGCATCGTGATCCTGATCGCCGCGAACATGGTGTCCGAGGTCTGCTCGCTCTACGTCATGCGGGCCGACGACGCGCTCGAGCTCTACGCGACCGAGGGCCTGAACCGCGAGGCCGTCCATCTCACCAAGCTGCGGGTGGGCGAGGGGCTCGTCGGCTTGATCGCCGAGAACGCCGAGCCGCTCGCGCTCTCGGACGCCCAGACGCACCGCGCCTTCTCGTACCGGCCGGAGACGGGCGAGGAGATCTACCACGGGTTCCTCGGCGTGCCGGTGCTCAGGGCCGGCAACACGCTGGGCGTCCTCGTCGTGCAGAACCGGGCGTTCCGGGTCTACACCGAGGAGGAGGTGGAGGCGCTCCAGACCACCTCCATGGTGCTGGCCGAGCTGATCGCGTCGGGCGAGCTCGGCGGGCTCGGCGAGGCCGGAACCGTGACGGCGGGGCGGCGTCCGCTGCACTGCCGCGGCACCCCGCTCGCGGATGGGCTCGGCCTCGGCTACGTCGTCCTGCACGAGCCGAGGGTCGTGGTCCGCAACATCATCGCGTCCGACATCGGGGCCGAGCTCGTCCGGCTCGACGTCGCGATCGAGGCGGTCAGGTCCTCGATCGACGACATGCTGGCGCGCGGCGACATGGCCCATCAGGGCGATCACCGCGACGTGCTCGAGACCTTCAGGATGTTCGCCCACGACCAGGGCTGGCTCCGGCGCATCCGGGACGCCATCCGGACCGGCATCACGGCCGAGGCCGCGGTCGAGCGCGTCCAATCCGACAGCCGGGCCCGGATGATCCGCTCGACCGACCCCTACCTGCGCGAGCGGCTGCACGATCTCGACGACCTCGCGAATCGGGTCCTGCATCGGCTGGTCGGGCGCGACATCGTCGATCGCCGGGTCGCGCTGCCGGAGAACGCCATCCTGGTCGCCCGCATGATGGGCCCGGCGGCGCTGCTCGACTACGACCGCGCCCGGCTGCGCGGGCTCGTCCTCGAGGAGGGCGGCGAGACGAGCCACATCGCGATCGTGGCCCGGGCGCTCGCGATCCCGGTCGTGACCGGGGTCGAGAACGTGAGCGCGCTGGTCGAGACCGGGGACGCGATCATCGTCGACGGCGGCACGGGCGAGATCCAGATCCGGCCGCCGCCCGACGTCGAGGCCTCCTATGCCGGGAAGGCGAGGCTCCGGGCGCGCCGTCAGGCGCAGTACCGGAAGCTCCGGGACACGCCCGCGGTCACCCGCGACGGCGTGCCGATCGCCCTGCAGCTGAACGCCGGGCTCCTGGTCGACCTGCCGCACCTTGCCGAGACGGGCGCGGACGGGGTCGGCCTGTTCCGGACCGAGCTCCAGTTCATGATCGCCGAGCGGATGCCCTCCGCGAAGGATCAGCAGGCCCTCTACGCCGACGTCTTCGCCGGGATGGGCGATCGTGCCGTGACGTTCCGGTCGCTCGACATCGGGGGCGACAAGCTCCTGCCCTACATGCCGCGCGTCGAGGAGGAGAACCCCGCGCTCGGCTGGCGGGCGATCCGGATCGCCCTCGACCGGCCGGCGCTGCTGCGGATCCAGGCGCGAGCGCTCATCAAGGCCGGGGCCGGCCGGCACCTGCGCATCATGTTCCCGATGGTCGCGACCACGGCAGAGTTCCTGCGCGCGAAGGCGCTGGTGGAGGGCGAGGTCGCCTATCTGCGCCGCACGGGAGGCCTGCTGCCGGCCGAGATCTCGCTCGGGGCGATGGTCGAGGTGCCCTCGCTCCTCTTCGCGATGGACGAGATCGTCCGGGAGGCCGACTTCCTGTCGATCGGCTCGAACGATCTCATGCAGTTCCTGTTCGCGGCCGACCGGGGCAACAAGCTCGTGGCCGGCCGCTTCGACGCCCTGAGCCCGGCGCCGCTTCGGGCGCTCCGGCACATCGTGGAGCGGGCCGAGGCGGGGAACTGCCCGGTCACGGTCTGCGGCGAGATGGCGGGCCGGGCGCTCGACGCGATGGCGCTCGTCGGGCTCGGGTTCCGGCGCCTCTCGATGTCGGCCTCCTCGATCGGCCCCGTGAAGGCGATGCTGCTCGCCCTCGACACGGCGCCGCTCGCGGCCCTCGTGGCCCGGGCCCTCGACGATCCCGCGTCCGGCGGCGTCGAGAGCCTGCGGCCCGCCCTTTCCGCCTTCGCCAAAGCCCACCACATCCCGGTCTGATGCCCGCTCCTCCCGGCCACAAGCTCGACGCCATCCTGACCCGGCACGCGGTCGCGACCTCGACCCTGAACGGCGCGCCCGAGCCCGAGGTCTTCGTCAGCCTGTCCCGGGAGCTGGCCGAGCTCGAGCCGGTGGTCGAGGCGATCCGGGCCTACCGGGCCGCGGCCGACGAGCTCCTGGGCATCGAGGCCATGATCGCCGAGACGGGGCTCGATTCCGAGCTCCGGGCGCTCGCGGGAGACGAGCGGCCGGACGCGGTCGACGCGGTCGAGGCTGCGGCCGCCGCCCTGAACGTGCTCCTCCTCCCGAAGGACGCCGCGGACGAGAAGAGCGCGATCCTCGAGGTCAGGGCCGGGACGGGCGGCGACGAGGCCGCGCTCTTCGCGGGCGATCTGTTCCGCATGTACGCGCGCTATGCCGAGCTGAAGGGCTGGACCGTCGAGGTCCTGTCGGAGAGCGAGGGCGCGGTCGGCGGCCTGAAGGAGATCGTGGCCGCGATCGGGGGGCGGGGCGTCTTCGCCAAGCTGAAGTTCGAGTCCGGCGTGCACCGGGTGCAACGCGTCCCGGACACGGAGGCGTCTGGCCGCATCCACACCTCGGCCGCGACCGTCGCGGTCCTGCCGGAGGCCGAGGAGGTCGACGTCGTGATCAACGACGGGGACCTGAAGATCGACACGCTCCGGGCGCAGGGCTCCGGCGGGCAGCACGTGAACAAGACGGATTCCGCGGTCCGGATCACGCACCTGCCGACCGGCACCGTGGTGTTCGTCCAGGACGAGCGCTCGCAGCACAAGAACAAGGCCCGCGCGCTCGCGCTGCTCCGGTCCCGCCTCTACGACCAGGAGCGCGCGGCCAAGGACGCGGTCCGGTCGGCCGACCGGAAATCGCAGGTCGGCTCCGGCGACCGCTCCGAGCGCATCCGGACCTACAACTTCCCGCAAGGCCGGGTCACCGACCACCGCATCAACCTGACCCTCTACCGCCTGGAGGAGGTGATGGCCGGGACCGCGCTCGACGACGTCGTGGACCCGCTGATGGCCGAGCACCGGGCGGCGCTCCTGGCCTCCGAAGGCTTGAGCTGAGGAGCCTGGCCGAGGCTCGGTCATGCCACCTCCTGACGCAGGGAGGGTCTTCTTGCCGGTCAGGCTCTCGGGAGCCTCGCGCTTGACGAGAACCGATCAGCGGGCTTGAGTTGACCGCATGGAGATCACCCGGTCCGGCAGCGTCGCGACGCGACGTCTCTCCCGCGACACCGTCACGGGCCTCGCGCTCGCGGACACGATCGTCCGGACGCCTGGCCCGTCCCGGCTCCAGGCGTCGCACGTGACCTTCGAGCCTGGCGCGCGCAGCGCCTGGCACACGCATCCGCTCGGCCAGGCCCTGCACGTGACGGCCGGCGTCGGCCGCGTCCAGGCCTGGGGCGAGCAGATCCGGGAGGTCAAGGGCGGCGACACGGTCTGGATCTGGCCCGGCGAGAAGCATTGGCACGGCGCCGGTCCGACGACGGCCATGAGCCACATCGCGATCCACGAGGTCCTGGACGGGTCGTTCGCGACCTGGATGGAGCCTGTCTCGGACACGGATTACGCCGGTCTGGAAGGCTGAGGGTGTCTTCCCCGGCGGCTGCGAAGCAGCCGGGGAGGGGATGCAGGGCCGCAGCCCGCTGGCTCTGAATTCCCTTCCCGTCCGCTGCGCTCCGGCCGGGGATGACACGCTGAGTGCGTACAGGGGGTTGGCACAGGGGCCGGGAGGGCTGCCCCTCTCCGGTCAGTGCGGCTGGTCGATCACGTCGAAGAGGCGCCGGAGCCGGCTGCACTCCTGTGCGAACTCCCGGGACTCCATCGTGTCGACGGAGCGTGGCCGGCGGATCGGGTTCCGGCGATCCTCGACGATGCGGCCCGGCGAGGCGGACATCACGACGATCCGGTCCGCCAGGAACACGGCCTCCTGGATGCTGTGGGTGATGAACAGGACGGTCTTCCGGGCCTCGGTCCAGATCCGCTGCAGCTCGAGCGACATCCGCTCGCGGGTCATGGCGTCGAGCGCCGCGAAGGGCTCGTCCATGAGGAGGAGCTTCGGATCGTGCACGAGGGCCCGGGCGATCCCGACCCGCTGCTGCATGCCGCCGGACAATTCGTGCGGGTAATGGTCCGTGAAGCGCTCGAGCCCGACCATGGCGATCAGCGCACGCGCGCTCTCCTGGGCCGCCTTGACGGGCAGCCGGAGCGTCCGGGCCGGCACGAGGACGTTGTCGAGCACGCTCGCCCAGGGCAGCAGGGTCGGCTGCTGGAACACGACGCCGATGTCCCGCCGCGGGCCGGCGACCGGGAGGCCGCCGAGCGCGATCCGGCCCGAGGTTGGCCGCACGAGCCCCGCCACGATGTTCAGCAGCGTCGACTTCCCGCAGCCGGACGGCCCGAGAACGCACACGAACTCGCCCTCGGGCACGGCGAGCGACAGGCTCGAGATCGCGCTGACCGGCCCGCGCGAGGACGCGTAGGTGACGATGAGGTCCTCGACGGAGAGGAGGTCCGGCCGGGCGGCCGGGATGGTCTCCGGGCCGTGCTGGATCCGGGCCGCGAGGCTCACTGGCGACCCTTCGCGTCCTGCCTGACCTTGTCCGCATCGAAGCGGTTGAAGGCGTCGACGAAGCGGTTCGTGTAGAGGCTCTCGGGGTCGACGGCCTTCGAGGTCATCTCGCCGCCGTCGAAGAGCACGTCGATGTAGTCGCGCCAGACCTTCGGGTCGTACTCGCCGAACCGGCGCGGGCCGGGCGGGAAGTCGAGGTAGCGCGGCATGCGGCTTCCGAGCACGTGCCGTCCGGCCCGGAGCTTCTCCTCCTCCGTGCCCTCCTGCGGGCGCGTCGTCGGGTAGAGCTTCCAGGTCTGCCGGACGCAGAAGTCGATGTTCGCCTCGCAGGCGACCACCCCCTTCGTGACCGCGCGCCCGAAACCCTCGATGAGCTTCGGGTTGTCCCGGATCGTGTCCTCGTGCGCCATGAAGCCGTTCGACAGGAGGCCGCGGTACTTCTCGGGCTGCGGCAGGCGCCGGAGCTTCAGGCCCGCGACCTCGAACTGCGCGATGATGGCGTCGAAGCCGTTGAAGGCGTCGATGTCGCCGTTCGACAAGGCCCGGATTCCGGGTGCCCCGACGCCGGTCGGGACGAAATCGTAGTCCCGGCCGGACACCATGCCCATCTCCTTGTACATCGCGCGCGTGATCGGCACGTTGCCGTTCGCGAGCGCCCCGATGCCGATCTTCTTGCCCCGGAGCTCGCGGACATCGGTGATCGGGCTCTTGTCGAGGACCGCGAACTCCCAGATGTTGCTGCGCGCGGCGTTGTAGAAGAACCGGACGGGCAGGCGGTCGCGCCCCGGCTGGCGGCTGATGATCACGATGTCGGCGGACGGAAAGCCGATCTCGACCGCCTTGGTGGCGACCTGCGGGACCATCACGGAAGTACCCAGGAACTCGACGAGCTCGACGTCGAGGCCCTCTTCCGCGAAGTAGCCGAGCTCCTTCGACAGGATGAGCGGCGCGTTCCCGAGCGTGACCCGGGCCGCGGTGCCGAGCTTGATCCGCTGCTGCGCCGCCGCGTCCGGCGCGCCTCCGAGCGTCGCGGCCGCGAGGACCGCGAGGGCCGCGGCCGTCCGGAGCGCGGTGCGGTGGAGGCTTCGAAGATGGGCCGGCGCTCTCATGTGTCCCTCGTGATGCGTGTGAAGTGGCATCGCCCGAGCCGCCTGCCGGCTCAGGCCTCGGCGACCGTCTCGCCGGGCAAGCGGGTTTCCCAGAAGATCACCCGCCCGTGGATCGCCCGCACCGCCTGCGTGCCGAGGAGCCCGATCGCGACGAGGCCGGCCAGCGCTGCGAACATCGTGGCGACGTCGAAATTCGCCTGCGAGGTCGCGACCAGGTAGCCGAGGCCGCGCGTCGAGGCCACGAACTCCGCGACCACCGCTCCGATCAGGCCGAGCACGATCCCGATCTGCAGCCCCGCGAAGATGTGCCCGAGCGCCGCCCGGAGCTTCACCTTGAGGAAGATCTCGAGCCTGGAGGCCGAGAAGACCCGCATCATGGCGATCAGCGCGGGCGGGGTCTGCCTGATCCCGACGCTCGTGTTGATGAAGAGCGGAAAGAAGCAGATCAGCGCGACCATGATCACCTTCGACAGGTTGCCGAAGCCGAACCAGACGATGATGAGGGGAGCGAGCGCGACCTTCGGCATCGACTGCAGGGCGATGATGTAGGGATAGACGAAGCGCTCGAAGGTGCGGGATTCCGCGAGGAGCGCGCCGAACACGACCGCGAGGCTGCAGCCGACCGCATAGCCGACCAGCGTGTTCTGGACGGTGAAGAGGACGTGCGGCCAGTACGAGCCGCCGACATAGCCGTCGTACATCGCGGACAGGACCGCGCTCGGTGTCGGCAGGATGTAGTTCGGGACCGCGAAGAACGGGATCGCGAAGCTCCAGGCCGCGATGCCGACCGCGAGGGTGATCATCGGATACACGACATCCCGCCAGCGGCGCCCGGCTCTCATGATCGTCCTCCTGGTCCCGGCCGGCCCCGGGCGGCGGCCCGTCGAGGCATGGTCGCGCTCACGCGACGATCGCCGCGTTGCCGAGCGCCGTCATGACCCGGCGTTCCGCGCGCTGCACATGCTGGGCCAGCAGCCGGGCGGCTCCGCGGCCGTCGCGGGACTGGACCGCGTCGATGATCGCGTTGTGCTCGGCCAGCAGCACGCCGAGCTTCTGGTTCCGGGTCGCGACCACGCTCATGAGGACGAGCCGGTCGAACTCCTCGATCAGCCCCCGGGTCGTCTCGGCCATCCGGCGGTTCGGGCACAGCGCCGCGAGCGCGAGATGGAAGCGGCGGTTGTAGAGGTCGAAGGATTCCTGGCCCTCGGCCGGGTCGAACCGCCGGAAGCCGTCGAGCCCGGCGAGGTCGTCGTCGGGACAGGATGCCGCGGTCAGCCTGGCGCAACTGCTCTCCAGCAGGCGCCGGAACTCGAACAGGTCCGCCGCCGCCGCGAGCGAGACCGGCGCGACCCGGTAGCCGCGCCTCGGCTCGACCGTCACCAGACGCTCCTGGTGGAGCCGGGACAGCGCGTCCCGGATCGGCGACTTCGACATGTCGAAGCGCTCGGCGAGCTCGCCCTCGTACAGCTCGACGCCGGGCGGAAGCGCGCAGCTCAGGATGTCCTCGCGGAGCTGCGCGTAGACCTCGTCGCGCCTGAGTTGGGCCGTGTCCGTCATCGCTGAGATATCAGCCGCCTCGCGTTTCGCATTCATCACGCATGATCCAGGCCAAGGCGTCAAGCGAAGGCCCGTTCAGGATTGACCGTTTCAGGCTTCCTTCAATATGTCAGGTGCGGGCCGTCTTCGGCACCTCGCATGTCACTTTACGAGCGGATGGGCTGGATCATGGCACAGGGTGTCTGGACGATCATCGGGGCCGGCATGGGCGGGAAAGGCCTCGCGGCGGAGCTCGGCATCCAGGGTCTCAGGCTTCGGATCCACGACATCGACGATGCCCAGGTGGCCGGAATCCGGGCCGCCAAGGGCCTCCATGTCGAGGGGCGGGATGCGACCTTCGCGCCGATCGAGATGGCCACGACCGATCTCGCGGCGGCCGTCGCGGGCGCCTCGGTGCTGCTCGTCTCGATCTACGGGAACGACCATCCCGCGCTCGCGGCAGAGCTCTCGCCCTTGCTTGAGGACGGCCAGGCGATCGTCCTGATCCAGGGGCATTTCGCGGGCGCGCTGCTGTTCCGGGCGGCGCTCGACCGGGCCGGCTGCACGGCCCGGGTCGATATCGCCGAGATGGACGGCTACCCCTACATGCTGACCGTCAAGTCGCCGGACACGGTGCTGATGACGAGCCGGAAGAAATACTGGCAGCTCGCCGCGATGCCGGCCTCGCGAACGCCCGCAGTGCTGGACAGGATCGCGCACGCCTTTCCCGGCATGGTGGTCGCGAAGAGCCTGCTGCACACGGCCTTCCTCGATCTCGGCGTGCTGTTCCACGTCGGCGGCATCGTGACGAACGTCGGCAACGTGGAGGGCGAGGGGCCGTATAACTTCTACGAGCGCAACATGACGCCGAGCGTCTGCAACTTCATCGCGGCGCTCGACGTCGAGCGCGTCGCCGTCGCGCGCGCCTTCGGGGTCGAGCTCCCGGACGTCTGCACCTGGCTCGCCGACACCTACGGCTACGCGGACATGACGCTGCACGAGCAGCTTCAGAAGATGGCGCACACGTTCTACGGCTACGCGCCGGCCCCGAAGTCGCTGACGCACCGCTACCTCGTGCAGGACGTGTCGTGCGGCTGCGTGCCGATCGCGGCCTTCGCGGCCGCGGCCGGCGTGCCCTGCATCGCGAACGACGTCGCGATCGATCTCGCGAACCTGCTGACGAAGCGCGACCTGCGCCGCGAGGGCCGTACGCTCGAGAGCCTCGGCATCGCGGGGCTCGACGTCGGGGCGATCACGGCCCGCATCTCGGCGTGAGAGGCCGGGCCTGAGCGCGCCCCGCGCTCGTCTCAGCCGGGAGACGCCTCCTGACCGGCCTGCGTCCGCATCATCAGGGTGATCGAGCCGGACTGCACCACCGCGTCCGTCTGGTTCAGCACGTCGAAGCCGAGCCGCACGACGCCGCGGTCGGGATGGCGGGTCGGCCGGCTCGAGAGCGGCGTGACGCGCGCCCGGACGGTGTCGCCGATCCGGACCGGGCCGGAGAAGGTCCAGCCGATCTCGAGCAGACCGAGCGCGGTCCCGTCGATGAGGTTCATCTGCGACATGAGCCCGATCGCGACGGACATCGTCAGCGGGCCATGCGCGATCCGGCCGCCATAGGGCGTACGGCGGCAGAACTCCTCGTCGACATGGAGCGGATTGTGGTCCCCGACCAGGCCCGCGAAGAGCGTGATGTCGCCCTCTCCGATGGTGCGGCCCCGCGAGACGACGCTCCGGCCGATCTCGAACTCCTCGACGCAGAGCCCCAAAGCGAACCTCCCGAACGGTCATTGCGCCGGACATCCGGTTAGAGTACCGACTCGCGGGACGGTACGCGCACGGCCGGCCGGTCGCAACGGGGGAGTCGCAGCCGCTTGTTCCCCACCCGCGAAGATCTGCACGAGGCGAAGCGCCAGGCGGTCCTGCGGGAGGCGGCCGTCTCCTTCAATGCGAAGGGCTATCACGCCACCTCCCTGAACGAGGTCGCGGCCAGCCTGGGCGTGACGAAGGCCGCGCTCTACCATTATTTTCCGAACAAGAACGCGCTTCTCGCGGCCTGTTTCGACCACGCGATGGGGGTCTGCTTCACGAGCCTCGAGCGCGGGCGCGCCGAGGGCCGGAACGGCCGCGAGCGGCTCCTGCTGACCCTGTCCGGCTACCTGTCCCGCATCATCGACGAGCTGAGCTGCGCGGTCGTCCTGCTGGAGGAGGACGCGCTCGAGCCGGACGACTACCGGAAGCTCGTGGCCGAGCGCGATCGGTTCGAGCGGGCGCTGCGCGGCCTCGTCCGCCAGGGCGTGAAGGACGGCAGCATCGTCCCCTGCGACCCGAAGCTCGTGATCTTCATCATCCTCGGCGCCCTGAACTGGGTTCCGAAATGGTACAAGCCGTCCGGTCGCTGGACGCCGAAGCAGATCTCGGCCGCCCTGTCAGAGATCTTCGAGCGCGCGCTGTCGGCGGAACCGCC
>CAXTKM010000031.1:20384-24840 GCA_964244795.1 uncultured Enterovirga sp.
GCTTACCCCGGACGTGAGCCGGATCGGGGAGCGCAGGCTCAAGGCCGCGGCCCGTGCCGGGGTGCCGGCCGAGCCTCGCCCCGCCGCGAAACCCTCGCGCAAGGTCGTCGCGAGAGCGACCTCGTCGCGCAAGGTCGTCGCAAGAGCGACCTGAGACCACAAGACGTCTCCCGGAGGAACGCCGAACGATGACCCAGGCCTCGCGCAACCCACCGTCCTGAGCCGATAGCGTGATCGGCAACCTCCTCATCGGCGGGCTCGCCTCCGGCAGCCTCTACGCGATCGTGGCGATCGCGGTCGCGATCGTGCTCCGGGTCACGGACATCGCGAATTTCGCGCAAGGCGAGATGGCGATGCTGACGACCTTCGTCGGCTATTGGCTGCTGCAGGAGCAGGGGCTCGACTGGTGGGCCGCCTGCATGATCGCGTTGGCCTTCGGGCTCGTGCAGGGCGTCGTGATCCAGCAGGTGATCGTCCGGCCGCTCATCGGCAGCCCGGCCCTGTCGGCCATCATCGCGACGCTCGGGCTGAACATCGTGCTGCACAGCCTGGCCGGCCTGATCTGGGGCCACCAGACCTACGTCTTCCCGTCGCCGTTCTCGTTCGCGGCCCCGATCCAGCTCGGCAGCCTCTCCGTCCCGGCGGACAGCGCCGTGAACATCGCGGCCGCGCTCGCGCTGATCGCCGGGGTGACCGTTCTCCTGCGCTACACCTGGACCGGGCTCGCCCTTCAGGCCTCGAGCCAGAACCAGGTCGTCGCGCGCCTCATGGGCGTGTCGATCTCGCGCTCCTTCGCGATCGCCTGGGGGCTCGGCGGGCTCGCGGGCGGCGTCGCCGGCATCCTGGTCGCGCCCGCGCTCTTCCTCGACACGAACATGATGGGCGCCCTCCTGATCAAGGCCTTCGCGGGCGGGGCGCTCGGAGGGTTGTCGAGCCTCTGGGGCGTCTTCGTCGGCTGCCTCCTGCTCGGCGTGATCGAGAACCTGGTCGGCGCCTACCTCTCGGCCTCCTTCGCCGAGGCGATCACCTTCGCGGTCATCATCGTGGCCCTCATGGTGCGGTCCGAGGGCCTGTTCGGCCGCGTGAGGCTCCGGAAGGTATGACGGGCACCGAAACCACGCCCGTTCCCGGCACGGCCGGCCGCGTCGTCGCGGCCGCGGCCGGTCTCGCGCTGCTCGTCGCCGCGCCCTTCGTCCTGAACGGCTACATGCTCTACGTGCTGACCCTCGTCGGCATCTTCAGCCTGGTCGGGCTCGGGCTGAACCTCCTCACCGGCTATGCGGGCCAGATCAGCCTCGCGCAGGCCGCGTTCTTCGGGGTCGGGGCCTACGCGACCGCGATCCCGACGGAGCGCCTCGGCGTGCCGTTTCCCCTCTCGCTCCTGGCCGGGAGCCTCTTCACTGCCGCGCTCGGCGCGCTGGCCGGCATGCCGGCGCTCCGCCTGAAAAGCCTCTATCTCGCGATCGCGACGCTCGGCTACGGCCTGATCCTGCAGAAGATCCTGTTCGAGTGGCGCGGCCTGACCGGCGGCGGCGGCGGCATGGAGCTGAAACCGGCCTCGATCGGGCCGATCTCGCTCGCGTCCGGCCCGGCCATGTACTTCGTGGTCCTCGCGGTGGTCTGCCTCGGGACCTGGATGGCCGCGAACGTCGCCCGGGGCCGCACCGGCCGGGCGCTGGCCATGATCCGGGCGAGCGAGATCGCGGCCGGATCGCTCGCGATCTCGACGCCGCGCTACAAGATCGTGGCCTTCGCGCTCAGCGCCTTCTACGCGGGCCTCGCGGGCGGGCTCTACGCCTACATGGTGCGCTACCTCAACCCGGAGAGCTTCAACACCGGGCTGTCGATCGCCTTCCTGAGCATGATCGTGATCGGGGGCCTCGGCACGGTCGGGGGCTCGATCGTGGGCGCGATCTTCTACGTCGTGGTCCCGGAGCTGTTCCGGGACTTCAAGGACGCGCCGGGTCTCGTCTTCGGGGTCTTCGTCGTCGTCGTCATGGTGTTCCTGCCGGAGGGTCTCTGGGGCCTCAAGCGCCGCCTCCGGCCGGGGAGGGCCTGAGATGGCGAGGCTCGAGGTCTCCGGAGTCAGCGTCTCCTTCGGGGGCGTGAAAGCCGTCCGGGACGCGAGCTTCACGGTCGAGAGCGGCGAGATCCTGGGGCTGATCGGCCCGAACGGGGCCGGCAAGAGCACGCTCCTGAACTGCATCTCGGGCTTCTGCCGACCGACCGCGGGACAGGTGTCGCTCGACGGCCGGCGGCTCTCGGGCATGCCGATCGCCGAGATCGCGGCCGCCGGGATCGGTCGCGTGTTCCAGCATCCCGAGCTCGTGCCGGACCTCTCGCTTCGCGAGAACCTCGCGATCGCCTGCCACCGCCTCGTCGGTCACGGGCTCCTGGCCGAGATGCTCGGCCTCGCGTCGGCGCGCCGCGAGGAGGCCGAGACCGGCCGCGCGGTCGACGCTGTGATCGCCCGGCTCGGGCTCGGGGACAGCGCCCATCGCCTCGTCGGCGCGCTGCCCTATGGTCGCCGCAAGCTCGTCGAGGTCGGCCGCACGCTGCTGATGCGCTCGGAGGTCGTGCTGCTCGACGAGCCCGTGGCCGGCCTGAACGACGCCGAGGTCCTGCGCCTCTCCGACGTCATCCTCTCGCTCAAGGTCGAGCTCGGCATCGCGGTCGTTCTCGTCGAGCACAACATGAGCTTCGTCGCGCGGCTCTGCGACCGGATCGTCGTGCTGGACGCCGGCGCGGTCATCGCGTCCGGCGCCCCGGACGTCGTGCTGCGCGACCCGAAGGTCATGGCCTCCTATCTCGGCGAGGAGGCCGCCTGATGCTGGAGATCGACGATCTCTCCGTGTCCTACGGGGCCGTCGACGCCCTGAAGGGCGTGTCGCTCAGGGTCCAGGAGGGACAGTTCGTCTCGATCCTGGGCGCGAACGGGGCCGGAAAGTCGACGCTCCTGAAGGCGATCAGCGGCATCGCGCCCGCGACGGGCGGGGCGATCCGGGTCTCGGGCCAGGACCTGACGCGGGCCGGCCCGGAGGCAATGGTCCGGGCGCGCGTCGCCCACGTCCCCGAGGGACGCGGCATCTTCCCGGACCTCTCCGTCCGGGACAACCTGATGATGGGCGCCTATGGCCGCCGCCGCGCGCCCGGGCTTGCCGAGGATTATCGAGCCGTGCTCGAGACCTTCCCGATCCTGGGCCAGCGGGAGAGCCAGGCCGGCTATTCGCTCTCGGGCGGCGAGCAGCAGATGCTGGCGATCGGTCGCGCGCTCATGGCGAGCCCGCGGCTGCTCCTCGCCGACGAGGTCAGCCTCGGGCTCGCGCCCGTGATCGTCACGAAGGTCTTCGGCGAGCTCGAGGCGATCCGGCGCCGCGGCGTCGCGCTCCTGGTCGTGGAGCAGAACGCCCGGCTCGCGCTCCGCTATGCCGACTACGTCTACGTCCTGAAATACGGGAGCGTGGTGCTGGAGGGGACGCGCGACGCGATCGCGTCCTCGGGCGATCTCGTCGCGGCGTATCTGGGCGCCTGACGATGCACGATTATCCCCTCGATCAGCGCACGATCGGCCACATGCTGGCCGACAAGGCGCGCCGGCTGGGCGATGCGACCTGGCTGATCTTCGGCGACCGCCGCTGGAGCTATGCCGAGGCGCACGCGCTCTCGAACCGTTACGCGAACGCGCTCCGGGCCTTCGGGGTCGGCAAGGGCGACCATGTCGCGGTCATGCTGGCGAACGGTCCCGAGACGATCTGGATCTACTGGGCGCTGGCCAAGCTCGGGGCCGTCAACGTCCCGCTGAACACGGCCGCGCGCGGCGACCTCCTGCGCTATTTCATCGAGCAATCCGATGCGCGGTTCGTCGTCGTGGGCCGGGAATGGTCCGGCCGTATGGCCGAGAGCATCGACGGGAACGCGGCGGTCCAGGGCTGCGCGACGCTGGGAGGCCAGGACCTGTCGCTCGCGGCTCTCGGGCTGCCGACCGTCGCGGTCGAGTCGTTCGACGGCTGGCCGGACGTCGCGCCGCCGGTCGATGCCGTGCGGTACGGCGACCCGCAGTTCATCATGTACACGTCGGGCACGACGGGGCCCTCGAAAGGCGTGATCAGCCCGCACGCGCAGGCGCATGCCGTCGGGCGCCACCTCGCCCAGCAGTTCGGCTACCGGCCGGACGACGTCCTCTACACCTGCCTGCCCGTCTTCCACGGCAACGCGCTCTGGTACACGCTGTTCGCGGCCTTCTGGGCGGACGCGGCGCTCGCGCTCTCGCCGCGCTACAGCGCGTCCGGGTTCTGGGACGAGATCCGCCGGACGGGCGCGACGCAGTTCAATGCGCTCGGCGCGATGACGAACATCCTTCTCAAGGCCGAGCCCTCGCCGGCCGAGCGGGACCACCGGGTCCGCCAGGCCATGGTGATCCCGCTGTCGCGCGAGAGCTACCGGGCGGTCTCGGAGC
>CAXTKM010000032.1:0-24467 GCA_964244795.1 uncultured Enterovirga sp.
CACCATCGCAGCCATCGTTCTATGGTTGCGATGAGTGTCCACAGAACCTAGGGTGAGGGACCAACGCCGGCGGCGGAGCCCGCGAAACCCTGTCTTCGTGCTGGCTCCGCTTTCGCGGTCCGCCTCCCATCCCTCTCCCTCTCGGGAGAGGGGGCCCGTCGAGTGCGCGGACCCCGCGACCTGCCCTCCGTCCTACCGGCTCCGGGATCGCCGACCCTGACTACGCCGCGATCGACAGTCCGGCCGGTGCCGCCGCGACCCCGGTCGGCCCGTTCTCCGCCTTCGCGAGCGCCGCCTCGAGCGCCGTAAGGCAGTCGCCGTCGATCGCCGTCCCGACGTCGGCCCGCATGATGCCGAGCGCCTTCTCGACCGGCATGGCGCCGCGGTACGGCCGCTCGGCCGTGAGCGCGTCGAAGATGTCGGCCGTCGTGATGATGCGGGTCTCGCGGCAGATCTCCGCTCCCGACAGACCTCTCGGGTAGCCCCGGCCGTCGAGGCGCTCGTGATGGGCGCCCGCGACGGACGCCATCTCGGCGAAGGCGGAGATGCGGGACAGGATCGTCTCCGAATGGGCTGCGTGCCCCCGCATCGCCACCCATTCGGCCTCGTCGAGCTTGCCGGGCTTGTCCAGGATCGCGCTCGAGATCCCGAGCTTCCCGATGTCGTGCAGGAGCGCGACCCGCCTGAGCCAGCGTCGGCGCGGCGACGGCAGGGCCATCTCCTCCGCGATCAGGTCCGCGAACACCGCGACCCGGGTCGAATGACCGCCGGTATATGGGCTCTTCGAGTCGATCACCGTCGCGAAGGCCGTCGCGATGTCGTCCAGGTAGTCCTCGCCCACGGCGGCGCCGTCTCGGGCGGGTTCGAGCGCGAGCACCCTGGCCTCCAGGTCCGGGGCGACGAGCGCTTCCCAGAAGTCCGGCCGGGCCGCGACCGTCCGGAACGCCGCGGCGAGCGCCGGGTCGAACCAGGTTCCGCTCCGCGACGCGATCTCCGTCTCGGCGGCCTCGCGGCCGCCGCTCGTCGAGAAGACGTCGACGACCTGCGCCAGGAGCGCGATGCGGGCGTAGACCGGGATCGCCGCCCCGGCCCGCCGCTCGGGCTGGCCGCGCCCGTCCCAGTGCTCGTCGAGGCCCGCGATCCCGGCGGCGACGCTCTCGGGAAATCGCATCTGCCGGGCGATGTCGGCGCCCCGGTGGCAGCGGGTCTCGATCAGCTCGCGCGCGATCTCGCCGCCGTTCTGGAAGATGTTCACGATGGCCCGGAACCGCTCCGCGAGCCCGGCCTCCAGGCCCGTATGCGACACGACGAAACGCAGCACCTGGGGGAGGCTGTCCCCGACCGACTTGTAGCCGCGCTTGAAGTCCTGGTCGTTGGTCAGGTAGAGCTGACAGATCCGGGCCGCGTTGCTGGAGCAGCCCAAGTCTTTCAAGAGAAGGGTGTAATAGAGTTCCCAGATCTCGTGCTCGGGGAGGCCGATCTCGCGCCCGATCTGGACCCCGATGAAGCAGCACCGGACGCAGTGCCCTTCGGGCTGCCCCTCGGTCAGGTCCAGCGCGTAGCTGAGCGCGCCGAGGAGCTCCGACAGCGTCACTCCGTCCGCGCGTGGGACGTTCGTCATCGTGCAACCACGCGGTTCGACGGGATGCGGCTCTCGTATCCGTCCCGCGTTAAGCCTTCGTGCCACGCCGATCGCTGGCCGGGCGGGAGCGAGGCTTACGGTCGGCCGGCGCGTCTCGCCGCTCGGCCGTTGAACAGCGCCAGCACGACGGCGCCCACGATCGTCGACATGATGGAGCCGAGAAGGACCCCGATCTTCGTCTCGGATTCCAGCTCCGGCATGCCGGCGAAGGACAGGAGGCCGATGAAGAGGCTCATCGTGAACCCGATGCCGCACAGGATGGCGACACCGTAGACCTGACCCCAGGACGCCAGCGCGGGCCGCGACGCGAGGCCCATGCGGACCGCGAGCCAGATGCTGCCGAAGACGCCGACCTGCTTGCCCACGAACAGCCCGAGGGCGACGCCCAGCGTCACCGGGTCGAGAAGCATCGCGGGCGAGATTCCGGCGAGCGATACGCCCGCGTTGGCGAAGCCGAAGAGCGGCAGGACCAGGAAGGTCGCCCAGGGCTGGATCGCGTGCTCCAGCCTGTGCAGCGGGGACGCGACGTCGTCGGGTCGCCCCGGGCTCGGCTGGAGCGGAATGGTGAGCGCGAGCAGCACGCCCGCCACGGTCGCGTGGACGCCCGATTTCAGCACCAGGAACCAGAGCAGGGCGCCGAGGACGAGGTACCCCGGAAGACGCCTGTACCCGAAGGCGTTCAGGCCGCGCAGCATGCTGAGCACGAAGACGGCCCCGCCGAGCGCGTAGACGTTCAGGTCGGCCGTGTAGACCGTCGCGATGATCACGATCGCCCCGAGGTCGTCCAGGATCGCGAGCGCCGTCAGGAACACCTTCAGCGAGACCGGCACCCGGGGACCGAGCAGCGCCAGCACGCCGAGCGCGAAGGCGATGTCGGTCGCAGCCGGGATCGCCCAGCCCCGGAGCGTCGCCGGCGAGGATGCGTTCACGGCGCAGTAGATCAGCGCCGGCACGACCATCCCGCCGAGCGCCGCGATCCCGGGCAGCGCCCGGTCGGGCCAGGTCCGGAGCTGCCCGTCCAGGAGCTCCCGCTTGATCTCGAGCCCGACGATCAGGAAGAAGAGCGCCATCAGGCCGTCATTGACCCAGTGCAGGACCGTGAGGCTGCCGATCCGTGTCGACAGCGCCGTCTCGTAGAGAGGGCCGAGCCGGGAGTTCGCGACCAGGAGCGCCAGGACGGCGCTGGCCATCAGGACGATGCCTCCGGCCGCGCTGCTGCGGAGCAGCTCGCGAAGGGCCGAGATGGGTCGTCGATTAAGGCTGGGCGGGGAGGGCATTCGGCGTCTTGCCACCGTTGAGAGAAGCGCTCAACCGGCAGCGGCGGAGCGAGTCCGTCCCAACGCCACGGACGATGGGACGCCCGTGAGAACCAAGCCGTGCCTCGCCCGTTGACCCGCGACGCCGCTACCGGCGGCCGACAGGAGATCGTCTCGTGAACCGAACCGTCATCGCCATCGCCGTGCTGCTCGCGGCCGGCGCGGCTTCCGCGCAGCCCGCGCCCCAGGCGTCCGCTCCCCCGCCGCCGCCGCCCGGATCGCCGCCGCCTCCTCGGCCTCAACCCGGCCTATTCCAGGGCGCGTTCATCAAGATCAGCCGGCCCGACATCTCGCTCTCGGTCCGTTGCGCCGAAGGCGACACGACCCGGGCCTGCGGCGAGATCGTCGCCCAGATGATCGAGAAGCTCGCCGCCATGCCGGCGCCGGATCGTGGCCCGGAGCGCGGCGGCTACCGCGAGCGGGACAGGCCGAGGGGCGGACCGCGCGACCGCGACCGCGACGAGGAGCGCCCTCGCGACCGCGACTGAATGCCGGTCATCGCTCGATCGAGCGAGACGGCTCTTCCGAGGTCCCGGCTTCGCGCCGGGACGAGTGGCGCGCGACGTCAGGCTTCAGGAGGGATGAAGCGAAACAGCTCGGTCCCGATCGCGACCGGCGCGTTCAGCTTGAATATCCGCGTGTCGGGGATGTGGGAGGCGGTCACGTAGATCGCGCCGTCCGGCCCCTCGGCCATCGAGTCGGGCCATCGCAGCTTCGGGTCCTGCACGACGGTGACGAGGCGGCTCTCCGCTTGGCGGAGCTTCACGGAGCTGTCCTCGGGCGACGTGATGAAGAACTGACCCTTCCGGCTGATCCAGAACCCGTCCGCGACCACCGTCGTGCCGGCTTTTCGGACCTCTTGCTCGAGCGCCGGGGCCTGCAGCGTCTCGTCTCGAAGCGCGGCGGTCGGAACCGCGTAGAGAGTGTGGCTCGAGATCGACTGCCAGTAGAGCGTCGTGCCGTCGGGCGAGAGCGCGATGCCGTCGGCCGCGAAGGTCGGGGCCTTGCCGTCGGGACGGCGGAGCGGCTTGCCGTCGACCTGGACCGAGACGCCCTTCTCGGCCTGGGTCGAGGCGACGCCGTCGAGGACTCGGCGGATCGCGCCGGTCTCGAGGTCGACGATCAGGATCGCGCCTCGGCCGGAATCCGTCAGGTATCCGGTGCGGCCGTCCGGGCTGAACCGGATGTCGTTCAGGTAGGTGCCCATCGGGGCCGAGCGCTCGTCGAACGGGATCGTCCTGACGACGGCGTTCGTGGCGAGGTCGATCGCGACCAGCTTCGGTCCGCCCTTGACGATCTGCTCCATCGCGGGCGCGGCCGGGTCCAGCACCCAGAGCCGTCCGCGCCCGTCGGCGACGACGCTCTGGACGCAGACCCAATGGTCGCCCGGCGTCATCTCGTCCATCTTGGCGTTGCGCCAGCCGTTCCAGCGCTCGTCCGGGTAGGGCACGAGGCGCCCGCCCTTCCATTCCGCGACCGAGATCGGGGAATCCTCGGTCCAGCGCGGGAAGTTAACGAAGATCCGGCCGCCCTCCGACACCGCGACCCCGGTGGCCTGATGCGGGAAGCGGGCGACGAGCTCGAGGCGCGCCTTCGCGACCGCCGGGCCGGTCATCGACGCGACCGTTGCGCCCGCCGCGAGGCCCGAGAGGACCGAACGACGCGAGAGGGAATGATCCATGGACGGCTCCTGGGCGGATGGCCGATCAACCTCGCCCCGAAACGCAGGTTCCCAAGGCTCGCGGTCGGTACGTTTCGAGGCGCGTTCCTGGTCCGAGAGGCGGCGACGCGGGTCCGGCCGCCCTCCGATTGCCCCATGGCGCTCTGGCGCGCCGCATGCATGATGAGGTCGGGACGAGGTCGCCCGACGATCGGTGGAGAGCACGTGATGACGTCAGGAACGGATCGGCGCGTGCTCTTGGCCTTCGGGGCGGTGCTGGCCGGGGCGCTGGCGCTTGGCGCCGGCGCGGCCGCGGCGCAGGGCAAGAAGACGATCAAGGCCGTGATGCATTCGGGGCTGCGGATCACGGACCCGATCATCACGACGGCCTATATCGCCCGCAACCACGCCTACATGATCTACGACACGCTGTTCGCGACGGACGAGAAATACGACATCCAGCCCCAGATGGCGAAGGGTTTCACCGTCTCGGACGACAAGCTCACCTACACCTTCACGCTCCGCGACGGCCTCAGGTTCCATGACGGGGCGCCCGTGACCTCGGCCGATTGCATCGCGTCGCTGCAGCGCTGGGGCAAGCGCGACGGCATGGGCCAGAAGCTCGCCGACTTCACGAAGGAATGGGTCGCGGTCGACGACAAGACCTTCAAGCTCGTCCTCAAGGAACCCTACGGCCTCGTGCTCGCCTCGCTCGGCAAGCCGTCGTCGAACGTTCCCTTCATCATGCCGAAGCGCATCGCCGACACGCCGGCCGACAGGAACGTGCCGGAGGAGATCGGGTCCGGCCCGTTCCGCTTCGTCGCGGCCGAGTTCCAGCCCGGCCTGAAGGTCGTCTATGAGAGGAACGCCGACTACGTGCCGCGCTCCGAGCCGCCGAGCTTCATAGCCGGCGGCAAGGTCGTGAAGGTCGACCGCGTCGAGTGGATCAACATCCCCGATTACCAGACGGCCGTGAACGCCCTCATCAACGGCGAGATCGACTATATCGAGCAGCCCCCGCACGACTACCTGCCGATCCTGAAGAAGGCCGGCGGCATCACGCTGACGGAATACAACGTGCTCGGCCTCTCCGGCATGGTCAGGATGAACTGGCTGAATCCGCCCTTCGACAACGTGAAGGTCCGCCAAGCCCTCATGCTGGCGGTGAACCAGCAGGATTACCTCGACGCGCAGATCGGCGATCCCGATTTCTACCAGACCTGCAAGGCCTACTTCATCTGCGGCTCTCCGAACGCGACCGAGGCCGGGTTCCCGAAGCCCGACATCGCGAGGGCGAAGGCGCTCCTGAAGGAGGGCGGCTACGACGGCAGGCCGGTCGTGCTCATGCAGCCGACGGACCTCGCCATCGTGGCGCCGCTCGGCCCCGTGACCGCGCAGGCGCTGCGCGCCATCGGGATGAACGTCGACGTGCAGTCGATGGACTGGCAGACGCTGGTCGGCCGCCGCGCGAAACAGGATCCGGTCGCGCAGGGCGGCTGGAACATCTTCCACACGACGTGGGTGAACGCGGACATGCTGAACCCGATCTCGAACGTCGGCTTCAACGGCCGCGGAAAGGTCGGAGGGTTCTTCGGCTGGCCGGACGTTCCCGAGATGGAGAAGATGCGCGACGCCTATGCGCGCGAGCTCGATCCGGCGAAGCAGAAGAAGATCGCCGAAGACATCCAGAAGGCCGCATTCGAGCTCGGAATGTATTACCCGACCGGCATGTACAAGAGCCCGATCGCGTCGAAGGGCCTGACCGGCATCATGATCACGGCGGCGCCGGTCTTCTGGAACATCGAGAAGAAATAGCGGGCTCATCCGTCCCGTGGGCCGTTTCCTCACCGGACGACTGCTCGCCACGATCCCGGTCATGGGGGTCGTGGCGACCGTGGTCTTCCTGCTGCTCAGGCTCGCGCCGGGCGATCCGGCCGCGATCCTGGCGGGCGACGTCGCGACGCCCGAGCAGATCGAAGCGATCCGGGTCCGGCTCGGGCTCGACCAGCCGATCCTGTACCAGTTCGCGGACTGGATCCTCCGTCTCCTGCGCGGCGATCTCGGCACCTCCATCCTGTCGAACCAGCCGGTCACGAAGCTGATCGGGGAGCGGCTCGAGCCGACGCTGGCGCTCGCGGTGACCACCATCCTGTTCGCGATCGCGGTCGCGGTGCCGCTCGGGGTCGTGGCGGCCTGGCGGCACGGCACCTGGATCGACCGCGGCGTCATGGCGCTGTCCGTGATCGGCTTCTCGGTCCCGGTCTTCGTGCTCGGCTATCTCCTGATCTTCGGCTTCGCGATGGAGCTGCGGCTGTTCCCGGTGCAGGGCTACACGAGCCTGTCGCAGGGCTTCGGCCCGTTCATCTCCCGCCTCGTCCTGCCGACGCTGACCCTGTCCGTGATCTACATCGCGCTGATCGCCCGGATCACGCGGGCGAGCGTGCTCGAGACGCTCGGCGAGGACTACGTCCGAACGGCCCGCGCGAAGGGGGTCGGCGAGCGCTCGGTGCTCGGGCGGCACGCGCTCCGGAACGCCGCCGTCCCGATCGTGTCCGTCATCGGGATCGGGATCGCGCTCCTGATCTCCGGCGTGGTCGTCACGGAGAGCGTGTTCAACCTGCCGGGCCTCGGCCGCCTCACGGTCGACGCTGTCCTGGCGCGCGACTACCCGGTGATCCAGGGCGTGATCCTGCTCTTCTCGGGTCTCTACGTGCTCATCAACCTCGGCATCGACGTCGCCTACACGTTCCTCGATCCGAGGATCCGGTATTGAGCGGCTCATCGGTGCACCGCCTCCTCTCCCCGCGAAGCGGGGAGAGGTCGAGTCCGCGGTCACGCGGACCGGATGAGGGGCGCTGGAGACACCCCCGTCGACGTCGCGTGTCCAGAGCCCCTCATCCGGTCACGCTGACGCGTGACTCGACTTCTCCCCGCAGGCGGGGAGAAGCATTGGCGTCCGACCGATGAGCGCTGCGGAACCGATCCTCGCCGCCCCGGCCCCGGCCCGGCGCCGCTTCGCGTGGCCGCGCGCGCTCCGGAACCCGGGCGTGCTCGTCGGGCTCGCCGTGGTCGCGATCGTGCTCGTGGTCGCGCTCGCGGCGCCGCTCCTCGGCACGGTCGATCCGATCCTGCTCCGGCCACGCTTCCGGCTCAGGCCTCCGTCGGCCATCGCCTGGCTCGGGACCGACCAGTTCGGCCGGGACGTCTACAGCCGCGTCGTCTACGGGGCGCGGGTCTCGCTCCTGATCGGCCTCACGGTCGCGACCGTGTCGGTGGTGGTCGGAACCCTCATCGGGGTCGTGGCCGGCTACACGCGGGTCCTCGACGCCGTCGTCATGCGGATCATGGACGGGATCATGGCGATCCCGTCCATCCTCCTCGCGATCGCGATGGTGACGCTGTCCGGGGCCGGGATCCTGACCGTTATCGTGGCGATCACGATCCCGGAGATGCCCCGGGTTGCCCGCCTCGTACGGTCGATCGTGCTCACGGTGCGGGAAGAGCCCTACGTCGAGGCAGCGCTGGGCGTCGGGACGCCGCTGCCGCTTCTCCTCTGGCGTCACGTCCTGCCGAACACGATCGCGCCCCTCATCGTGCAGGCGACCTATATCTGCGGGGCCGCGATCCTGACGGAGGCGATCCTGTCCTTCCTGGGCGCCGGCATTCCGACCGAGGTGCCGAGCTGGGGCAACATCATGGCGGAGGGCCGCCAGTCCTTCCAGATCGCGCCCGGCATCATCCTGTTCCCGGGCCTCTGCGTCGGGGCGACCGTGCTGGCGATCAACGTCCTCGGCGACGGGTTGCGCGACACGCTCGACCCGCGCCTCGCGCGCCGCGTCGGCAACCTCCGATGAGCGCGCCCGTCCTCGACATCCGGGGGCTCGCGGTCGCGCTGCCGCGCGGCGCGGAGCGGCCGAACGCGGTCGAGGACATCCGGATCCAGGTGCGGCCGCGCGAGATCGTCTGCGTCGTCGGTGAATCCGGGTCGGGCAAGTCGGTCACGGCGTTCTCGGTCATGGGGCTCCTGCCCGGCGCCCTGAAGCCCGTCGCGGGCGAGATCCTGCTGCAAGGCGAGAACGTGCTCGCGGCCTCGAAGTCGCGGCTCCGCGAGCTTCGCGGCAACGCGATGGCGATGATCTTCCAGGAGCCGATGACGGCCCTGAACCCGGTCGTGCCCGTCGGCGACCAGATCGCCGAGGCGCTGGACTGGCACGCGAGCGGGCTGTCGCGGGCCGACAAGCTCGCCCGGGTGCAGGTCCTGATGGAGGACGTGCGGCTGCCGGACCCGGGCAGCATGGCGCGCGCCTACCCGCACCAGCTTTCCGGCGGCCAGCGCCAGCGCGTCATGATCGCGATGGCGCTCGCGAACGAGCCCGCGCTCATCATCGCGGACGAGCCCACGACCGCGCTCGACGTGACCACGCAGGCCCAGATCCTCAAGCTGATGCGCGACCTCCAGGCGCGCCACGACAGCGGCATCCTGTTCATCACGCACGATTTCGGCGTCGTGGCCGAGATCGCGGACCGGGTCGTCGTGATGCGGCACGGCCGCATCGTCGAGGAAGGCCCGGCCGACGCGGTCCTGAACAGCCCGCGCGACCTCTACACCCGCATGCTGATCGACGCCGTCCCGCGCGCCGTCCCGGGTCCGGCCCGGTCGATCCCGGACCGCGACCCGGTGCTCGAGACCCGGAACGTCGTGAAGGTGTTCGGGGCGGGGCTGCTGGCCCGCGGCGCGACCCGGGTCGTGCGCGCGCTGGACGACGTCTCGATCGCGATCCGGCCCGGCGAGACGCTCGGGATCGTCGGCGAATCCGGGTCCGGCAAGTCGACCCTCGCGCGCTGCATCGCGCGTTTCGCGGACCCGACCTCCGGCGAGATCCGGATCGACGGCGTCGAGATCGGCGCGATGGCGACCCGCGCGCTCCGGCCCTACCGGCGCCGCATCCAGATGATCTTCCAGGACCCGTACCGCTCGCTGAACCCGCGCCGCACCGTCGGGCAATCGGTGATCGAGGGCCCGGTGAACTACGGCACCGGCCGGCTGGAGGCGCAAGGCAGGGCGAGGTCCCTGTTCGAGCTCGTCGGCATGGACCCCGGCGGCCTCGACCGGTTCCCGCACGAGTTCTCCGGCGGTCAGCGCCAGCGCATCGCGATCGCGCGCGCGCTCGCCATGGAGCCGGAGCTCCTCATCGCGGACGAGGCCGTCTCGGCGCTCGACGTCTCCGTGCAGAGCCAGGTGCTGGACCTCCTGGAGCAGATCCGCGAGCGGTTCGGCCTCGCGATCCTGTTCATCACCCACGACCTCCGGGTCGCGGCCCGGATCTGCGACAGCGTCGCCGTGATGCTGAACGGCAAGGTCGTCGAGACCGGGCCGACCGGCGCGGTCTTCGCCGACCCGCAGCACGCCTACACGAAGGCCCTCTTCGCGGCGGCCCCGGGGCAGGGGAAGATGGGGATCCCGTCCGTGGCGGAGGAACGTGTGCCGGAAGCGCGTGACACCGTGCCGTCCCCGGCGGCCGCGTAGCGGACGGGAAGGGGATCCAGGGCGACCGCGCGCTGGCCCTGGATCCCCTTCCCGGTTGCTTCGCAACCGCCGGGGATGACACCGGGTCCGAAGTGGCTTGTCTCGAGCCCTGACATCATATGATGCGGAGAGCCTCATCATCAGAGGGCGATCCGAGGCGGACGAACCCCATGACCGTGCATTTCCCCTTCGACAACAGCTACGCCCGGCTGCCGGACCGGTTCTTCGTCAGGACACCGCCGACGCCGGTCGCGACGCCGCGGCTCGTTCGGCTGAACCGGCCGCTCGCGCTCGAGCTCGGGCTCGACCCCGAAGCGCTCGCGAGCCCCGAGGGCGTCGCGGCCCTGGCCGGGGCCGCCGTACCCGAGGGGGCCGAGCCGATCGCGGCCGCCTATGCCGGCCACCAGTTCGGCCATTTCCAGCCGCAGCTCGGCGACGGCCGGGCCGTGCTTCTCGGCGAGGTCGTGGATCGGGCGGGCCGCCGGCGCGACATCCAGCTGAAGGGCGCCGGGCCGACACCCTTCTCGCGCATGGGCGACGGGCGCGCCGCGCTCGGCCCGGTGCTGCGCGAATACCTCGTCGGCGAGGCGATGGCAGCGCTCGGCATCCCGACCACGCGCGCGCTGGCCGCGGTCCTGACTGGCGAGGTGGTGTACCGCGAGACGCGCCTGCCGGGCGCGGTCCTGACCCGGGTCGCGTCGAGCCACATCCGGGTCGGCACGTTCCAGTTCTTCGCGGCGCGCGGCGACGTCGAGGGCCTTCGGGTGCTCGCCGACCACGCCATCGCGCGGCATGATCCGGAGGCCGCCGCCGCCGACCGTCCCTATCGGGCCTTCCTCGACGGCGTCGTGGCCCGTCAGGCCGCGCTCATCGCCCGCTGGCTGCTCGTCGGCTTCGTGCACGGCGTGATGAACACGGACAACGCGTCGATCGCGGGCGAGACGATCGACTACGGCCCCTGCGCCTTCATGGACCGTTACGACCCCGCTGTCGTGTTCAGCTCGATCGACCAGCACGGCCGCTACGCCTACGCGAATCAGCCCGGCATCGCGCACTGGAACCTGTCGCGCCTGGCCGAGGCGCTTCTGCCGCTGCTCGACCCGGACCGGGATCGCGCCGTGGAGGAGGCCGAGGCCGCGATCGCGGGCTTCGGGCCGGCTTTCGAGGCGGCATACCATGCCGGGATCCGGCGAAAGCTCGGGCTCCTGACCGAGCGCGAGGGCGACCTCGCCCTCGCGGGCGGGCTCCTCTCGGCGATGGGCCGTGGCGGCGCCGACTTCACGCAGACGTTCCGGGGCCTCGCGACGGCGTCCGCTGACCCGTCCACCGAGGCTTCGATGCGCGAGCTGTTCTCGGACCCCGCCGCCTTCGACGCATGGGCCGCGGGCTGGCGGTCGCGGCTCGCGGAGGAACCCGGCCGCGAGGTGGAGCGCCGCGCCTCGATGCGGCTCGCGAACCCGGTCTACATCCCGCGCAACGCCCGCGTGGAGGAGGTGATCGCGGCCGCGGTCGAGCACGACGATCTCGGGCCGTTCGACGCGTTGTCGGAGGTCCTCGCGAACCCCTTCGACGAGCAGCCGGGCCGCGAGCGCTACGCGTTGCCGCCCGAGCCGGGCGGTCCGGCCTACCGGACCTTCTGCGGGACGTGACGGGACCCGTCGCGGAGGCTGGCGTGATCCTCGTTCGTCCAGGGGTGCATCCCATTTCACGTGACGGCGGAGTAGCGTCCCGGCTCGCGCCCTGCGAAGACCGGAGCCGATCGTCCGTGAGGATCCCGTGACAGACATTCCCGACGACATCCCGACGCTCGGCCTCGGCCTGCGCTGGGAGGACACCCCGGTCGGCATGATGTTCCGGACGATCGGCCGGACGATCACGGATGCCGACATCACGAATTTCGTCAGCGTGACCGGGATGCTGGAGGTCCTGTTCACGGACCTCGAATATCTACGAGGCGAGTCGCTCTTCGCCGGCAGGCTCGTGCCGGGCGCGCTCGTCTACTGCTTCGCGGAGGGCCTGCTCATGCAGTCCGTCGTGCAGCGGACCGGGCTCGCCTTCATGGGCATGGACATGGAGGTGCGCGGCCCGACCTTCTCGGGCGACACGATCCATGTCGTCGTCGAGGTGCTGGAATCGCGCCCGACCCGGAAGCCCGGACGCGGCATCGTCAGGACCCGGAACACGATCCGGAACCAGCGCGGCGAGGCCATGATCGTCTACACGCCGACCCGGCTCGTGAAGGGACGCGACTACGTTTCGCCCGGTCGGGCATCGGTCGAACCAGGAGTGACGGCGCATGGCTGAGGTGATCGATTTCGGACCCGGCGGATACCGCTACGTCCGGGGCGTCTTCATGTACTCGGCCGGGATCGCCGCGATGCCGGGCTTCCGGGTCGAGCGGGTCCGGTTCCCGGATGTCGTGCCGATCGGGGAGGGTTTCCGCCGCATCGGCGCGATCCTGGAGGCCGCGGGCCGGCCGAAGACGGCTTTCGCGGCCTGCGAGCTGCGGTCTCCGGCGCCCTTCACCGAGGATGGTTTCCTGCGCTTCAACGAGAGCTATGTCGGGCCGTTGCGGGACTGGGGCCTGATCGGCCCGGACGGGCTGAACCCCGTCGCCCGGAGCAACGTCTGCCCGGAGGTCTCGCCGCCGGCCGAGCCCGGCTTTCACGCGTTCTCCTTCACGATCGAGGAGGCCGGCGCGCGGCCCTCTTTCGTGGTCGCGGGCAGCGGCGAGGCCCGGGAGGGCCAGGGCAACTACCGCGACCACACGGTCGCGATCGGCGACACGAGCCCGGCCGGGCTCCGGGAGAAGGCCGGCTACGTGCTGGGCGAGATGGAGCGCCGGATGAGCGCGCTCGGCTTCGGCTGGCCGGACACGACAGCGACCCAGGCCTACTGCGTGCACGACATCCACCCCCTGATGCAGAGCGAGATCGCCGGAAGGGGCGCGATGCCGGCGGGTCTGACGTGGCAGTTCTGCCGTCCGCCCGTGGTCGACCTCGAATACGAGATGGATTGCCGCGGCGTGCAGGTGGAGCGGGTCGCGTAGCGGGCGGCTGGATCGGCACGCGTCCCCGAGACCTCTGCACGTCCCTGGCCTGTCATTCCGGGGCGGCGAAGCCGAGCCCGGAACCCATAGACTCCAACGTCGAGAGTCGTGACGCCCACGCTGTCGAGGCTATGGCCGTGAGCCCTTATGGGTTCCGGGCTCTCGCTTCGCGAGCCCCGGAATGACAGCGGTGCGACCGTGTAAAGGTTCGCAGAAGCGACGAGCGAGGGGCCGGACGAGACCGTCCGGCAGACCTTCACCGCGCCATCGTGGCCGGGGCGAGCGGGTTGTCGGCGAGCGCGGCGGCGTCCGGGCTGTCGATCGCCGGGCGACCCGCGAAGGCGTCCCACATCCGGGTCACGACCTCGCGCGGCACGTCGTCGAGGATGAGCACGATCCGGGTCCGGTGGTCCGCATCGGGCCAGGCCGGCAGGATCGCCGGGACGTGCAGGACGTGCTGCACGCCCTGGATCAGGAGCGGTCGCTCCGGGTCGCGCCGGAGTGCGACCAGCCCCTTCAGCCGCAGGAGCTTCGGGCCGAGCGTCGAGCGCAGCATGTCGAGGAAGAGGTCGAGCGCGGATTCGCCGATCGGCTGATCGGCGGTCAGCACGGTCGCGGCGATGCGCTCGTCGTGCCGGCTCACGTCGTGATGATGATGGTGATGGCCGTGCGCCTCGATCGCCTCGGCCTGGAGCCACGCCGCGACGTCGCCGATCTTGCCGTCGAGCCCGAAGAGGCCGCCCGAGAGCAGGCGCTCGGCCGGGACGTGGCCGTCGATCGCGGGCAGGATCGGGGCGCCCGGGTTCAGGCGCCGGAGATGCGCCTCGAGGGCCGAGGTGCCCTCCGGCGCGAGGTCGCCCTTGCTGACGACGATCCGGTCCGCGACCGCGACCTGCCGGCGCGCCTGCTCGTGGCGGGCGAGCGCGTCCTCCCCGTGCAGCCCATCTACGACCGCGACGACGCCCTCGATCGCGTAGCGGCGCGAGAGGTAGGGATGGTAGAGCACGGCCGCGAGCACCGGGGCCGGGTCGGCGAGCCCTGTCGTCTCGATCACGACGCGACGGAAGGGCGCGATGCGGCCGTTGTCGCGACGCCGGAGGAGGTCCTCCAGGGTCGCCACGAGATCGCCCCGGACCGTACAGCAGAGGCAGCCGGCCGCGAGGAGGATCATCCCGTCCTCCGCCGTCTCGACGAGGAGATGGTCGAGGCCGACCTCGCCGAACTCGTTCACGATCACGACCGTGTCGACGAGCGCCGGGTCGCGAAGGAGGCGGTTCAGCAGCGTCGTCTTGCCGGCGCCGAGGAACCCGGTCAGCACCGTGAGCGGGATCGGGGGTGGCGGCCCGACAGGGGGGCGCGACGGCGTCATGACCGGAGGACCGGGCTACTGGCTCGCGACGGGCTTCGGCTTCGGTTTCGCGGCGGGCTTGTCCTGGGGCGTCCGGCCCTGGGCCGTCCTGCCCGCTGTCGTCCTGCCAGATGTCGTCTTAAGCTTCGTTGTGTCGGGGTTCACGCCGTCGACCGCGGCCGGCTTCGCCGCGATCGCGCCGGGCCGGCTGCCCGACGCTGTCGGGCGTCCCGAGGCCGTCGACCCGATGGCGCCGAGCCTCGGCTTCACGTCCGATGACGGGCTCGTTCCGAGGTTGTCGCGGAGCGCCGATCGGCTCGCCGGACGCAGCCCCGCCTTCACGGTATCGACCTTGGCCCCCGCGATGATGGAGGGCGTCGCCGACCCCGAGGTGAACGCGAGCGCGGCCGGCCCGGGCGCGCTCGCCCGACTGACCCGCTCGGTCCGGACGCGCGGCCCGGCGATCCTGAGCCGCCGCCCGCGCCCGCGCGACAGCACCTCGTCGCCGACCTCGCCCGGCGTCGCCCCGATCCAGACCGGGATCGGCTCGAACGCGACGCGCGGCCCGAGCGTGCGGCGGCTGCCGAGGATCGGTGCGCCGTTCGCGGTCGACCCGAAGGGGCTCGACGAGAACAGGCTCGCGATCGGGTTCTCGGCATTGTTGGCCGCCGAGACCTGGACCGCCGCGGTCTCGTCGTCTTCCTGCGGGGTCCGGCGCTTCGGCCCGCAGATCACGGACCGCATGTCGGGCGCCGCCATCGAGGCGGAGGGCGGCAGCGAGTCGATCGACTGCGCGCTCCAGCCGCCCCCGAAGGAGGAGAAGCCGGTGTCGAACAGGTCCGCCGTCCGGAGGTCGCGCTCGCGCGCGGACGGGTAACCCATGACCACCGTGATCAGCCTGCGGCCGCCCTGCGTCGCGGTCGCGACCACGTTGAAGCCGCCGGAGCAGATGAAGCCGGTCTTCATGCCGTCCGCGCCCGGATAGCGGCCGAGCAGCCCGTTGTGGTTCCGCATCACGGTCGCGCCGAGCTTCACGGCCCCGATGTTGAAGAGATCCTGCCGATCGGGAAACTCGTTGATGAGCGCGCGGGCGAGGAGCGCCATGTCGCGGGCGGAGGTCTGCTGCCGGCCGTCCGGCAGGCCGCTCGGGTTGTACCAGCGGCTCTCATGCATGCCGAGCCGCTGTGATGCCTCGTTCATGAGGGCCGCGAAGCCTTCGACCGAGCCGCCGCCGACGCCCTCGCCGATCAGGGTCGCGACGTCGTTCGCCGACTTGACCATGATGATCCTGATCGCGTTCTCGAGCGTAAGCTGTCCGCCGGGCTGGAGCCCGAGCTTCGAGGGCGGCTGCGAGGCCGCGTATTCGGACATGGTCAGGAGCGAGTTCATCGCGAGCCGGCCCCGGCGCACCTGGTCCAGCGCGACGTAGACGGTCATCAGCTTGGTGATCGAGGCCGGATACCAGGGATCCGTCGCCCGCTCCGCGAAGAGGACACGGCCCGAACCCGCGTCCACCACGAGCCCAGGGGTCTGGGCCGAGGCAGGCCCAGCCGTGGCGAGAGCGGCCGCGAGGGATACGAGCGACAAAACGGTCGCGGACAGGACGGCTCGTCTCGCCATCATGCGGTTCAGCTCCGGTCGGTGATCGGGAACGGGTCCGGGAGGTCGGATCGCGCGGGGTCGCCCCGCGGGGCAGCCATGCGCTTGTCCGGCTTCACGTATCCGCCCATACGTGGCGACAGCAAGGCGTAGCACGGAACGGGTTTCGCGGCGACGGTCATGGATGTGGGTCTCCTCTGGGTCCCGGCGACGCTGATCGCGTCGATCGGGCAGGTCGCCCGCAACGCGATGCAGCGCCGGCTGACGGAGGTGATCGGCACGGCCGGCGCGACCCAGGTCAGGTTCCTCTACGGCTTCCCCTTCGCTCTCCTGTTCCTCGGCGCGCTTCTTCTCGCGACGGGCGACCCCGTGCCGCGGGCCGGGCCGGGGTTCGCGGCTTTCCTGCTGCTCGGCGCGCTGACCCAGATCCTCGCGACCGGGCTCATGCTGGCCGCGATGCGGGAGCGCTCCTTCGCGGTCGTGACCGCGCTGATCAAGACGGAGGCGATCCAGATCGCCGTGTTCGGCTTCCTGGTCCTCGGCGACCGGCTCTCGCCGCTCGGGATCGTGGCCGTCGTGGTCGCGACGCTCGGAGTCGTCCTGACGTCCTGGTCGCCCCGGGTCGCGGGCGACGCGCTCCGGGCTGGCGGACGGGCGGTCGCGCTGGGGATCATCGCGGGCGCGCTCTTCGCGTTCTCGGCCATCGGCTTCCGGGGCGCGATCCTCGCGTTGGACAGCGGCACGTTCCTGCTCCGGGCGACCACGACGCTGTGCTGGGGCCTCGGGTTCCAGACCGGCCTTCTCGTGATCTGGCTCGCGTTCTTCGACCGGTCGGCGCTGATGGGCAGCTTCCGCCATTGGCGCCCCTCGCTCTTCGCGGGCTTCGTCGGCGCGGCGGCCTCCCAGTTCTGGTTCATCGGCTTCGCGCTCACGGCGGCCGCGAACGTCAGGACGCTGGCGCTCGTGGAGGTCGTGCTGGCGCAGATCGTGTCGCGCCGCCTGCTCGATCAGCGCGGCTCGCGGCGCGAGCTCGCCGGGATCGGGCTGATCGTGGCCGGCGTGCTGATGCTCCTCGCATCACATTGAGGCGCGGGGAGGCGGACCCGCTTGTCCCGATGCGGCGACAGGCGCATATGCGTCCGACACACGGGAGGAGACGTCGTCATGCAGCCTGCGATCGTCGGTTGGGCCCATACGCCGTTCGGGCGGCACGATGCCGAGACGGTCGAGAGCCTCGTGGTCCGGGTCACGCGCGAGGCGCTGGACCATGCCGGGATCGGCCCGGGCGACGTCGACGAGATCGTGCTCGGCCATTTCAACGCGGGCTTCTCGCCGCAGGACTTCACGGCGTCCCTCGTCCTGCAGGCCGACGACGCGTTCCGGTTCAAGCCCGCGACCCGGGTCGAGAACGCCTGCGCGACGGGGTCGGCTGCGGTGCATCAGGCCGTCAAGACGATCGAGGCGAAGCGGGCCAAGGTCGTCCTCGTGGTCGGCGTCGAGCAGATGACGAAGACCCCCTCCGCCGAGATCGGCCGGAACCTGCTCCGGGCCTCGTATCTCGTCGAGGACGGCGAGCAGGAGGGCGGCTTCGCGGGCGTGTTCGGCAAGATCGCGCAATCCTACTTCCAGCGGCACGGCGACCAGTCCGACGCGCTGGCCGCCATCGCGGCCAAGAACCACCGGAACGGCGTCGACAACCCCTACGCGCAGATGAGGAAGGACATCGGCTTCGCCTTCTGCCGCGCCGAATCGGAGAAGAACCCGTTCGTCGCGGGTCCCTTGAAGCGCACCGACTGCTCGCTCGTGTCGGACGGCGCGGCCGCGATCGTGATCGCTGACGGCGAGACCGCGACCGCGATGCGGCGCGCGGTGGCCTTCCGGGCGACCGCGCACGCGCAGGATTTCCTGCCGATGTCGAAGCGCGACATCCTGAAGTTCGAGGGCTGCGCGGTCGCCTGGCAGCGCGCGCTCGGGACCGCCTCGCTCTCTCTCGACGACCTCTCCTTCGTCGAGACGCACGACTGCTTCACGATCGCCGAGCTGATCGAATACGAGGCGATGGGCCTCGTGCCGGAAGGGCAGGGCGCCCGGGCCGTGAAGGAGGGCTGGACGCAGAAGGATGGACGCCTTCCCGTGAACCCGTCCGGAGGCCTGAAGTCGAAGGGTCACCCGATCGGCGCGACCGGCGTCTCCATGCACGCCCTCACCGCGATGCAGCTCTGCGGCGAGGCCGGCGGCATCCAGGTCGAGGGCGCGACCCTCGGGGGCATCTTCAACATGGGCGGAGCCGCCGTCGCGAACTACGTCTCCCTGCTCGAGCGGGTGCGCTAGGGCCGAACCGTCTACGCCGCTTCGGCGGCGGGGTCGTCGAGGGTCTGCGGCTGTGGCGAGCTTCATCGTCCTCCTCTTCGCGTTCACCCTGAGCCAATTCTACCGCTCCTTCCTGGCGGTCGTGTCGGGCGATCTCGTGCGCGATCTCGGCCTCGACGCGGCCGGCTTCGGCAGCCTCTCCGCGGCCTGGTTCGCGGCCTTCGCCTTCGCGCAGTTCCCGGTCGGCTTTGCGCTCGACCGGTTCGGCCCGCGGCGGACGCTCGCGATCACGATGGCGGCGGCCGTCGTGGGCGCTGCGTGGTTCGCGACGTCCACGGGCTTTGCGGCCGCCTGTGCGGCGATGATCCTGATCGGGATCGGCTGCGCCCCGGCACTGATGGCGGGGCTCTACGTCTTCGCCCGCGCCTACCCGAGCGAGCGCTTCGCCCTTCTGGGCGCGACCCTGATCGGTGTGGGCTCGCTCGGAAACCTTCTCGGTTCGGCACCGCTCGCGCTCGCGGCCGCGCGGTTCGGCTGGCGGCCGTCGATGCTGGCGATCGCGGCCGCGACGGCGGCGTGCTGCCTCGCGATCTGGTGGTTCTTGCGCGATCCGCCGCCGATCGAAAGCGCCGCGGGCGATCAATCGCTCCTGGGTGGGCTCCGGGCCGTCGCGTCGATCCGGGCCCTCTGGCCGCTGCTCCCGATCGCGGCCGTCAGCTACGCGGTCGTGATCGCGGTCCGGTCCGTCTGGATCGTTCCGGCCCTTGCCTCCGCCTACCCGCTCGGCCCGGCCGGATTGAGCTACGCTGTCGCCGCGATGGCAGCCGGGATGTCGCTCGGCTCGCTCGCCCTCGGGCCGATGGAGCGCTGGCTCGGGGCCAAGCGGACCACGGCGCTCGGGTCGGGCGTCGCGGCCGTGGCGCTGCTCGCGCTCGGCCTCCTCCTGCCCGGGCCGATGGCGGGCGGGGTCGCGGTCGCGATCGCTCTCCTCAGCGCGATCGGGTTCTTCGGGATGACCTACGCGATCCTGATGGCTCACGCCCGCCTGTTTCTGCCGGCGGCGTTGATCGGCCGCGGAGTGACCTTCATGAACTTCGCCTTCATCGGAGGCGCGGGCGTCGTGCAGTGGCTGTCCGGCCGGACGGTCGCGGCGGCGCTCGCGGCCGGCCTGCCGGCGGATGCAGCCTATGGGCGCCTGTTCGTCGGCTATGCGGCCGCGCTCGGGGCCGCTCTCGTGCTCTACGGCTTTGCGCCCGCAGGTCCTGCGCCGTCGCCCGTCACTCGCCCGGCGCGCGGGCCTTGATCGCGAGCGCGTGCAGGCCGCGATCGAACGCCGCGGCGAGCGCCTCGTTCACGATCCGGTGACGCTCGAGGCGGCTCTTGCCCGCGAACGCCGCCGACACGACATCGATCCGGAAGTGGGTCTCCCCGCCCTCGCGCGAGCCGGAATGGCCGGCGTGCTGGTCGGATTCGTCCTCGACCGAGAGCGAGGCGGGCACCAACGCGCGCTCCAGGGTCTCGCTGATCCAGGCGCGTAACGGCACGTGAACTCCTTCGGCCTGCTGATCGTCCCGGCCCGGGCTTGCCCGGGACCGGCCCCACCACCCATACTCGACCCGACATGGATCTCAACTCGCGCCTTTTCGACAGCATCCGGATCAAGCCGGCCGCCGCGGATGCACCGCGGCGGGGTGCCGCCGAGCCGACCTGCGATCACCCGGGTTGCGGGGGCAAGGGCGTGCACCGAGCCCCGAAGGGGCGCGGCAACGAGGGGCAGTATTTCCGCTTCTGCCTCGAGCACGTTCGGGAATACAACAAGACCTACAACTACTTCGCCGGCATGCCGGACGACGCCGTGATGGCCTACCAGAAGGAGGCCTCGGTCGGTCACCGGCCGACCTGGAACATGGGCGTGAACGGCGGCCGGCGCCGGAAGGACGGCGCACCCGGCGACGAGTTCGACTATCTCGACCCGCTCGGGCTGATGCGGTCTTCCGCCCGGTCCGGGCAGGCGCGCCGCAACGTCGAGCCCGAACGCCCGCGTCGCCCCGGGCCGGTCCTGCGCGCGCTGGAGACGCTCGATCTCGACGAGAACGCCGACGGTCCCGCGATCAAGGCGCAGTACAAGGTGCTCGTGAAGCGGTTCCACCCGGACGCGCATGGCGGCGACCGATCCTTCGAGGATCGCCTCCGCGACATCATCCGGGCGCACGATACCCTGAAGGCCGCGGGGCTCTGCTGAACGGGCCGCGTGGGCGCGTTCCCGAAATTGCGCCGCCCGGAGCGCCCGGCTAAGACGAGACGGCAGCCCGAGGCGCTGCCTGGTTTGCGGCGGCGCTCACGTCCGACGCCCCGCCGCCGAAGAGGCTTTCGATGCTGATGAAGAGTGAGACGGTGCCGGCCGTGCCGGACATGAAGGTGTCGGTCAGGCAGGTGTTCGGGATCGAATCCGATCTCGAGGTTCCGGCGTTCTCGACGACCGAGAACCACGTTCCCGACACCGATCCGGATTACATCTTCGATCCGCCGACGACGCTCGCGATCCTGGCCGGGTTCTCGCGCAACCGCCGCGTCATGGTCACGGGCTATCACGGCACCGGCAAGTCGACGCATATCGAGCAGGTCGCGGCCCGCCTGAACTGGCCCTGCGTCCGGATCAACCTCGACAGCCACGTCTCGCGAATCGATCTCGTCGGCAAGGACGCGATCGTCGTGCAGGACGGGATGCAGGTGACCGAGTTCAAGGACGGCATCCTGCCCTGGGCCTACCAGAACAACGTCGCGCTCGTGTTCGACGAGTACGATGCCGGACGGCCGGACGTCATGTTCGTGATCCAGCGCGTGCTCGAATCGTCCGGCCGGCTCACGCTGCTCGACCAGAGCCGCGTCATCCGCCCGCACCCGGCCTTCCGGCTCTTCGCGACCGCGAACACGGTCGGGCTCGGCGACACGTCGGGGCTCTATCACGGCACGCAGCAGATCAACCAGGCGCAGATGGACCGCTGGTCCATCGTGACGACGCTGAACTACCTGCCGCACGACGTCGAGGTCGAGATCGTGCTCTCGAAGGCGCATCACTATCGCAACCCGGACGGGCGCGAGATCGTGAACCGCATGGTCCGGGTCGCCGACCTGACCCGGAACGCCTTCATCAACGGCGACCTCTCGACCGTGATGTCGCCACGAACCGTGATCACCTGGGCCGAGAATGCCGAGATCTTCAGCGACATCGGGTTCTCGTTCCGGGTGACCTTCCTGAACAAGTGCGACGAACTCGAGCGCTCGCTGGTCGCGGAGTTCTACCAGCGCTCTTTCGGCAAGGAGCTGCCGGAGAGCGCGGTCAACGTGGCGCTGAGCTAAGGCCGACGAAACGCGGAGGTGGGCATGGCCCAAGCTGTTGCGAAAGACGCGTCCGACCGTCGCGCTACGAGCCTCGTGCATCATGATCATGATCTGCTCGCTTGGGTCGAAGAACAGGTCATGCTGCTGAAGGCCGGACGGTTCGACGACATCGACCTTGAGAACGTAGCGGCCGAGCTGAGCGATGTGGGGAAGAACCTGCACTGGAGGCTCTGGAGCACCCTTCGAGTCCTGATCATGCATATGCTGAAGTGGGACCAGCAACCCGAGAAGCGGACACAGAGCTGGGTCTATTCGATCCGGGAGCAACGGAGGCGATACGCCAAGCTCATGAAGACCAGTCCTAGCCTGAAGTCGCATCGGGACGACGCATTGACGGAAGTGTATCCCGTAGCGCGGGATTGGGCATCCCTGGAGACGCATGTCCCGGAGGACGAGTTCCCGACCGATTGCCCCTACGGTTGGGATGACCTTCTCGATCGCCCCTTCGAAATGGATCCTTGAGATGGACGGTCTGACGGCCTCCGGGACCGAGCCTCTGGCCGTCGACGCCCTCTTCTTCGACGTGTTCGGCACGCTGGTCGACTGGCGCGGCTCCATCGCCCGCGAAGCCCGGGCCCTGATCGGGCGCGAGATCGACGGCTTCGCCTTCGCGGATGCCTGGCGGGCCGAGTACCAGCCCGGCATGGCCGGGATCCGGGACGGCAGCCGCGGCTATGTCAGGCTCGACGTGCTGCATCGCGAGAACCTCGACCGCATCCTGCCCCGGTTCGGGCTCGACGACCTCGACGAGGCCGCCAGGGCGGCGTTGAACCTCCTCTGGCACCGGCTCGGCGCCTGGCCGGACGTCGAGTTCGGGCTTGCGCGCCTGCGCCGCCGGTACCGGCTCGCGCCGGTCTCGAACGGCAACATCGGCCTCATGGTCGATCTCGCGCGGCAGAACGGGTTCAGTTGGGACGCGATTCTCGGGGCCGAGATCGCGCGCGAATACAAGCCGAAGGCGGCGGTGTATCTCGCGGCCGCGGAGGCGCTCGGCCTCGCGCCCGAGCGCTGCATGATGGTCGCGGCCCATTCCTTCGATTTGAAGGCCGCGGCCGAATGCGGGCTCAGGACCGCGCATGTGGCCCGCCCGGACGAGTACGGACCCGGCACGGGCGAGGCCGGCCCGACCGTTCCGGTCGACGTCGCGGCCGCGAGCCTGAGCGATCTCGCGGAGCTGCTCGACGCATGACGATCTCGAACCGCAAGACCGGCGACCGCCGGGAAGCCCCGAACGAGCCGCTGAAGCGCTCGATCGCGGGCTGCATGCGGGCGCTCGCCCGCCGTCCCGACCTCGAGGTGACCTACGCGTCCGACAGGCCGATCCTGTCCGGCGAGAAGGCCCGCCTTCCCGAGCCCCCACGCAAGGCCTCTCCGGAGGATGTCGCGATCGTGCGCGGGCACTCCGATTCGATGGCGCTCCGGCTCGCCTGCCACGACGCGACCGTGCACCGCCGCTACGCCCCGCAGGCGCAGGCGGCCCGGGCGGTCTTCGACGCCGTCGAGCAGGCTCGGGTGGAGGCGATCGGCGCGCGCCGGATGGCCGGCGTCTCGGACAACCTCGCGGCCATGATCGAGGACCGCTATCACCGCGGCGGCAAGTACGAGGACATCACCGACCGGGCCGATGCACCGCTCGAGGATGCGGTCGCCCTGATGGTTCGCCAGCGGCTGACCGGCCGGAAGCCTCCGGTCGCGGCAGCCCGGATCGTCGAGCTCTGGCGCGACTTCATCGAGGAGCGCGCGGGGCCCGATCTCGACGGCCTCGTGTCGACGCTCGACAACCAGCGCGCCTTCGCGCAGTCGGTGCGCGAACTCCTGTCCTCGCTCGACATGGCGGACGAGTCGGCTCTCGATCCGGACGACACCGACAGCGAGGACGAGAGCGAATCCTCGGACCAGCAGGAAGGCGGCGACGGCGAGTCGGAGGAGAGTTCCGAGGGCGAGCGGGCCGAGATCGACCTCCGGGACGACGCGTCCGACGAGCTCGACGAGGGTGCGACCGAGGCCGCGGACGCTCCTTCCGGCGAGATGCCGGACGAGGCGGAGGACGCCGACGCGGACGAGTCCTCGGAGGCCTGGCGCCCGCCACCCTCCCGCGGCAACGAGAGCCGCGGCCCGGAATACCACGCCTTCACGACCCGCTTCGACGAGGAGGTCGAGGCCGACGAGCTCTGCGATGCCGAGGAGCTCGCGCGCCTGCGCTCGTATCTCGACAAGCAGCTCTCGCATCTCCAGGGCGTGGTCGGCCGGCTCGCGAACCGGCTGCAGCGCCGCCTCCTGGCGCAGCAGAACCGTTCGTGGAACTTCGACCTCGAGGAAGGCATCCTCGATCCGGCGCGGCTCGTCCGGGTCGTGATCGACCCGCACCAGCCCCTCTCTTTCAAGCAGGAGAAGGACACGGAATTCCGCGACACGGTGGTGAGCCTGCTCATCGACAATTCCGGATCGATGCGGGGCCGGCCGATCACGGTCGCGGCGACCTGCGCCGACATCCTGGCCCGGACGCTCGAGCGCTGCGGCGTGAAGGTCGAGATCCTCGGCTTCACGACCCGGGCCTGGAAGGGCGGCCAATCCCGCGAATCCTGGCTGCAGGGCGGCAAGCCCGCCAATCCCG
>CAXTKM010000033.1:0-15057 GCA_964244795.1 uncultured Enterovirga sp.
GGCCACCGAGCGCGGCCGCGGCCGTCGGCACGTAGGCCGCGATGGCGGCCGCGTCGGCGAGGTCGAGGCCGGCCGCGTGGGCCGCCGTGCCGCACGCCTCCAGCTCCCTCCTGGTCTCATCGAGAGGGCCGGGGCTCCGGGCGCAGATCGACACCGAGGCGCCGCCCTTGGCGAACCCGAGCGCGATCGAGCGGCCGATCCCTCGGCTCCCGCCCATGACGATGACGCGCTTTCCCGAGAAATCCATGTCCGCCTCGTGTCCGTGTCGCCGGCCTTCATACACCTTGTACGGGACGGTGCACGGGCGGCCCGCGGATCCCGCCGGGCGTCCTGGCGTCGCCACGACCAGCCCGCTTCGGTCCGGGGTGAGGTATAGCGGGCCCGGCCGATCGGCCCGTCGAACACGCTGCAAGGGTTGACCGGATGCCGGTGGACTTCCAACAGATCGGCCTGCGGCTGAAGGCTCATCGGCTGGGATCGGGGTTGTCGCCCGAGGAGGCGGCCGACCGCCTCGGCGTCTCGCGGGCGGCGCTCTACAACTACGAGAAGGGCTCGACGCCGATCAAGGTCGAGACCCTGGAGCGCATGGCCGAGATCCTCGGCGTGTCGCTGCCCTCGCTGCTCGGGGCGGGCACCGAGTATTTCTCGACCGCGATCGCCTATTTCGAGCGGCTGCGGCAGATCGAGAGCGGGTCCGAGCGGCTGACCCTCTTCTACGAGCCGCTGACCTTCCTGCTGACCTCGGGCGACTTCCCCGAGATCCTGCGGACGATGCTGGTCGAGGGGCTGCCCGCCACCGTCGCGGATCGCGGCAAGGCGGTCGACGACATCGATCGCCTCCTCGTCGTGCTGGAGCAGCGCCGCTCCGCGCTCGCGCCCGGCGGCCCCGCCATCGCCGGGCTGGTCGGCCTGACGGAGGTCAAGCGTCTGCTCCGCACCGGGCTGATCGGGAGCTACTCGGTCTCCGACAAGGTCCGGGCCGAGCGGCGTCGGCTCGCCCGGATCGAGGTCGAGCGAACCGCCGACCTCATCGCCGAGGAGCCGCTCGGCATCCAGATCGGGGTCATCGACGATACGGTGCCGAACCAGACCTTCGAGGTCTGCCGGCTGCGCGACCGGACGGCGCTCGTCGCGATCAGCCCGTTCCGGCTGGGCGAGTTCCCGAACGTCCGGCTCGGGGTCGCGTCGATCACGGCCGCGACCGACGCCGTCGCTCTCTACGAGAGGCTCGTCGGCGCAATGTGGGCGCGCGCCGCGAAAGGGGCCGCAGCGGCAGCCCTGCTCCGTCAGGCTGTGCGGGAGCTCAAACCGTAGGCGTAGTCTACCCAAAAATCGTTCATCCAATGCTTTGGATTTCTCTTGCGAGATAGACAGTCTATCATCTAGGTTTCGGGACCGTTGGGTGCCCTCGCGAAAGCCGCGATCGAAGCAACGCCGGCCGAGCTTGCCCCCTGATGTGGGCATCGACATGCCTGGAAGGATCGAGCCATGTCTCAGGGCGAAGCCTCCGTCTCCTCGTCGGACGAGGTCGGTCCCGCGCAGGTCGATTCCGCGGCCTGGAAGGCGCTCTGGGGCTCGGCGCTGGGCTACGCGATGGACGGGTTCGATCTCCTCATTCTGGGCTTCATGCTGCGGGTCATCTCGGCCGATCTCGGCCTGAGCCAGGCGGAGGGCGCCTCGCTGGTCACCGCCACGCTGGTCGGGGCGGTCGTCGGCGGGGTCGTGTTCGGCATGCTGTCCGACCGTCTCGGCCGGGTCCGGGTCCTGACCTGGACGATCGTGCTCTTCGCGGTGTTCACGGGTCTCTGCGCGCTCGCGCAAGGCTATTGGGACCTCCTCGCCTACCGGACGATCGCCGGTATCGGGCTCGGGGGCGAGTTCGGCATCGGCATGGCGCTGGTCGCGGAGGCCTGGCCCGCCTCGAAGCGGGCCCGGGCCTCGTCCTATGTCGGGCTCGGCTGGCAGGCCGGCGTGCTCGCGGCCGCGATCGCGACCCCGATCCTGCTGCCGGTCATCGGCTGGCGCGGCATGTTCGCGATCGGCGTGTTCCCGGCGGTCGCGGCCTATTTCATCCGCCAGTCGCTGCACGAGCCGGATGTCTTCGTGAAGACGGTCGGGCGCTCGCCCGAACCGAAGAATTCGCTGAGGCTTCTCGTCAAGGACGTCGCGACGGCGAAGCTCAGCCTCGGCATGATCATCCTCTGCTCGGTCCAGAACTTCGGCTATTACGGCGTGATGATCTGGCTGCCGAACTATCTGGCGACCCGGTTCGGCTTCGGGCTGACGCAGTCGGCCGTGTGGACCTCGGTCACCATCGCCGGCATGGCGGTCGGCATCTTCGCCTTCGGGCACATCGCGGACCGGGTCGGGCGGCGGCCCGCCTTCATGGGCTACATGCTCATGGCGGGCGTGATGGTGGTGACCTACTCGCGCCTGACCGATCCGACCGCGCTCCTGTTCGCGGGCGCCGGCATGGGCTTCTTCGTGAACGGCATGCTCGGCGGCTACGGCGCGCTCATCTCCGAGCTGTTCCCGACGGCCGCCCGCGCGACCGCCCAGAACGTGCTGTTCAACATCGGCCGGGCCGTCGGCGGGACGGGTCCCGTCGTCGTGGGCGCAGTCGCGGCCGCACTCGGCTTCGACACCGCCATCGCGCTGCTTGCCGTCCTCTACCTGCTCGACATCGTGGCCCTGCTGCTCCTCATCCCGGAGAGACGCGGCGCCGCGCTCGCCTGATGGAGAGCTCTCCCGTGCGACCCGACGCGACCCAGGAGACCGGGCCCGGCTCGGGCCAGCCTGTTGCGGGCCCCGCGCCGGGAGGCTGGTCGCCGAGCGTGGTCGCCGAGCTGGCAGAGGTTCGGGAGAACACGGCCGTCAACACCGAATACCGGCACCTCGTCGTCGGCTGCGGTCCGCTCGCGGCCGCGGCCTTGCCGGGCCAGTTCTTCCAACTGCTCTGCCCGCAGGCCGCCGGCGAGCAACCCTACCTGCGCCGGCCGATGAGCCTCTACGGTGCCGATCCGGCCACCGGGACCGTCGCGTTCCTCTACAAGATCGCGGGCGCCGGGACGCGCGGCCTCGCGACGCTCCGGCCGGGCGATCGGCTCGACATCGTGGGGCCGCTCGGGACCGGCTTCCGGCTCGATCCCGCCTGGACGCACATCGTCGCGGTCGGCCGAGGTGCCGGCCTCGCGACGCTGGCGCCCCTCGCCAGGGCGGCGCGCGCCCAGGGCACGCAGGTGACGGCGGTGTTCAGCGCCCGCCGGCCGGACCTCGTCCTCTCGGTCGACCTGTTCGAACGCGAGGGCGCGACCGTGATTCCGGTGACCGACCAGGAGGGGACGAGCGGGCCGGCCCATGTCGAGCGCATCTTGCGCGGCCTGATCGCGGCCGGACGCTGCGAGGCGTTCTTCACCTGCGGATCGGGCCGCCTCATGCGCGTGCAGCAGCGCCTCGCGGTCGAGTTCGGGCTGCCCGGCCAGGTCGCCATGGAGCAGCAGATGGCCTGCGGAATCGGGCTTTGCTATTGCTGCGTGCGGGACTTCAACGTCGGCGGCGAGATCGTCCACCGCCGCGTCTGCTGGGACGGCCCGGTCTTCGACATCCTAGAGGCCATCCCGTGAGCCCCGGCGGCACGACCGACCTCTCCGTCCGGATCGGTTCGCTGACGCTCGCGAATCCCGTCATGCCGGCCTCCGGCACCTTCGCGGAGGGTCTCGAGCGGGTGATGGATTTCGGCCGGCTCGGCGCCTTCGTGACGAAGACGATCACCCGGGAGCTCCGCACCGGCAACCCGCTGCCGCGCGTGGTCGAGAGGCCGGGCGGGCTCATCAACGCGATCGGCATCCCGTCCAAGGGCGTGCCCCACTTCATCGCGCACACGATGCCGCATTACGGGAGCTATCCGGTGCCGCTCGTGGTCTCGATCTCGGCCCCGACCGCGGAGGGCTTCGCAAGCCTCGCGGCCGAGCTCTCCGGGGTGCCCGGGATCGCGGCGATCGAGGCGAACATCTCGTGCCCGAACATCGAGGAGGACGGCAAGGCCTTCGCCATGCGGCCCTCCTCGACCGACGTCGTGACGCGGGCGCTCCGGGCCGCGACCTCCCTGCCGCTCTGGGTCAAGCTCACGCCGAACACGGGCGAGCTGCCCGAGGTCGCCCGGGCCGCCGAAGCGGCTGGCGCCGACGCGCTCGTGGTCGCGAACACGATCCTCGCGATGGCGATCGACCTCACGACGTTCAAGCCGTGCCTCGGCAACGTCATGGGCGGTCTCTCCGGACCCGCGATCAAGCCGATCGTGCTGAGGCAGGTCTACCAATGCGCCCGCGCCGTCGCGATCCCGGTGATCGGCTGCGGCGGCATCGCGACCGCCGACGACGCGGCCGAGTACATGCTGGCGGGCGCGACCGCGGTTCAGGTCGGCACCGCGACCTTCGTGCAGCCGGCCGCCATGATCGCCATGATCGAGGGCCTCGCGCGCTTCTGCGAGCGGCACGGCCTCGCGCGCGTGGCCGACCTCACGGGCGCGGTCCGGAACGAGGAGGTGGACGAGGCCGACCTCGCCTGGGTCGCGCCGCCGCCATGACGGACGGGGTGGATCGCGGCTTCTGTGAGACGCTGTTCGCGGATCTCCGCGCGGCGGGTTTCGACGGCGTCGGGATCACGCGCGACGCCTACGGTCCGGGGGAGAGCCGCGCCCTCGACATCGTCGAGCGCGCCGCCCGGGAGGCCGGCCTCGCGACCGAGCGCGACGCCGCCGCGAATCTCGTCGCGACGCTGCCCGGAGAGGATCCGGACATCCCCTTCATGGCCTGCGGGTCGCATCTCGACAGCGTGCCCCAGGGCGGCAATTTCGATGGGGCCGCGGGCGTCGTGGCCGGGCTCGCGATCCTGGCCGGTTTCGCGCGGGACGGGATCAGGCCGCGCCGGACGCTGAAGCTCTACGGCCTGCGCGGCGAGGAGAGCGCCTATTTCGCCCGCGCGTACATGGGATCTGGCGCCCTGTTCGGACGCCTCGGTGCGGACGATCTCGCGACCCCGCACGCGGTGACCGGCCGGCCGCTCGCGGCCTGCATGCGCGACGTCGGGGCCGACGTCGACCGGATCGCCCGGGGCGAGCGGCTGCTCGACCCGTCGGCGATCGCGGCCTGGGTCGAGCTTCACATCGAGCAGGGACCCGTGCTGGTCGCACGCGAGCTGCCGCTCGGCATCGTGACCGGCATCCGGGGCAACGTTCGGCACAGGGTCGTCGAATGCGTCGGCGAGGCCGGGCATTCGGGCGCGATCCCGCGCTGGCTCCGACGCGACGCGGTCTTCGCGACGGCCGAGCTCATCACGCATCTCGACCGGCACTGGCGCACGCTGCTCGAGCGCGGCCGCGACCTCGTGGTGACGTCCGGCATCGTGGGCACGGATGCGGCCGAGCACGCGATCACCCGCATCCCCGGCACGATGCGGTTCAGCTTCGAGGCCAGGAGCCAGAGCCTCGAGACGCTGGAGGGGTTCTACGACCTGTTCCTGTCCGAATGCGCCGGGATCGCGGAGGAGCGCGGCGTCGCGTTCACGACGGACCGGCGGGTCGATTCGGCGCCCGCCCTCATGGACCCGGCCTGGATCGAGCGCCTGCGGGCGTCGGCGCGCTCCCTCGGCCTGCCCGACGAGACGATCCCGAGCGGTGCCGGCCACGATGCGGCCATCTTCGCGGGCGCCGGAGTGCCCAGCGCCATGATCTTCGTGCGGAACGAGCACGGGTCGCACAACCCGCATGAGGCGATGGCGATCGACGATTTGCTGGCCGGCGCCTCGGTGATGCGGGCCGCCCTCCTGGAGGCAGCGCGATGAATGCCCCGCGCGACGACGATGTCGGGTCGCCCGGCGACACGGGCGCGGTCGTGGCCCGGCTGCTTCTCGACGGAGGCGCGATCCGCTTCGCGCGCGAGCGCCCTTTCATCCTCGCGGCCGGCTGGGCGAGCCCGATCTACGTCGACTGCCGCTCGCTCATCGGCGATCCGGCCGGGCGGCGGGCGATCACGCGCCGGGCCGCCCTCGCCGTCGCCGAGCGCTTCGCGCCGGGCGAGATCGAAGTCGTGGCCGGGGCCGAGACGGCCGGGATCCCGTTCGCGGCCTGGCTCGCCGACGCGCTCGACCTGCCGCTCGCCTACGTGCGCAAGCGCCCGCTCGGGATCGGTCGCGACGCCCAGGTCGAGGGCGCGGCCGTCGAGGGCCGCCGCGTCCTCCTCGTCGACGATCTCACGACCGACGGGGCGAGCAAGGTCGCGTTCGCGCGCGGCCTCCGGGTCGCGGGCGCGGACGTGCGCGACGCGCTCACGATCTTCTCGAACGACGTCTTTCCGGGCGTGAGCGAGCGCCTCGCGGCCGAGGGCCTCGCGCTGATCCCGCTCGCGACCTGGGACGACATCCTGCGGGTCGACGCTGACCGGGCCCTCTCCGGGGAGCAGCGCTCCCTGCTCGACGCCTTCCGGCGCGATCCGGTCGCCTGGTCGACCCGGCACGGTGGCCGCGGCCTCGGGCCGGCGAGCCGTCGCCGGTGACCCCGGCCGGCACGCGAAACCGCGTCCGCGGACGGACTCGGTCCGGATCGTTCGCTTTTCGCGTGACTCCCGTCGCATCCTTCGCCACGGAACCGCGGTGGGACCACGGTTCGCCATCTACTCCGCCCCCGAACCCGGGGGCGCCCTGTGGCGTTTCGGGTCCGCCGCCTTAGGCTACGATGCGGCGACCGGCCTGGACACGCCGTTCCTTCCGGACCTTCCTGTCGACGACGGGTCCTGGCGCCGCTGGACCGAGGATCCGCGGCGATACGGGTTTCACGGGACGCTCAAGGCTCCCTTTCACCTCGGACCTGGCGTGACCGAGGACCGGCTGCTCGAAGCGGCCCGCACCTTCGCCGCAGGCCGGATCGCGTTCACGGCGCCTCGGCTCGCGGTAGGGCTGCTCGGGGCTTTCGTGGCCCTGGTGCCGACCGATATCTCGCCTGACCTCAATGCGCTCGCGGCCGACTGCGTGCGGGACTTCAGCCCTCTCCGGGCGCCGCTGTCGCCGGCCGACCGCGAGCGCCGGCTCGCCGCTCCGCTCTCGGCACGGCAGCGTCGCAGCCTGGACGATTGGGGCTACCCCTTCGTGTTCGACGACTACCGCTTCCACATGACGCTGTCGGGACCGCTTCCGGAGGAACGGCGCGCGTCCGTGCGGGACTGGCTCGCCGAAGCCTACCGGCCGATCGAGGACGGGCCTGCCATCGATGCCCTCACGGTGTTCCGGCAGGCAGACAGGACGGCTCGTTTCCGGATCCTCGCCCGCTATCCGTTCGGGGTTTAGGCCCGTCAGCCGTGCTTCCTGACGAAGGCCTCGGCCGAGAGTTCGCGGAAGTCGGCCAGGGCCGCATGCAGTCGCCCGTGGTCCCATTCCCACCAGGCGACCCGCTGCAGGCCGGCGACGATGTCGGCCGGGAAGCGCATCCGGAGAAGCCGGGCCGGGTTGCCGACCACGATCGCGTAGGGCGCGACGTCCTTCGTCACGATCGCGCCGGCCGCGATCACGGCTCCGGTCCCGATGCTGCGGCCCGGCAGGATCACGGCACCGTGCCCGATCCAGACGTCGTGCCCGATCGTGACGGGGCTGCTCCGCCGCCAGTCGAAGAAGGCCGCCTCGTCGGGCTCATCCTCGAAATAGAGGCTCGCCCGATAGGTGAAGTGGCTCTGGCTCGCACGCTCCATCGGGTGATTGCCGGGATTGATCCGGACATGGGCCGCGATCGAGCAGAAGGTGCCGATCGTGGAGGAGATCACGTCGGTGTCGGAGGCCATGTAGGAGTAGTCGCCGACGACGGTCTCGACCACCTGGCTGCGCGCCCCGATCTCGACGTAGCGGCCGAGCGTCGAGCGCAGGACCTTGGCGCCCTCGTGCAGGAACGGCTCCTCGCCCAGCTTGCGCGTCATCGCCGCCCCCATGCCCCGCTCTCGCACGCGATCGAGACAGAGGCGTGACCGTCACGGAAGCGTTGCACAAGCCCGATACCGCCTTCCGCGAGAGGTGCACCCATGCTGGTGATGGAAGGCGTGACGCGGCGGTTCGGCGGCAAGGTGGCCGTGGCCGACGTGAACCTCACGATCGAGCCGGGCTCGTTCGTGGGCGTGATCGGGCGCTCGGGCGCCGGCAAGTCGACGCTGCTCCGCATGCTGAACCGGCTCGTCGAGCCGAGCGAGGGCCGCATCCAGTTCGGCGACACGGACGTCACAGCGCTGCGGGGACGGGAGCTGCGCGCCTGGCGGGCCCGCTGCGCGATGGTGTTCCAGCAGTTCAACCTCGTCGGTCGACTCGACGTGCTGACGAACGTGCTGATCGGCCGGCTCGAGAAGACCTCGTCCGTCCGTTCGCTGTTCAACGTGTGGTCTGCCGAGGACACCGCCATGGCGCTCTCGGCGCTCGAGCAGTTCGACATGGGCGCGTTCGCGGCGAGCCGCGCGGACCAGCTCTCCGGCGGTCAGCAGCAGCGCGTCGCGATCGCCCGCGCCCTGGTGCAGGAGCCCGAGATCATCCTGGCCGACGAGCCGATCGCTTCGCTCGATCCCCGCAACACGCGGGTCGTGATGGACGCGCTTCTGCGGATCAACAAGCATTATGGGATCACGGTGCTCTGCAACCTGCACTCGCTCGAGATCGCGCGCGGCTATTGCGACCGGCTCGTCGGCATGGCGCAGGGCCGCATCGTGTTCGACGGGGTCGCGGCCGAGCTGACCGAATCCGTGGCCCGGGAACTCTACGGCCTCGAGGCCGGCGACGTCATGGCAACGGAGCGCGAGCGCCCGGCCGACATCCGCCTGCCGGCCGGCATCCCCGTTCACGCCTAGAGGCGCCCGCCGGCGCCGAAACCCGGGCGCGACGACGCGCCCTTGAGCCAGGAGTATCAGAGATGCTGTCACGTCGAAGCGTCATGGGCGGGCTTGCGCTCGCGCTCGGGCTCGCGTCCGGGGCCACCGCGCAGGACTGGAAGCAGTCCTATCCCGAGCTCGTCTACGCGGTCATCCCGGCCGAGAACGCGTCCGGCGTGACGGAGCGCTGGACCCCGTTCGTCGCCTATCTCTCGAAGGAGATCGGCACGAAGGTCACGCTCCGCATCGCCAGCGACTACGCGGCAGTCATCGAGGGCCAACGCGCCGGCAACATCCATATCGCGCAGTACGGTCCCTCGTCCTTCGCGCGTGCGCTGATGACGGGGGCGAAGATCGACGCCTTCGCGATCGAGGTGAACCTCGACGGCACGAAGGGCTATTATTCGGTCGCCTGGGTGAAGAAGGACTCGCCGTATCAAAAGATCGAGGACCTCAAGGGCAAGAACCTCTGCCTCGTCGACCCGAACTCCACATCCGGCAACAACGTGCCGCGCTTCTCCCTGAACAAGATGGGGATCGAGCCCGACAAGTTCTTCTCCAAGGTGGTCTATTCGGGCAGCCACGAGAACGCCGTCATCGCCGTGAACCAGGGCGTCTGCGACGTCGCCTTCAACTGGTGGAACGACGAGCAGGAATCGAACCTCGAGCGGATGTCCCGGAAGGGCATGGTCAAGGCCGCCGACTTCCGCCTGATCTTCAAGTCGGATCAGATCGTGAACTCGCCCTTCGCCTATCTGTCCGCGATGCCCGAGGGTCTCAAGGCCGCGATCCGGACCGCGATCATGGAGCTTCCGAAGAAGGACCCGGCCCTCTTCGAGAAGATCTACGACGGCAAGCAGAAGCCCTGGGAGCCGGTCAACAACGCGGCCTATGATCCCATCGTCGAGCTGAACCGGTTCGTCGACAGCCTGCGCCGCCGTAGCTGACGTCGGAGGGCCGGCTTGTCCCGGCCCTTCGCTCTCCCATGTCGAAAGCCGTCATCCACCTCTCCGAGACCCGCATCGCGGACCTGTCGCGCGCCTATGCGGGCGCGACGGCCGCGCGGACGCGGTCGACCCTCGTCCTGGTCGGCCTCACGCTCGCGGCGACGGCGCTCTCGGCCTGGGTGGCCGAGGTCGACCTCCGCCGCCTGTTCGCGAACGTCGGCAACCTCACCGGGTATTTCGACCGGATCCTGACGCTCGACAGCGGCACCTCCGCGGGCCAGCGCGTCTGGACGGATTTCCCGGAATGGTTCTGGGGCCTCGGCAAGTGGCTGTCGCTCCTCGCCGACACGCTGCTGATCGCCTATCTCGGGACGGTGCTGGGCACCGTGTTCGGCGCGCTCCTCTGCTTCTTCGCCGCCACGAACATGATGCCCGACGGCCGCGTCCGCTGGGCGGCGAAGCGCTTCCTCGAGTTCTGCCGGACGGTGCCGAACATCGTCTTCGCGCTGATCTTCGTCATCGCCTTCGGGCTCGGGCCGGTGCCCGGCGTGCTGGCCCTCGCGATCCACTCGACGGGCGCCCTCGGCAAGCTCTACACCGAGATCGTCGAGAACGCGGACCTGAAGCCCTTCGAGGGCGTGACGGCGTCCGGCGCGACCTGGGTCCAGGCGATCCGCTTCGCGATGATGCCGCAGGTGCTCTCGAACTTCACGAGCTACGGGATGCTGCGCTTCGAGGTGAACGTCCGCGAGGCGTCCGTCATGGGCTTCGTCGGCGCGGGCGGCATCGGCCAGGACCTGATCGAGGCGATCCGCAAGTTCTACTACGCGGACGTGTCGGCGATCCTGGTCCTTCTCATCGTGACCGTGGTCGTGATCGATCTCGGGACGGAGCGCCTCCGGCACTCCCTCGTCGACGTGAAGGATCGTTGATGAGCCGGGGCGGGCTCAGGGCCGCGGCCCTCGCCGACTTGCCCGGCCTCCGGGCGCGTCACCCGGCGGATTTCGCGCCGCCGCTCCGACGACGGCTCGTCCCCGCCGCGATCGTGGTCGCGCTGGCCGGATTGTTCGTGTTCGGCTTCTGGCGGCTCGGGTTCTCGCTCTCGGCCATGATCGCGGGGGTGGGCCGCCTCGGCGAGTTCGCGGTCTTCATGCTGCCCCCGAACCCGGGGTCCTGGTCGAAGGCGCTGCTTCTCCTGCACGCCTTGGCCGAGACCGTCGCGATCGCGTTCCTGGCGACGATCGGGGCCGCGATCATCGCGTTCCCGATCGGCTTCCTGGCGGCCCGCAACACGACGATCAACCGCGTCGTCCACTTCGCGTCGCGCCGGAGCCTCGACGGGCTCCGAAGCATCGACGCGCTGATCTGGGCGCTGATCTGGATCAACGTGGTCGGGCTCGGGCCGTTCGCCGGGGTGCTAGCGATCCTGACCGTCGATATCGGGACGCTCGGCAAGGTCTTCTCCGAGGCGATCGAGACGGTCGACCGGAAGCCCGAGGAGGGCGTGATCGCGTCCGGAGGCGGCGCGTTCGAGCGCATCCGGTTCGGGGTGATGCCGTCCGTGCTCCCCGTGATCTTCGGGCAGATCCTGTACCAGTTCGAATCGAACACCCGCTCGTCGACGATCATCGGCATCGTGGGCGCCGGCGGCATCGGGCTGTACCTGTCCGAGATGATCCGGACGCTCGAGTGGCAGGCGGTGTCCTTCATCGTGGTCCTCATCCTGATCACGGTCGCGATCATCGACGCGGCGTCGTCCCGCCTGCGCCTCGCGATCATCGGCCCGCAGGGGATCGCGCGCTGAGCGGAGCCGCGCGGGTCCTGGCCGTCAGCCGCGACGGCGTGCACGGGTTCAGCAAGGTCGTCGTGCGGTTGATACGGCTCGTCGCCGATCTCGGGGTCGAGGGCGACGCGCATGCCGGCCGCACCGTCCAGCACCGCTCCCGCGTCGCCCGGGACCCGAGCCAGCCGAACCTGCGCCAGCTCCACCTCATCCCGGCCGAGCTTTTCGCGGAACTCGCGCCGCTCGGCTTCGCGCTCGCTCCCGGCGACATCGGCGAGAACGTCGTGACGGAGCACCTCGACCTCCTGGCCCTGCCGACAGGAACGCGCCTCCGGCTCGGGCGCGAGGCCGTGGCCGTCGTCACCGGGCTCCGCAACCCCTGCCGCCAGCTCGACGCCTTCCGGCCCGGCCTCATGGCGGCCGTCCTGGCCCGCGACGAGTCGGGCCGGCTCGTCCGGAAGGCCGGGATCATGGCGACGATCCTCCTCGGCGGAGACGTGGGACCGGGCGATCCGATCGGGGTCGAGCTGCCGTCCGGTCCCCACGCGAGGCTGGAGCCCGTCTAGCTGCGGCTCATGAGTCGATCACGAACGTGACCCGGTCGGCCGCGAAGACGGCGCGCGTCGCCTGGATCGCCACGCCCTCCAGGTCGACGTTGACGCTGTCCGCGATCAGGACGACGCGGCCCGGCGCGAGCTCGAGCGTCGCGGCCTCGTCGGAGGTCGCCGGGCGAGCCGTGACGCGGGTCGTCTGCCTCGCGTAGTCGGCGACCCCGAACGCCGCGAAGGCGCGGGTGATGGAGCCGAGCGCGCCGTAGCGGTCCGCGAAGCCCTCGAAGCGCGGCAGCGGCAGCCAGGTCCGGGCGGTCGAGATCGGGCTTCCGGCCGCGGCGTGGCGGGTCGTCAGCTCCAGGACCGCGGCCCCGACCTCGACCCGGAGAGCGTCCGCGAGGTCGCGGCCCGCGACGATCGTCCGGGATGCGATCAGCGAACCCTCGGCCTCGCGGCCTGCCCGCGCGACGATCTCCGAGAAGCGTGTCCTGGGCCCGATCGGATAGGCGAGAGGCCGGGCCTCGACGAAGGTCCCCCGGCCCTGCGTCGCCCGGACGAGGCCCTTCCCGGCGAGCGCCGCGAGGGCGCGCCGCACGGTGTGGCGGTTCACGCCGAACTGTCGGGCGAGCATGGATTCGGTCGGAAGCTGGGCGGCTTCCGGAAAGCGCCCCGACGCGATCTCGGCCTCGATCCCGTCCGCGATCTGCCGCCACGCCGCGATGCCGTCACCGCGCTCGAGATCCGGCGGGCCGGCCTGCGACGTCATCGGTTCGTCATTGAACGCGTCCATACTTGTCTATAAGACTAGACAACCGAGTGCGGCAAGGTTTCTGAACGGATGACGGAGCGGGCAGGCCAGGAGGGGAGCAGCGCGCGGCGGGAGACGATGTCCGTGTGTGCCGAGGCGCGCCCGGACGAGCTCGAGGCGGCGCTCGATCGGCTCGCCCGGCTCTCCCCCTTGCCTCCCGTGCGGGAGCTGCGGGCGGGCGAGACCGGCCTCGTGATGCTGCGCGGCCGGGCCGGCGGCGACGGGGCGGCGTTCAACCTCGGCGAGGCGACGGTGACCCGCGCGGCCGTGACCCTCGAGATCGATCAGGACTCGGCGGGTCCCATCGGCTTCGCCTATCACCTGGGGCGCGACGCCGCGAAGGCGCGCCGCGCCGCGATCATCGACGCGCTCTGGCAGGTCGCGGAGCGACGTGACGCCGTCGCCCATGCCCTGGCCCCGGTGCGGGACCGGCTGCAGGCGGAGCAGGCTCTCCGGGCCCGGCAGGCCTCCGCGACCCGGGTCGACTTCTTCACGCTCGTGCGGGGAGAGGATTGATGGGCGCGGCCCTCGCACACGGCTTCGCCGACCCTGTCTTCGATGGGCAGGTCGTGTTCCGGGCGGCCTTGTCGGCCTTCTCGCGCCCGGGCGTGTCGATGCGCCTGCCGGCGGCTCTCGCGCCTCCGGATCCGCTGACGCCGGAGCTCGCCGCGCTCGCGCTCGCGCTCGCCGACCCGGACGCGCCGCTCTGGCTCGATCCCGCCCTCGCGGCCTCGGGCGAGGTCGCGGCATACCTCCGCTTCCACACGGGTGCCCGCCTCGTCGAAACGCCGGCCGACGCCGCGTTCGCGCTCGTGTCCGACCCGTCCTGCCTGCCTTCCTTCGGCGACCTCGCGATCGGGACGGACCCGTATCCCGACCGCTCGACGACCGTGATCGTAGCCGTCCCGGGCTTCGCGGGCGGCCTGCCGATCGCGCTCGTCGGACCCGGGATCCGGGGCAGCATCACGATCGCGCCCCTGTCGCTCCCGGCGGATTTCCCGGATCGGCTGCGCGGCAACGCGGCGCTCTTTCCGCGAGGGACGGACATCCTCCTCGTCGCGACGGGACAGGTGCAGGGCATCCCGCGCTCCTCGCGCGTCGTCGGCGAGGTCGCCTGATGTACGTCGCGGTGAAGGGCGGCGAGGCCGCGATCGACAACGCGCATCGCCTTCTCGCGCACAGACGCCGCGGCGACGCGGCGGTCCCCGAGATCGGGCTGGAGCAGATCGACGAACAGCTCGCGCTCGCGGTCGACCGCGTGATGGCGGAGGGGTCGCTCTGCGATCGGGGCCTCGCGGCGCTCGCGATCAAGCAGTCGCGCGGCGACCTGATCGAGGCCGCGTTCCTCCTGCGGGCGTTCAGGACGACGCTGCCGCGGTTCGGCTACGCGGAGCCGGTCGACACCGGCGCGATGGCGGTGAGCCGGCGCGTCTCCGCGACATACAAGGACCTGCCGGGCGGGCAGGTCCTGGGGCCGACCTTCGACTACACGCATCGCCTGCTCGATTTCGCCCTCGCGGCCGGGATGGCGCCGCTGCCCCCGGCTCCCGCCGAGGCGGAGCCGTCGGGCGACGCGATGGCGCGGGTCAGCGACATCCTGGACGGGGACGGGCTGATCGCCCGCGAGACCGGCGCCGACGCGCAGCCCGGCGACCTCACCCGCGAGCCGCTCTCCTTCCCGACCGGCCGGGACCTGCGGCTTCAATCCCTGGCGCGCGGCGACGAGGGCTTCCTGCTCGCGCTCGGCTACTCGACGCAGCGCGGGTTCGGCCGCACCCACCCGTTCGTGGGCGAGGTCCGGTTCGGCGAGGTCGAGGTCGCGTTCGCGGCCGAGGAGGTGGGCTTCGCCGTGCCGCTCGGCCGCGTGCAGCTCACCGAGTGCCAGATGATCAACGCCTTCGCTGGCTCGGCCGAGGTGCCGCCGCAATTCACGCGCGGGTACGGCCTCGCCTTCGGCCAGGGGGAGCGGCGGGCGATGTCGATGGCGCTGGTCGACCGCTCGCTCCGGGCCGCGGAGTACGGCGAGGACGCGAAGGCGCCGGCGCAGGACGAGGAGTTCGTCCTCTCCCATGCCGAC
>CAXTKM010000033.1:15067-23472 GCA_964244795.1 uncultured Enterovirga sp.
CACCGTGGCCGCGACCGGGTTCGTGGAGCACCTGAAGCTGCCTCACTACGTGGATTTCCAGGCCGAGCTGGAGCTCCTGCGCCGGCTTCGTGCAGAGCACGCCGCCGCGCTCGGGCCCGAGATGCAGGAAGCCGCCGAGTGAGCGACGCGGTCCCCGCCTACAACTTCGCCTATCTCGACGAGGGCACGAAGCGGATGATCCGCCGTGCGCTGCTGAAGGCGGTCGCGATCCCGGGCTACCAGGTCCCCTTCGCGAGCCGGGAGATGCCGATGCCCTACGGCTGGGGCACGGGCGGCGTCCAGGTGACCGCCGCCGTGATCGGCCCCGACGACGTCCTGAAGGTCATCGACCAGGGCTCGGACGACACGACCAACGCGGTCTCGATCCGCAGGTTTTTCGCCCGGACCGCGGGCGTCGCGACGACGACGCGAACGGGCGAGGCGACGATCATCCAGACCCGTCACCGCATCCCCGAGCAGCCGCTCGCGGAGGGGCAGATCCTCGTCTACCAGGTTCCGATCCCCGAGCCGCTGCGCTTCCTCGAGCCGCGCGAAACGGAGACCCGCAAGCTGCACGCGCTCGCCGATTACGGCGTCATGCACGTGAAGCTCTACGAGGACATCGCTCGTCACGGGCACATCGCGACCACCTACGCCTATCCGGTCTCGGTCGCCGGGCGCTACGTCATGGACCCGTCGCCCACGCCGAAATTCGACAACCCCAAGATGGACATGTGCCCCGCGCTCCAGCTCTTCGGGGCCGGCCGGGAGAAGCGGGTCTACGCCGTGCCGCCCTATACGTCGGTCCGGAGCCTCGACTTCGAGGACCATCCCTTCGAGATCCAGCGCTTCGCGGAACCCTGCGGGCTCTGCGCCGCGACGGGCGTCTACCTCGACGAGGTCGTTCTCGACGACAGGGGCGGGCGCATGTTCGTCTGCTCCGACACGGATCACTGCGAGGCGCGCCGGGACGCGGGCTTCCGCGGCGCGCTCCTCGGCAGCGCACCCGAGGCCATTGCCGGAAGCGCCCCTCCGGGACGGGACGCCGACGGATGACCGACCGTCCCCTCCTGCGGGCCGAAGGCCTGACGAAGCGTTACGGCGCGCGCTTAGGCTGCCGCGACGTCGACCTCGATCTCTACGAGGGCGAGGTGCTGGCGATCGTCGGCGAATCCGGCTCCGGCAAGTCGACGCTGCTCTCGCTCCTGTCGACCGAGCTCGCCCCGACGGCTGGCCGGGTGAGCTACCGCATGCGGGACGGGACGTTGCGAGACCTGGCCGGGCTGTCGGAAGCCGAGCGGCGTCTCCTCAACCGGACGGAGTGGGGCTTCGTCCGGCAGGATGCGCGCGACGGGCTCCGCATGAACGTGTCGGCCGGCGCCAATGTCGGAGAGCGCCTCATGGCGGTGGGCGCACGCCATTACGGCCGGATCCGCGAGGAGGCGGCGGACTGGCTCGAACGGGTCGAGATCGAGCCCGACCGGATCGACGACGATCCTCGCTCGTTCTCGGGCGGAATGCGCCAGCGCCTGCAGATCGCCCGCAATCTCGTGACCCGGCCCCGCCTCGTCTTCATGGACGAGCCGACGTCGGGGCTCGACGTGTCGGTTCAGGCGCGGCTCCTCGACCTGATCCGGGGCCTCGTCTCCGAGTTCGGTCTCGCGGTCGTCATCGTCACGCACGACCTCGCGGTCGCGCGCCTTCTGTCGCATCGGGTCGTCGTGATGCGGGGCGGACGCGTCATCGAGACGGGCCTGACGGACCGGGTGCTGGACGACCCGGCCGAGGCCTATACCCAGCTTCTCGTCGCCTCGGTGCTGGCGGCATGAGCTCGACCGCGATCCGGGTCGAGGGCATCGGCAAGGCCTTCACCTTCCATCTCCGGGGCGGCGCTGTCCTGCCGGTCGTGGCCGACGTCAGCTTCGACGTGCGGGCCGGAGAATGCGTCGTGCTCGGCGGCCCCTCCGGCGTCGGGAAATCGTCGATCCTCAAGATGATCTACGGCAATTACCGGATCGATCGCGGCGCCGTGCTGGTGCGGGACGGCGACGAGGTCGTGGACGTCGCGCGGGCGGGCCCGCGCCGCATCCTCGCCCTGCGGCGCTCGGCCATGGCCTCCGTGAGCCAGTTCCTGCGCGTGATCCCGCGCGTCGAGACGATCGACCTCGTGGCGGAGCCGATGATCGGCGACGGCATGACCCGCGAGCAGGCTCTCTCGGCCGCAGCCGTCCTGCTGGCGCGCCTCAACCTGCCGGAACGGCTGTGGCGGCTGCCTCCGGCGACGTTCTCGGGCGGCGAGCAGGCGCGCGTGAACATCGCGCGCGGGTTCGCGCCCGCCCGGCCGATCCTGCTTCTCGACGAGCCGACCGCCTCCCTCGACGCCGCGAACGCGGCGGTGGTGGCTGAGCTCGTGGCCGAGAAGACCCGGGCCGGGACCGCGGTCCTCGGCATCTTCCACGACCGGGAGATCCGCGACCGGATCGCCGGCCGCATCGTGGATGTCGCCCGTTTCGCCGCGAGACCCGCGGCAGCCGCTCCCGACGCGAAAGCTCTCCCTTGACCGCTTCCCTCCTCTTCACGGACGCCACCCTCGTGCTGCCGGATCGCGTCGTCGAACGCGGCTGGCTCGCGGTGGAAGCAGGAACGATCGCCGCGATCGGCGAGGGATCGGCGCCGGCGAGCGGTCTCGACTGCCGCGGCGACACGATCGTGCCGGGCCTGATCGAGCTGCACACGGATCATCTCGAGAGCCATTACGCGCCCCGTCCGAACGTGCGCTGGAACCCGGTCGGGGCCGTCCTCGCCTACGACGCCCAGATCGCGGCCTCCGGCATCACCACCGTGTTCGACTCGCTCCGGGTCGGCTCTGATTCGGATTCCGCCTCGATCGGCGAGGACCTGATGACGCTGGCGGACGCGATCGCGACGGCGCGCCGCTCGGACCTCCTGCGGGTCGAGCACCGGACGCATCTGCGCTGCGAGGTCTCGTCGCCGAACGCCATCGAGCAGGCCGAGGCGTACCTCGCGCTCTATCCCGCGCACCTGATCTCGCTGATGGACCACACCCCCGGGCAGCGGCAGTTCACGAGCCTCGCGACCTGGAAGACGTTCCACACGCGCAAGGCGTCGTTCTCGGAGGCCGAGCTCGACGCCTTCATCGATCAGAAGCTCGCGACCCACGCGCGCTACGCCGCGCCGAACCGGGCCTGGCTCGTCGCGGCCGCGCGGCGCGCCGGCATCGCGCTCGCGAGCCATGACGACGCCACGCCCGAACACGTCGCGGAATCGCGCGGCGCCGGGGTGGAGATCGCCGAATTTCCAACGACCTACGCGGCCGCCGAGGCCTCGCGCGAGGCGGGCGCCCAGATCATGATGGGCGGCCCGAACGTGATCCGCGGCGGCTCGCATTCGGGCAACGTCGCGGCGCAGGATCTCGCCCGCGCCGGCCTCCTCGACATCCTGTCGTCCGATTACGTGCCGGCGAGCCTGCTCATGGCGGCGTTCGACCTGCCGCGCCGCGTGCCCGCCATCACCTTGCCGGACGCGATCAGGATGGTGACCCTGAACCCGGCCAGGGCGACCGGCCTCGCGGACCGCGGAGCGATCGAGGTCGGCCGAAGGGCGGACCTCGTGCGGGTCGCATCCGTCGAGGGCTGCCCGGTCGCGCGCGAGACGTACCGGGGCGGGACCAGGATCGCATGACGACGGCCGGCCTGCCGCGCGGGACGGGGCCGGGCCGCCTTGTGCTCGTCGTGGGTCCGAGCGGGTCCGGCAAGGACACGCTGATCCGCCGGGCCAGGGCGGTTCTGGCCTCGGATCCGGCCTACGTCTTTCCGAGGCGGGTCGTGACCCGGCCGCCCTCCGAGGCCGAGGACAACCTGCCGGCCGACGAGGCCCGGTTCAGGGACATGGAAGCCGCCGGCGCGTTCGCGGTCACCTGGGAGGCGCACGGGCTCAGCTACGGTCTGCCGAAGACCATTGATCCGTGCCTGGCCGAAGGCCGCTGCGTCGTCTGCAACGTCTCGCGCACCGTCGTCGAGCCGCTGCGCTCGCGCTACGCGAGCGTGAAGGTGATCGAGGTCACGGCGCCGCTGGCCGTCCTGGCGAGCCGGCTCTCGGCCCGTGGCAGGCCCGAGGACGGCGATCCCGCGCGCCGGCTCGCGCGGTCGAACGGCATGGCCGATTCTCGGGCCGACGTCTCGATCGTGAACGCCGGCGACCTCGACAGCGCGGTCCTGGCGTTCGTGGCCGCCTTGAGCTCGTGATCGTTCGACGAAACCGGGGCAAGACCCGTCCGTGTCCGCCGCGTTCGCCCGCGTGACGACGGCCCGATGGCGGACGTCCGCGTCGTCACACGGTCCGTCGCCGACTGAGATGTCCGAGCGGAAAATCCCAGCGCTGCCTCCGAGCGCCGGATAAGCGAAGCCACCTCGCCTCGCGCGCCGTCGACCAGAAGCTCGAAGACCGTGGCTTATAAGACATTGCCTTATGAGCCACGGTCACCTCGATGCTCGATGTGTTCCCCCGACGAGGATGTATCCCTGACGAACGCTCGTCAGTTCGGCACGATCAGCCGCTCGATCGCGATGGGGAACTCGCGGACCCGGACGCCGGTCGCGTGCCAGACCGCGTTCGCGACCGCACCAGCCGAACCGGTGACGCCGATCTCGCCGACGCCCTTGATCCCGAGCGCGTTCACGTGCGGATCGTGCTCGTCGACGAGGATCGCCTCGAGCGAGGGAACGTCGGCGTTCACCGGGATGTGGTACTCGCCGAGGTTCGGGTTCATCGGCCGGCCGCTGCGCCCGTCCATCACGGCCTTCTCGTGGAGCGCGAAGGATACGCCCCAGATCATCCCGCCGTAGATCTGGCTTCTGACGAGGCGCGGATTGATCACGCGGCCGGCCGCGAAGGCGCCGACGAGCCGCGTCGCCCGGATCTGGCCGAGCTCCGGATCCACCTTCACCTCCGCGAAGACCGCCCCGTGGGCATGCATGGCATAGGCTGCCTGCGCGGCCGGATCGGCCGCGCCCTTGCCGCGCCCCTCGATCGACTCGAGACCTGCCCTGGCCAGGATGTCGGCGTAGCTCTCGCTTCGGCTCTCGTCGTCGCGGCGATGCAGACGCCCGTCCCGGGCCAGGACGCCGGCATTGCCGGCGCCGAAGAGCGGCGAGCGCTCGTCGCCCGTCGCGAGCGCCGCGAGCTTCCCGATGACGTCGCCACCCGCGTCGTGCAGCGCCATCCCGGCGGTCGCCGTGTGGGCGGAGCCGCCCGCGATCCCGGCATCGGGGAGATCCGAGGTGCCGGCCCGGAACTCGACCCGGTCGATATCGAGCCCGAGCCCGTCGGCCGCGATCTGGGCGAGCGCCGTCCAGGCGCCTTGGCCCATGTCGTGGGCGCCGGTCTCCATCAGGCCGCTCCCGTCGCGGCGGATCACGGCGCGGGCCTCTGCCTGGAACATCAGGGCCGGGAAGGTGGCCGTGCCGACGCCCCAGCCGACGAGGAGACCCGCCTCGTCCCGCATCCCGCGCGGCGCGAGCGGCCGCGAGCTCCAGCCGAAACGCTCCGCGCCCTGCCGGTAGCACTCCCGCAAGGCCTTCGACGAGAAGGGCTTGCCGGAGATCGGCTCCGCCTCCGCGTAGTTCGTCAGCCGGAAGGTCAGCGGGTCCATGCCGCAGGCCTCCGCCATCTCGTCGATCGCGCTCTCCAGCGCGATCGAGCCCGTGGCCTCTCCGGGCGCCCGCATGAAGAGCGGCGTGCCGGTGTCGAGCCGCACCGCGTCGTGCGAGGTGGCGAGAGCCGGGCTCGCGTAGAGCGTGTGGGAGATGTCGGACGCCGGCTCGAAGAAGTCGTCGAAGGTGCTGGACGCGGTCCTCGTGTGGTGATCCAGCGCCCTCAGTGCGCCCGTGTCGTCCGTGCCGAGCCGCAGCCGCTGGCGCGTCGGCGCGCGGTGGCCGACCGGCCCGTACATCTGCTCGCGCCGGAGCACGAGCTTCACGGGACGCCCGACCAGCTTCGCGGCCAGGATGCCGAGGATCTGCGGTCCGGAGATCAGCCCCTTCGAGCCGAACCCGCCGCCGAGGAAAGGCGAACGGATGGAGATCGTCTCGGGCGCGATGCCGAACAATCCGGCGATCCGCCCTTGCGCCATCGCGAGACCCTGGCTCGGCGTGTCGATCGAGAGCCCAGCCTCGGTCCAGGTCGCCACGATCGCGTGCGGCTCCATGGCGTTGTGATACTGGGCCGGCGTCTCGTAGGTCGCGTCGATCCTGTGGGTCGCGCCGGCGAGGCCCGCCTCGACGTCGCCATGCCCGGCAGCCGCCGGGTTGCCGACCCCGACGGATGCGGGGACGAAGCTCTCTCCCACGTCGAGGCCGACCCGGGCCTCGTCCTCGTCGTAGCGGGGCGAGAGAAGGGTCGCGCCCTCGGTCGCGGCCTCCAGCGTGTCCGCGATCACGACCGCGATCGGCTGGTTCGGGTAGCGGACCCGATCGGTCTGGAGAAGATCCAGCCGGAACATGAAGGGGTGGTCCTTCGCGTCCGGATCCTGCGCGAGCGCGGGCCGGTTCTCCGGCGTCATGACCTCGACGACGCCGGGGTGGGCCTTGGCGGCCGCGAGGTCGAGCGAGGTCACGCGGCCTCGCGCGATGCCGCTCACGGCGAGCGCCGCGTACAGCATGCCGGGCGGGTGGTGGTCGGCCGCGAACCGGGCCGCGCCCGTGACCTTGAGCACGCCTTCGCGCCGGGTCAGCGGTTGGCCGATGTTCGAGCCTTGGCGCAGATGGGCGGGCGCTTGGGCGAGGGCGATTTCAGGCATGGAGGAGGGCTCCGGAGGGGCTGGCGAAGGCGGAGGCAGGCAGGGCCGGGACACGCTCGGGGGTCCCGGCGGCCGCGAGCGACAGCGCGCGCATGACGATCCCGCGCGCGAGCTCGATCTTGAAGGCGTTGTCGCCGGACGGCGTCGCGTCCTCGAGCGCGACCTCGGCGGCGCGCCGGAACAGGTCGGCACCGACCGGAGCGCCGGCCAGCACGTCTTCGGCGGCCCGTGCGCGCCAGGGCTTCATCGCGACCCCGCCCAGCGCGACGCGCGCCGCGACGATCCGGCCGCCCTCGACCCGCAGGGCCGCCGCCGCCGACACGACCGCGAAGGCGTAGGAGGTGCGTTCGCGGACCTTCAGGTAGCGGGCGTGGCGCGCGAAGGCGGCCGCCTCGGCCGGCAGGCGCAGTGCGACGATCAATTCGCCGGGCTCGAGAACCGTCTCGCGCTCTGGCGCGTCGCCCGGCAACAGGTGGAAGCTCTCGAGCGGAACCTCGCGGCGACCGGCCCGGCCCTCGATCTCGACGACGGCGTCGAGCGCGACGAGCGGCACGCAGAAATCGGATGGGTTCGTGGCGATGCAGCGATCGCTCCATCCCAGCACGGCATGAAGGCGGTTCTCGCCCCCGCGGGCGTCGCAACCGGTGCCCGGCTCGCGCTTGTTGCACGCGCTCGCGGTGTCGTAGAAATACGCGCAGCGGGTCCGCTGCAGCAGGTTGCCGCCGGCGGTCGCGGCGTTCCGAAGCTGCGGGGACGCGCCGGACAGAAGCGCTTCCGCCACCGCCGGAAAGGCGCGCGCGAAAGCCCGGTCGTGGGCGAGGTCGGCGTTCCGGACGAGCGCCCCGATCCTGACGCTGCCGTCGGGACGATGCTCGATCCGGTCGAGATCCGGCAACCGGGTCACGTCCACGAGCCGGTCCGGACGGCTGATGCCGCCCTTCATGAGGTCGAGGAGGTTCGTGCCTGCGGCCAGATAGGCTGAGCCCGGCGCGGATGCGGCCGAGATCGCCTCCTGGACGGTGGCCGGCCGGACGTAATCGAAGGTCTTCATGCCGCTTCGCTCCTGCCGACCTCGGCCAGACGGGCCTGCGCGTCGAGCACCGCCTCGGTGATCCCGGAATAGGCGCCGCACCGGCAGAGATTTCCGCTCATGCCCTCGCGGATGCGCTCCGGGTCCTGTCCGGCCTGGCCCTCGTCGATCAACCCGACGGCGCTCATGATCTGGCCAGGCGTGCAGAAGCCGCACTGGAACCCGTCATGCGCGATGAAGGCCTCCTGGACGGGATGCAGGACGCCGCCGGTCGCGAGACCCTCGATCGTCACGATCTCGGCACCGTCGTGGCTGATCGCCAAAGCGAGGCAGGAATTGACCCGACGCCCGTCGACCAGGACCGTGCAGGCGCCGCATTGCCCGCGGTCGCACCCCTTCTTGGTGCCGGTCAGATCGAGCCGCTCGCGCAGGAGATCGAGCAGCGTCACGCGGGGATCGGCCCATTCGACGATTTGCCGGAGACCGTTGACGGTGAAGGTGGCTGTGAAATGGGTTGTCGCATTGAAATGGGCTGTCGCATTCATGGGAAGCTCCGCT
>CAXTKM010000034.1:0-22956 GCA_964244795.1 uncultured Enterovirga sp.
TCTATGGGTTCCGGGCTCGGCTTCGCCGCCCCGGAATGACAGCCTCTGCTCGTGCAAAGGTGTCCGGCATCAGGACGTTGGGTGTCGGATGAGACCCTCAATGGAACGCGCCCACCCCGAGGTGGCGCTCGATCGCGGCCGCGTCCTCCCGGAGCGCGAGGGTCGAGCCGGACCAGACGATCCGGCCCCGGTCCATCACGATCGCGTCCGGCGCGAAGTCGAGCGCGCGCTCGATCTGCTGCTCGACCAGGAGGACGGTGAGGTCGCCCCGATCCGTCAGGCCGTGCAGCGCGATCATCAGCTCGTCGCAGATCACCGGCGCGAGCCCCTCCAGCGGCTCGTCGAGGAGGAGCACGCGCGGCTGGCCGAGGATCGCGCGCGCGGTCGACAGCATCTGCTGCTCCCCGCCGGACAGGAGCGAGGCGCGCTGCCGGCGCCGCTCCCCGAGCCTCGGGAAGAGGCCGTAGGCCTCCTCCAGCGCGGACCGGCCGCGGTCCTTCAGGCCCGCGACCAGGTTCTCCTCGACGGTGAGCGACCGGAACACGTCGCGCGTCTGCGGCACGTAGCCGAGGCCCTTTCGGGCGCGCGCGTCGGGAGACAGCGCCGCCACATCCTGCCCGTCCAGCGCGATCCGGCCCGCGTGACGCCGAGCGAGCCCCATCACGGTCGCGAAGAGCGTCGTCTTGCCGACGCCGTTCCGGCCGAGCACGGCGAGGCGCCCGCCGGCCGGCACCGCGAAGGACACGTCCTCCAGGACCAGCGTCGCCCCGTAGCCGGAGGACAGGCCCTCGACCGAGAGTGCGCCGGCGCTCATCGGGCCTGGCCCGCGTAGCTGCCGAGATAGGCCTCCCGGACGGCCGGGTCCTGCACGACCGCCGCCGGCGAGCCGTCGAAGATGACGGCGCCCGCGGCCAGCACGATCACCCGCTTCGCGAAGCGGAGCACGAGGTCCATGTCGTGCTCGATCATCAGGACCGCGATGTCGGCCGGCAGCCCGTCGATCGCGTCCACGATCCGGGGCGCTTCGGCCAGCGACACCCCGGCCGCGGGTTCGTCCAGGAGCAGCACGCGCGGCCGAAGCGCGACCGCGATCGCGATCTCGACCAGCCGCTGCTGGCCATAGGCGATCTCCCGCACGAGCCGCTCGGCCACCGACGCGAGGCCCAGGCCGTCCAGGATCGCGTGCGCCTCGCCGTCGAGGGCCGGATCGGCATGGGCGTTCCGGAACAGCCCGGCCGTCCGGCGCTCGCGCTGAAGGAGCGTGAGGAGAACGTTCTCGGCGACGCTCATGTCCCGGAACAGGCGGCTGATCTGGAAGGTGCGGACGAGGCCGCGCCGGACCCGGGCCTCGACGCCCCGCGCGGTCACGTCCTCGCGGCCGAGGAGGATGCGGCCGCCGTCCGGCCGGATCTGGCCGGAGACGAGGTTCACGAACGTCGTCTTGCCGGCCCCGTTCGGGCCGATCAGCGCGACCCGGTCGCCGGGCTTCAGTGTCAGCGAGATCGAGCGCGCGACCCGCAGGCCGCCGAAGGCCTTCTCGAGCCCCTCGACCGCGAGCAGCGCGCTCACCGGCGCGGCCCGAAGACCGGGAGGGCCGAGACGAGCCGCTGCAGGCCGCCGGGCAGGAACAGCACGACCGCGATCAGGAGGAGCCCGACCAGGGTCAGCCAGTGGAACGGGTTCGCGGCCGAGACGATGTGCTCGAAGGTCTGGAACGCGAGCGTGCCGATGAGCGCCCCCGACAGCGAGCCGGCCCCGCCGAAGACGAGCATCACGAGGGCCGTCGCGGAGCGCTCGAAGCTGATGCTGTCGAGGCCGACGACGCCTGTCGTCACGGCCGAGAGCCCGCCGCCGAGGCCCGCGACGAGGCCCGAGATCCCGTACATCGCGACCAGCGTCGGCTTGATGCGGGCGCCCATGGCCCGGACCCGGGTCTCGTCCTCCCGGATGCCGCGACAGAGAAGCCCGAAGGGCGAGCGCACGACGAGGCGCAGGAGGCCGTAGACGAGCGCCACGCAGGCGACCCCGAGCCAGTACCCGGTATGACCGTAGAGATCGAACTCGAAGCGTCCGAAGACCGGGCCGGGCGTGATGCCGGAGAGGCCGTCGCTGCCGCCGGTCCAGCCCGACAGCGTGTTCGCGAGCGCGCCCGCGAGCTGCACGACCGCGATCGACAGGACGAGCTGCGGCAGGCCCGCGGCCCTCAGGATGACGAGGCCGGACAGGAGGCCCGCGAGCCCGCCGCCGAGCGTTCCGATCGCGAGCAGCGTCAGCGGCTCGGTGATCCCGCCTCTGGCGGCCGCGATCCCGGCCGCGTAGGCGCCGGCCCCGAACAGCGCCGCATGGCCGAGCGTCGCGATCCCGCAATACCCGACCACGAGGTCGAGCGAGAGCACGAGCAGCGCCGCGGTCGCGACCCGTGTCAGGAAGGCGAGGTCGGTCGGGAACAGGAAGAACCCGGCGGCACCCGTGCCCACGATCAGCGCGAGGCCGATCAGCGTGACGGCGCGGTCGCGCCGGAGCGCCCGCCGGCCGGTCGGATCGGCCCCGCCGGCCGTCAATGCGCCCGCCCGAGCAGCCCTTGCGGGAAGGTCCAGACGACCGCGATCACGGCGGCGTAGAAGAAGAAGTCGCCGAACTCCGGCATCGTGTACTTGCCGACGGTGTCGACGAGGCCGAGCAGCAGCGCCGCGATCAGCGCGCCCCCGATCGAGCCCGCGCCCCCGACCGAGACGACGACCAGGAAGGTCACCATGTAGCGGAGCGCGTAATAGGGTTCGATCGGCAGGATCTCGGCCCCGATCACGCCGCCGAGCGCGGCGAGCCCGATCGAGAGCGCGAAGGTCGCCGCGTAGATGAGCTTCGTCCGGATGCCGAGCGCCGCCGCCATCCGGGGATCGTCCACGGCCGCCCTGAGCCGGATGCCGAAATCGGTGCGCTCGATCAGGAGCCAGAGCCCGAGCGCGACCGCGACCCCGGTCGCGACGACCAGGAAGCGATGCGCCGGCAGCGTCCGGAACCCGAGATCGACCGGTCCCGACAGGATCGCCGGCAGCGTGATCGTCTTCAGGGTCGGGCCGAGCGCCCAGTTCGTGACCCCGATGATCACGAAGGTGATGCCGATCGTCATCAGGACCTGGGGCAGCGGATCGCGCGAGCCGTAGATCCGGCGGAACAGGCCGATCTCGAGCGGCACCGCGATCGCGACCGCGCCCGCGATCCCGGCCGCGAGAGCGAGCCAGAAGGGCAGCCCGAGCGAGACCGTGCCGTAGGACGCGATCGTGCCGCCGATCATCGCAAAGGCCCCGTGCGCGAGATTGATCACGCGCATCAGGCCCATCGTGACCGAGAGGCCGATGGAGATGACGAAGAGCACCATCCCGTAGGCGAGCGCGTCGACCAGGATGGAGAGGGACGTCTGCACGGGTCCGTGACCTCGGCCGGCCCCGGAAAAGGCCGCGAAGGGGGTGTTACTGGGACGGAGCGAGGCCGAAATCGGGCTGGTCGGGGAAGGCCTTCATCTCGGTGTTCACGAAGGCGCCGTCGCGCCGCTCGACGACCCGCTTGTAGATGGCCTGCCGGATGTGGCGCGTCTGCGGGTCGATCGAGACCTGGCCGCGCGGGCTCTCCCAGGCGAAGCCCTTGATCGACGCCATGGCGGCCTGCGGGTCCTGCTTGCCGTCGGTCGCCTCGATCATGCGGTACAGGAGCCGCGCGCCGTCATAGGCCGCGACCGCCGTCATGACGGTCTCGTTCGCGGGCAGGCCGATCTTCTTCAGCTCGGCCAGGAAGGCGCGGTTCTCGGCGGAATCGTGCGAGAGCGCGTAGTGGTAGGTCGAGATGATCCCGAGCCCGGCCTCGCCCAGCGCCGGAAGGTCGGTCTCGAGCGTGAGATCGCCGGTCGTGATCAGCTTGATCCCGGCGGCCTTGAGGCCGTTGTCGATGAAGGCCTTGACGAAGGCGAGGGTCGGCGGGCCGCTCGGCAGGAACGCGAACACCGCGTCGGCCTTCGTGTCCTTCACGCGCTGCATGATCGCGCCGAAATCCGTGGTCCGGACCGGCATCCGGACGGAGTCCGTGACCGTGCCGCCGCCGGCCTCGAAGGTCTTCTTGAAGGCGGCCTCGGCATCGATGCCCGGGCCGTAATCGCTGACCGCGACGACGGCCTTCTTCACGCCCTCCTCCAGCGCGACCTTCGCGGCCGGGACCGTGATCTGCCACAGCGTGAAGGACGAGCGCGCGATGAGCGGGCTCTTCTCGGTGATGGCCGAGGTCGCGGCGTTCATGACGATGAACGGCGTCTTGCCCTGGTCGACCACGGTCGCGATCGCCATCGCGTCCGGCGTGAAGTAGGCGCCCGCGAGATATTGCACGCGGTCCTTCACGATCAGCTCCTGGGCGAGAGCCTTCGCCTTCGCTGGGTCGATCGCGTCGAGGTCGCGGTAGATGAACTCGACGACATGGCCCTTCGCGGTCTTGCCGTTCTTCGACTGCCAGGCGTCGATCCCGGCCTTGAAGTTCTTGCCGAAGATGCCGAACGGGCCGGAGAACGGCCCGATCACGCCGACCTTGATCGTGTCGGCCGAGGCGGCGCCTGCCGCGAGGCCGAAAGCCGCGACCGCTGCCAGGAACACCCCTACGCGTCTCATCCCAGATCCCCTTCCGGCCGCAGTTCCGTGGGCGTCTAGCATGAAACGCGCCCCGCACAGCGTAGACGTTCGGAGAGGCTTGCCGGAGCGATGCGCGTGCTCCGATCCGCGGCCCGGCCCTCGATCGGCGGCGGCTCCGGGGCCGTCGGGGCCGGTCCTCGGCAGGCGTTCGGAAGAGGACCTATGCGTCCGCGACGCAACGATGTCCCGCCAGCCCCGTTCTCCACCCGGATCCGCCGCCCCATCGAAGCCTATCGTTCGATGTCGACGGGTGAACCGATCAGCGAGCCCCCGCCGACATCGGCCTTTGACGCCGAGTTCGCGCGCGGAGCCTCGACGATATCATTGGAGCATCGAATGTTCATCATCTCGAAGAACGCTATTCGTGGACTGGCCTTGGCTGCGGCAGCGACGTTGCCTTCGCTGGCCATGTCATCGTCCGCCTCGGCGCAGCAGCCCTTGGGTTTCGTGGGCGACGCATTGGCTCTTCCGGGCCAGATCATCGCGGCGCCCTTCGAGGCGTTCTCCCCGTCGGCGCCGGCTCCGGCCACGGCGCGCCAGCCCTTGGGCATCGTGGTCAACGCTTTGGCGCTTCCGGGTCGGGTCATCGCGGCGCCCTTCGGGGCTTTCGCGCCCCCGGCGCCGAACGCCTACGACCCGGCTCCCGCTCGGGCTGACGCCGTGGCCTACACGGACGATCTCCTCGCCGTGATCCCGGCTCCGGTGCTGAAGGCGACCGGACCCCGCTACGACAACCCGGTCGGGGCCGATTACCGGCGTCCCTACGTGATCCGGCAGGGCGGGGTCGTTCCCGGCTTCATCGACACGGCGGTCCTCGAGAACGTATCCGTCGCGGGCCTCGCGCCCGGCGGCCGCTACGACTACTTCGTCTCGCCCGAGCAGAGGACCGTCATCCTCGACCGGTCGACCCGGCAGGTCGTCCGCATCCTGCGCTGACAGGCCATTCGGCAGGACAGGGCCGCCGGAGCGATCCGGCGGCCTTGTCGTCTGGCGTGGCCGTCAGAACATCTCGAAATACTCGCGGTGCTCCCATTCGCCGACCTCAGCGTCGAATCGGTCGATCTCCGCGTGCTTGATCCGGGCGTAGTAGTCCACGAAGCGGCTGCCGATGCCGTGCCGGAAGAACGCGCTCTCCTCGAGCGCCTCGATGGCCTCGCGAAGGGTGCGGGGCAGCTTCGGAGCATCGGTCTCGTAGGGCGTGTCGGCGGAGGGGCCGGGATCGAGGCCGCGGTCGATCCCGTCGAGGCCGGATAGGATCTGCGACGCCATGTACAGGTAGGGGTTCGCGGCCGGCTCGCCCGCCCGGTTCTCGAGCCGGGTCGCCGCGTCCCCGGGCGCGCCGAGGACCCGGATCATCACGCCGCGGTTGTCGCACGCCCAGACGGCCCGGTCCGGCGCGAGCGAATAGGGCCGAAACCGCTTGTAGCCGTTGATCGTCGGCGTCGTGAACACGGCGGCCTCCCGGGCATGGGCGAGCAGGCCCGCGAGATAGTGCCGGGCGAGGGGCGACAGGAGCTCGCCGTCCTGGGACGCGAAGGCGTTCCGGCCTGTGTCGCGCGCCCGAAGCGACTGGTGCAGATGCCACCCCGACGACATGACGTGCGGGATCTTCGGCCGGCACATGAACGTCGCGTGCAGGCCATGGCGTCGGGCGATCTGCTTCACGGCCGAGCGGAACTGGACCATGAGGTCGGCCGGATCGAGCCCGACCGTCGGGGCGAAGACGAACTCGCACTGGCTCGGGCCGTATTCCACCTCGATCGAGCGCAGCGGCAGCCCGAGCGCGAGCACGTCGCGGCGGATGATCTCCAGCGCCGGCTCCATCAGGTCGTAGCGCTGCTCGGTGAGGTACTGGTAGCCCTGGCCGAGGAGCGCGACCTCCGGCGGCGAGCCCGGCTGGCCGGCATCCGTCGGCGCGAGCTTCGGGTCGACGAGCCGGAACAGGTGGCACTCGACCTCGATCCCGGCCACGAAATCGTAGCCGCGCTCCGCGAGCCCGGAGACCACGCCGCGACAGATGGCGCGGGTCGCGAACGGCGCGGCGCGTCCATCGCCGAAATGGAGGTCGCACAGGACCCAGCCGGTCCTGTCCGCCCAGGGCAGGACCCGGAACGTCGACGGGTCCGGGATCATCAGGACGTCGCCGCCGCCCTGCATCTCGGCCATCCCGAATCCGCCGCCGGCCGTGAACACGGGAAACACGGTCCGGTGCGCGGTGTCCTTCGCGAGCAGCGTCGTCGTGACGTTGACCCCACTATCCAGCACCCGGACCGCCTCGTCGGCGACCAGCGTCTTGCCGCGCAGGATGCCGTGCTGGTCCGGGAAGGAGAACCGGATCACCTCGAGCCCGTCGGCCTCGACCCGCCGGGCGATCTCGCGCGCCGCTTCGCGTTGGGTGTCGGACCAGAGGTGGTGGCGTTGAACGAAGGTCATCGGTGACGTCTCCTCTCCCCGCTCGCGGGAAGAGGTCGAGCGGCGCGAAGCGCCGTCCGGGTGAGGGGGCCTCTCCGTCCGAGGCCCGACGTCGACGCCCCCTCATCCGGTTCGCCTCCGCTTCGCTCCGGCGACTCGACTTCTCGCCGCAGGCGGGGAGAAGGGACGCGCTTCGTCGCTGGCGCGCCCGCAAACAGCGTCACCCTGCGATTCCTATTCCGCCGCGTTCAGCCGGACGACGTTGTCCGGCGCCTCGTCCTGCACGGCCGCCATCCAGGGCGCGCCGCGCCGTCGCGCGACGTCGACCTCCATCCAGTACGTCTCCCAGCCGCGCGACGGCCCGATGCCGTCCATCGTGCCCGGACCCTGGATCGCCTTCGCGCTCCTCTCGTCGAGGGTCATCATCGGCACTCCGCCGCCACGGACGCGTTCGATCTGCTCGCGGAGCATGCGGCGGTACTGGACGATCGCCTTGTCCGACGTGCCGAGATGCTCGCGCGTCCTGTCCTGGATCGCGCCCATCGATTCCACGGCCCATTGATCGTGGACGTTGATGTCGGCGCCCATGCCCGTATAGGTCTCGTGCTGCTGCTCGTGCGGGTCGAAGCCGTAATCGTTCTGCCTGTTCTTCCGCGATACGTAATTGGGCAGCTCGTAGAGCTCGAGGCGCTGCGCCGTCATCTTGGCCTTGTCGACGGGTTCGCCGTAGCTCGTGAAGATCGCGTACCAGTAGCAGCTCTCGTCATCGACGGGCACATGCCATTGCGTGATCGTCATCTCGGTCGACATCGGGATGACGAAGGCCTGCGGGAAGACCTGGTTCGTGACCCGCACATGGGTGCGCTCGCCGTCGATCTCGCGGAGCGCGATGATGCGAAGCCCGTATTCCGTGCGCTCGACGTTGATGATCGGCCGGTCGTACTCGCGCAGGATGCGGGTCATCGGGATGTGACTGCCGGCAGAGGCGCCGCGGAACTGCTTGCCGTAGGCCTGCTCCACGTCCTCGTCCTCGAAGAACCGGTGCAGGAAAGAGGCGTGGGCGGGATCGATCCCGACCTCGAGCGCCTGCAGCCAGTTGCAATCCATGCGGCCCTTGAACGCGAAGGTGTGGCTGCCCGGCGCGACGAAGCAGTCGAGCTCCGGGAAGGCCGGCGGCTCGCCCACGCCGAGCCAGGCGAACAGGATGCCGTTCCGCTCCTGGACCGGATAGGCGCCCTGCCGGACGTTGTCGCAGAGCCGGCTCCCGGCAGGCTCGGCCGGTGTCTCGAGACAGCGGCCCTCGACGTCGAACAGCCAGCCATGGAAGGCGCAGCGCAGGCCGCCATTCTCCAGCCGCCCGAAGGCGAGGTCGGCGCCGCGATGCGGACAATCGCGGTCGAGGAGGCCGTAGCGGCCGGCCGGATCGCGGAACAGCACGAAGTCCTGGCCGAGCAGCCGGACCGGGACGACCGGCCGGGCGCCGTCGAGCTCGGCCACGAGCGCCGCCGGCTGCCAGTAGCGCCGCATCAGCGCGCCGGCGTCCGTGCCACGCCCGACCCGGGTGATGAGGTCGTTCTGCTCCTGGCTCATCATGGCGGGCGGGCTCCTGGCGGTCGAACGGTCGCGTTCGAGGAATACGGCATCCTGTGCCCCTGTCCAGGCGTCCCGCCTCCGTGCCGGGACCGCGGGGTCGTGCCGGCGCCGCCTTGACGCCGCCGCGTCGGCACGGGATGGCGGACAGGTCGCGGGAGAGGCCGGGCGTGAGCAACGAGACGGACGGGCCGGGCACCGTCCTGGTCACGGGAGCGGCGGGCTTCGTCGGCTTCCACGTTTGCCTGCGGCTGCTCGCCTCGGGCCGACGCGTCGTCGGCGCGGACAACCTCGACCCCTATTACGACGTCTCGTTGAAGGAGGCCCGCCTCCGGGAGCTCGCGCCCTTCGCGGGCTTCACGTTCGAGCGGCTCGACCTCGCGGACCAGGAGGCCACCGCCGACCTGTTCCGGCGGCACGCGCCGGCGCTCGTGATCCACCTCGCGGCGCAGCCCGGCGTCCGGCACTCGCTCCAGGACCCCGGCGCCTACGCGCGGGCGAACGTCGTCGCCTTCGTGAACGTGCTGGAGGGCTGCCGGCACGGCCGGGTCGGCCATCTCGTCTACGCGTCCTCATCCTCCGTCTACGGCGCGAACGCCGCGATGCCGTTCCGGACGGGCGACCCGGCCGACCATCCGCTGAACCTCTACGGCGCGACCAAGCGGTCGAACGAGCTCATGGCGCATGCCTATTCCAGCCTCTTCGGCCTGCCGACGACGGGCGTGCGGTTCTTCACGGTGTACGGCCCCTGGGGGCGACCGGACATGGCCGTGTTCCTGTTCGCGAAGGCGATCCGGGAGGGGCGGCCGATCCAGCTCTTCAACGACGGTCGGATGAGCCGCGACTTCACCTACGTGGACGACGTCGTCGAGGGTGTGATCGCGATGGCCGCCCGCCCGCCCGCGCCGGACCCCGGCCGGTCGGCGGACCCGCCCGGCCCCGCCGCCGGCGCCGCGCCCTACCGGGTCTACAACCTCGGCAGCGGTGCCCCTGTCGCGCTCGAGACGCTCGTGGCGCTGCTGGAACGGGAGCTCGACAGGCGCGCGATCGTCGAGCGCCGCCCGATGCAGCCCGGCGACGCGCCCGCGTCCTGGGCCGAGATCGAGGACCTCGCGCGGGACACGGGCTTCCGGCCACGGGTCCCGATCGAAGAGGGCATCCGACGCTTCGTGGCCTGGTACCGGGCCTATTCCGGCGACTGACCGTGACGCGGCACCTCCGCCGGCAGGAGCGGCGTCCGCCCGGCTTCCCCTCCGGCCGGCGGCGCGCTAGGCGGGACGGCCGGCGTGAGACCGGCCGGGGAGAGTCATGAGGGATTTCGAAGCGCCGGGCCGCTCGGTCGCGGTCGCGCGGCACGGGATGGCCGCGACCTCGCATCCGCTGGCGACCCTCGCGGCGCTGGACGTGCTCCGGGCCGGCGGCAACGCGATGGACGCGGCCGTCACGGCCTGCGCCGTCCAATGCGTGGTCGAGCCCGCCATGACCGGGATCGGGGGCGATTGCTTCGCGCTCTATGCGCCAGGCGGACGCGACGACGCGATCGTCGCCTATAACGGATCGGGACGCGCGCCCGCGGCCGCGAATCCCGGCTGGTACCGGGAGCAGGGGATCGCCGCGATCGAGCGCCGCTCCCCCCATGCCGTGACGGTCCCGGGCGCGATCGAGGCCTGGGCGCGCCTCGTCGCGGACCACGGCACGATGACGCTGGCGCAGGTGCTCGCGCCCGCGATCGGCTGCGCGAAGGACGGCTACCCGATCACGCCCCGGGTCGCCCGGGACTGGGCCGCGAACGTCCCGATCGTGGCCCAGGACGCGAATGCCGCCCGGATCATGCTGGTCGACGGGAAGGCGCCTGTGGTCGGGGCCGTGCATCGCCAGCCGGAGCTCGCCCGGACCCTCGAGGCGATCGCGGCTGGCGGGCCGCGCGCCTTCTACGAAGGCCCGATCGCGGCCGAGATGGCGGCATGCCTCCGGGGCCATGGCGGCCTCCACACGGTCGAGGACTTCGCGGCGGTCCAGGGCGAATACGTCGACCCGATCCGGACGACGTTCCGGGGTCACGAGGTCTACGAGGTCGCGGGCAACGGCCAGGGCGTCATCGCGCTCCTGATCCTGAACATCCTGTCGCGCTTCGAGGCGAAGGGCGACCCGCTCGACGTCGACCGCCTCCATGTCGAGGCCGAGGCGACGCGCCTCGCCTACGCGGTGCGGGACCGCTACCTCGCCGACCACCGCGACATGCCGGCGGACTGGATCCTGTCCGACCGGCTCGCGGACGAGCTCGCGGGCCGGATCGACCTCGGCCGCGCTCTCGACCCGGTGCCGGTCGCGTTGGCCGAGACCGAGCACCGCGACACGGTCTATCTCTGCGTGGTGGACAAGGACCGGAACGCGGTCAGCTTCATCAACTCGCTCTTCGCCGGGTTCGGGTCCGGGATCATGACGCCCACGACCGGGGTCCTGTTTCACAACCGCGGCGAGAGCTTCAGGCTCGACCCCGCCCACCTGAACGCGATCGGGCCGGGCAAGCGGCCGCTGCACACCATCATCCCCGGCATGATGGCCCGGGGCGGGCGGGTCGTGATGCCATTCGGCGTGATGGGCGGTCATTACCAGGCGCTGGGCCATGCCCATCTGGTCGCGAAGGTCGTCGATTACGGGCTCGACATCCAGGCGGCGATCGACCTGCCGCGGCTGTTTCCGCGCCACGCGAGCGACGTGCTCGAGATGGAGGCCCGGCTGCTCGGGACCGTCGGACCGGAGCTCGCCCGACGCGGCTTCCAGGTCGGCCCGCCTGCCGGCCCGATCGGGGGCGCACAGGCGATCCTGATCGACTGGGAGAAGGGGACGCTCACCGGCGGCTCGGATCCCAGGAAAGACGGGTTGGCGCTGGGGTATTAGGCTCGGCGCCCACCTCTCCCGAGAGGGTGAGGTCGAGTCGGCGGAGCCGACCGGGTGAGGGATCGACCTCGTCGGCGGAGCCCGCACGACCGTCGGATCGGGCTCTGCCGTCGACGTCGGTCCCTCACCCTGCCCTCTCCCTCTCGCCGGCCGAAGGCCGGACGGGAGAGGGAGCCCGCGCATCATCGAAGACGTCTGGAAATCCGAATATGACGATTGACCATTCCTCCACACCCGCCCCTCACGGCACGACGTGGCAGCCCACCGACCCCGAGGCGTCCGGATTCGATCCCGAACGCCTCGCCGCGGCCTTGAGAGACGCCGCATCCTTCGAGTCCCCCTTCGCGGTCGACATCCGGGCGGCCCTCGAGAGCGGCTTCTTCGAGCCGCCGCCGGACAACGCGATCATCGGCCCTGTCGAGCCGCGCGGTCCCGCGAACGGCCTCGTGCTGCGAGGGGGCCGGCTCGTCGGCCGCTTCGGCGACACGCGCCGGGTCGACATGACGTTCAGCGTCGCGAAGAGCTACTTGTCGCTCCTCGCCGGCCTCGCGGTCGGGGACGGGCTGATCGGCGATCTCGACGAGCCGGTCCGGGCGAGGGTCGACGACGGCGGCTTCGAGGGCCGCAACGCCGGGATCACCTGGCGTCACCTGCTGCAGCAGACCTCCGAATGGGAGGGCACGCTGTTCGGCAAAGCGGACCGGATCGACCGCAATCGCGTCCTCGGCGGCGGCGACGCCGCCAACCGGCCGCCGCGCGACACGAACCGGGCGCTGAGCCAGCCGGGCGGCTTCTGGGAATACAACGACGTCCGGGTGAACCGCCTCGGGCTGGCCCTGCTCCAGGTCTTCCGCCGGCCTCTGCCGGAGGTGTTCGCGGAGAGGATCATGGGGCCGATCGGGGCCTCTCCGGATTGGCGCTGGGAGGGCTACACGACCTCCGAGGTGGAGATCGACGGCCGGCCGATGCTCTCCGTGCCGGGCGGCGGCCACTGGGGCGGCGGCGTCTTCATCCATGCCGACGACCAGGCCAGGGTCGCGTTGCTGGCCGCCCGGGACGGCGTCTGGGGCGACGTCCGCATCCTGCCCGAGGGCTGGATGGCGGCATCGACCACGCCCTGCGGACTCAGCGCCGGCTACGGCCTGCTCTGGTGGCTGAACACCGGACGGGCTAAGTACCCGGCCGCCTCGGCGGGGGCGTATCTCGCGCTCGGGACCGGCGGCAACGTCTCCGTCGTCGAGCCGGACGACGACCTCGTCGTCATCCTGCGCTGGGTCGATCCGGCCCGGGTCGACGACGTGATCGGGGCGATCCGGGGCGCCATCGTGGCCTGAGCGCGGCCCACCGGCCGGCCCGCTCACACCGGCGACGATCGGCGCTGGATGCCGGCCGATCGACGGGACGAGCGGTCGTGCAAGGTCAGGCCGTCCGCTTCTCGACCACGACGGTGTCGACGATCCCGGCCGGCTCGTAGAACCAGCGGGCGAGAAAGCCCGCCGCCATCGCGCCCGCGACCGGGGCGAACCAGAACATCCAGAGCTGCAGCACGAACTCTCCGCCGGCGAAGAGCGCCGGCCCTGTGCTGCGCGCCGGGTTGACCGAGGTGTTCGTGACCGGGATCGAGATCAGGTGGATCAGGACGAGCGCGAAGCCGATCGGGATGCCGGCGAAGCCGGTCGCCGCGCCCTTCGACGTCGTTCCGATGATGATGAAGAGGAAGAAGAACGTCAGCAGGAACTCGATCATGAGGCATGCGCCGAGGCCGTACTTGCCGGGGCTGAGATCGCCGTAGCCGTTCGACGCGAAGCCGCCCGGCACCCATCCTGTCCTGCCGGACGCGATGACGTAGAGGACGGCCGCGCCCGCGATCGCGCCCGCCACCTGGGCGATCACGTAGGGCAGGACGTGCTTGTCGGCGCAGCGACCGGCCGACCAGAGGCCGAGCGTCACGGCAGGGTTGAAGTGCCCGCCGGAGATGTGTCCGACCGCATAGGCCATGGTGAGGACGGTCAGGCCGAACGCGAAGGCGACGCCGAGAAAACCGATCCCGAGCTGCGGGAACGCAGCCGATAGCACGGCCGCCCCGCACCCTCCGAATGTCAGCCAGAAGGTCCCGAAGAACTCGGCCGCTGCCCGTCTCGTCGTATCCTCGCCCATAGTCGTGTCTCCCGATCCGTGTAGGGCGTCCCCGCGCCGGGCAGGCCGTGTCCGGACCAGCCGATCCTGCGTCCGCTCCGGCGCGAATGCATCCGCGACATTCGGACGAGGTTACCGGCGGGTCGGCCCGACGCGTCAAATGCTGGGTCGCGCTCGGCGCTGAGGACGCTTCGGTTTCGGAGCCGGCAGCTCCGCCGCTGTCGCCGCGAAGAGCGCCGCCATCCAGGACGCGTCGTCCCAGTGGTCGCCGTCGATGACGAAGCAGGGCTTCGCGCCCGGGTAGGGCGACGCCTCGACGACGGCGCCGATCAGCGCTCGGCCGGCCGCGGTCGGCTTCACGAAGAGCTGGTCGTCGCAGATCAGGGCGATCATCGTGCCGTCCAGGAAGAGGCCGTATTCGCCGAACATCTTCCGGGCCGAGAGGGCTCCGGCCGCGGCGGCCTGCTCGACGATGAAGTCGGCCGTGCTCTGCGTCGTCGCCATGGCGGCCTCCTGCCGGATGCGCTTCGGCTCAGAACGCCTGCGCGTCGAAGCCATAGCCGCCCGCCGCGTAGGGCGAGATGTCCCGCTGCAGGATGCGGCCGCGCGGCGCATCCTGTTCGACGATGCGGCCCTCCTGGCAGACGATCTCGCCGCCCGCGATCGTCATCACCGGCCAGCCGGTCACGGCGAAACCCTCCCAGGGCGTGTAGTCGGGCCCGTGGTGGAGGTTCGCCTGCCGGATCGTCTCCTTCCGGTTCGGGTCCCAGAGTGTGAGGTCGGCGTCGAACCCGACCCCGATCGAGCCCTTGCGCGGATAGAGGCCGTAGAGCTTCGCGTGGTTGGTCGCGGTCAGCGCGACGAAGCGCTGGAGGCTGATCCGGCCGGTCGAGACGCCTTCCGAGAACAGGATCGGCAGCCGGGTCTCGATCCCCGGGATGCCGTTCGGGACCCAGCGGAAGGAGGAGCGGCCGCGCGGGTTCAGCTTGCCTTCGGGATCGTCGAACCGGAACGGGCAATGGTCGGACGAGAAGGTCTGGAACAGGCCCTGCTCGATCCCCTCCCAGATCGCAGCCTGGCTCTCGCGGTCGCGCGGCGGCGGCGAGCAGACGTATTTCGCGCCCTCCATGTCCTGCTGGTCCATGTCGTCGGCCGTGAGCGTGATGTATTGCGGGCAGGTCTCGGCATAGACCTTGAGGCCGCGCGCCTGCGCCCAGCGGATCTGTTCCGCGGCCTCCCTCCCCGAGACGTGCACGATCATGATCGGCACGTCGACGAGCTCGGCATGGCTGATCGCCCGGTGCGCGGCCTCGCGCTCGACGATCTCCGGCCGCGACAGCGCGTGCCCGATCGGGGCGGTGCGGCCGGCGGCCTCCAGGCGCTCCGTCAGGTAGCGGATCGAGTCGTAGCCCTCCGCATGCACCATCACGAGCGCGCGCTCCCGCCTCGCCACGTCGAAGACCTCGAGCAATTGCCGGTCCGACAGGACGAGGTCGTCGTAGGTCATGAAGACCTTGAACGAGGTGTAGCCGTCCCGGACCAGCGCCGGCAGCTCCTGGCCGAGCACGGCCGCCGTCGGGTCCGAGATGATGAGATGGAACGAGACGTCGACGAGGCAGCGGCCTTGCGCGAGACCGCGGTAGCTCTCGACCGCGGCCCGCAGGCTCTCGCCCTTCTTCTGCATGGCGAAGGGCATGACGCAGGTGTTGCCCCCGGCCGCGGCCGCCCGGGTCGCGGACGCGAAGTCGTCGGCCATCACGATGCCGGGGCCGGAATCCTGGGCGATGTGGACATGGCTGTCGATCCCGCCCGGCAGGACCAGGAGCCCGGAGGCGTCGATCTCGCGCGCCGCGCCCTCGATCCGGTCCGCCACCGCGACGATGCGGCCGTCCCGGATGCCGATATCGGCCCGGACCGTGTCGGACGCGGTCGCGACCGTGCCGCCCCGGACGGCGAGATCGTAGTCGGGCATGGGTGTCGCTCCGGTCCGCTTCGCGAAGGTCAGCGCAGGGTCGCCAGGAGCCCGGCGAAGAGGCGTGCCCGGTCGAGGAGGCTCGCGACCTGGATGTTCTCCTCGAGCGTGTGGTGCTTTTCGCCGACGGGGCCCAGCCCGTCGAGGGTCGGGATGCCCATCCGGCCGGTGAAGTTGCCGTCAGAGCCGCCGCCGGCGCTGCCGTGCGGCAGATCCTGGCCCATGGAGCGGGCGAGCGTCCGGGCTGTCTCGTAGAGCGCCATCGTGCCGGCGTCCGGCTCCCAGACCGGCCTGGTCACGCCGCGCGTGACCTCGAAGCCGACGCCGTCCTCGGTCCCGGAGAGCGCCAGCATGCGGTCGACGCCGCCGTCGAGGTCGGCCTGGCGCTTCGCCATCGAGAGCGCCTCGCCCCGGCAGGTGGTCGGCACGCAGTTGACCCAGGTCCCGCCCTGCACGATCCCGACCGAGAAGGTGCAGCTCTCGGTCGTCATCGCCTCGATATCGAGGAGCCGCCTCGCCATGGTCCGGATCGCGGAGCGGCCCTGCGACAGCGTCGCGCCGGCATGGCTCGGCCGCCCGGTCGCCAGGAGATTGAACCGCGCGATGGCGTAGCGCCCGGTTACGACGCCGTTCCCCTCGCGGCCCGGCTCCGGCACGAGCACGTAGCGGTGGCGGGCGGCCTCCGCCTCGATCAGGTCGCGCGTCGACGGGCTGCCGATCTCCTCGTCGGAGGTGAACAGGAATGTGACCGGCAGCGGCGTCGCGATGCCGGCCCGGCCGAGCTGCCGCACGGCCTCGAGGGCGAGGGAGTTGCCGCCCTTCATGTCGCCGATCGCCGGCCCGTAGCAGCGCGCGCCGTCGCGCCGGAACGGCAGCGCGGCCAGCGTGCCGACCGGATGCACGGTGTCCATGTGGCCGAGAACCAGGATGCCGGGCTCGCGGCTCGCGTGCGGAAAGCGCGCCCGGACGCAATCGCCGAGCCCCATCCGGCCCGGGATCGTCTCGACCGAGGCACCGGCGATCGCGAGGTCTCGGGCCGCGAGGGCCATCATCCGGTTCACGGCCGCGGCATCGAAGGTCGGGCTCTCGCATTCGACCCAGACCCGAAGGCCGGCCAGCATCGCGTCGAGGTCGAAGGGGAGGTCGGTCGGGTTCACGGAGTGTCCTGTGGGGATGGTGTTGAGGACCGGCTTTAAAGACGCTCAGACGGCCTCCAGCCTGTCATTCCGGGGCGGCGAAGCCGAGCCCGGAACCCATAGACGCTGACTCCGTCGATCCGAGGGCCGACGGAGTCAATTCGGGGGACGTCGACGTCTATGGGTTCCGGGCTCTCGCTTCGCGAGCCCCGGAAGGACAGACGTCTCACGACGGGTCGTTCGCGCCCGCGAACGGGTTCGCGACCTTCGGCCAGAACGGCAGCGTGCGCTTCGTGTAGGGGATCGAGCCGTAGTCCGGCGGCACGGCGCCGGGTGCCGAGAGGTAGCGGATCTCGCGCGCGATCGGGGCGAAGTTCGCGTGGAAATGCTGCATCGACTTCACGACCACGAGCCGCTTGTCGGCGAGAGACAGGCCGAGGCCGGTGAAGCTGTCCGGCGAGAAGGTCTGCTGGCGGATCGACACGAGCACGATGTGGATGCCGTCGGCCTCGACCCAGGCCGCGGGTCCGAGCGGCGCGCGCCCGCCGCTCAGGCCCGCTTGGCTATGCGCCTCCGCGACGGCCCTGACCGTGATCCGGAGATCGACCGGGTCGCCCGAGGCCGGACCGGTCTTGCCGCCGATCCGAAGGTCGAACGTCGCCCCGACGCCGGCCTCCCGGCAGATCGCGACCGCGGTCGGGTCCCAGTAGAGCCCGGTCGCGACGTCGCGCGCGCCCCGCTCGACGAGGCGCCGGAGCATGAAGGTCGAGTCCGACGATGCGCCCGCGCCGGCATTGTCCGCGACGTCGGCCACGACCAGCGGACCCGCGCCGCGGTCGGGCGCGAGCGCCCGGTCAATTGCCGCGTCGATCGTGTCGTAGGGCGTGTCGGTCGACTCGCGCAGCGCGAAGAAGTCGTCCGCGAGCGTGCGGGCGAGGGCCGCGGCCTTCGCCGCGTCGCCGTCCGCCACGACGACGATCTTGGCGCCGACATCCGCGACGTCGGCCCAGGGGAAGCCGTGACCGAGAGAGACGGACAGGATGCCGGCCCGGCCCTCGAGCGCGCTCATCCGGTTCACGAAGGCCCGCATCGGCGGAAAGGACGTCCGCCACATGCTGATCATGCGGCATTCCGCGAAGGCCGTGACGGGCCTGATCTCGCCCCGCGCGGCCGCGGTGCAGATCGCGTAGAGCTCCGGCGCGCGCAAGCCGATATCGGTGTGCGGGTATTCCTTGAACAGGACGAGCGCGTCGGCGCTGCCCCGCATCTCCTCCGTCAGGTGGCAGTGGAGGTCGAGCTCCGCGCCGACGATCGCCTTCGGGCCGACGATAGCCCGGGCACGGGCGAGCACGTCGCCCTCGCAATCGTCGTAGCCGTCGGCCACCATCGCGCCGTGCAGGAAGAGCAGCACGACGTCGACCGGCATCGCGGCCTCGAGGTCGGAGAGCAGCGTGTCGCGGAGCTCCTCGTAGACCGCCTTGAGGGTGATGCCGCCCGGCTGCGCGAAGGTCGAGATGCTCTCGGCAACCGTGTGACCGTCCCGCTCGGCGAGCGCCCGCCAGGCGATCAGGGGGATGTTGCCGAGCTTCGGCGGATGCCGGCTGCCGTCGTTCCGGAAATACTCGCGCTCCATGAAGGCCGTGCGGCCGGTCGGCAAGGGCGCGAAGGTGTTCGTCTCGGTCGCGAGCGTGGCGATGAAGATCTTCAAGCGGCGCGGTCCTCCGGCAGCCAGGAATCCGTTCGCCCGAGTGTGGCCGCGGAGCGGGCCGAACGGCAACCCACTTTCCGACGTCTCGACACGCGAGCGAGGTCCGCAGGCCCGGGCCCTATTCTCCCGGCCCGAGCGCCGGGGCCGGGGCGCGTCGGCGCTCCCCGGGGAACCAGGAGCCGGACAGGATCGCGCCGGCATTGACGAGCGGGAAGACCAGCATCGCGAGGCCGAGCGCCAGGAACACGCCGCCGAGCCCGGCCCCGGCCCGGACCGCGAGCCAGCCGCCCCCGACCGCGACCACGACCCGGAGGATACCGGCGACCAGCGGCCAGCCGACCCGTCCGGCTCCTTGGGAGGCGAAGTAGAGCGCGAGACCGGCCCCGAAGGCGCCGTAGAACGGGCCGACGAGCTGCAGGTAGCGCGTGCCCGTCGCGATCATCGCCGGATCGTCGCCGAAGAGCCCGAGCCAGGCGCCGGGCCAGAATGCCGCCGCGAGCCCGATCGTCTCCGTCATGGCGCCCGCGATGGCGGCGCCCGTCCAGGCGGTCGCGAGCGCTCGGGCGCGGTCGCCCGCCCCGATCGCGGTCCCGACCATGGCGCCGATCGGCGCGCCGAGGCCGAAGACCAGCGGCACCAGCAGGTATTCGAGCCGTGCGCCGGTGCCGTAGCCCGCGACCGCCTCCGGCCCGTAGGCCCCCGCGAACCCCGTCGCGACCGCGACCGTGACGTTCGTCGTCACGCTGACGAGCGAGGAGACGAGCCCGACCCGAAGGATGTCGGCCGCGAGCGCAGAGCGGAGGCGCGGCGGCCGGAGCGCGGGGCGCAGGACGCCGCGCCCCGACCAGAGATAGGCGACGAAGATGACGGTCCCGACGACGTAGTAGCCGACGAACGCGACCGCGCCGCCGATGATCCCGAGCGCCGGGATCGGCCCGAACCCGAAGATCAGCGCCGGCGAGAGCGGGATCAGGATCGCGGCCCCGAGCGTCATCACGAGCGCGGGAAACAGCATGTTCCCGGTGCCCCGGATCACGGCCGCGAGCGAGTTGAACAGCCACATGAAGAGCGCGCCGGTGAAGACCACGTCGGAATAGGTGAGGGCGGCCTGGAGCGACCCGTCCCGGCCGCCCATGGCGACGTAGAGCGGGCGGCCGAGCGTCAGGGCCGCGGCCGTCGTCGCGAGCCCGATCGCGACCGCGATCGCGGCCGCGTGCCAGACGAGCGCGTCGGCCTCGGCCCGGCGGTTGCCCCCGAGGGCGCGCGCGACGGCCGACATGATGCCGCCGCCCATGGCGCCGGCCGAGACCATCTGGATCAGCATGACGACGGGAAAGACGAGCGCCATCCCGGCCAGCGCGTCCGTCCCGAGCCGGGCCAGGAAATACGTCTCGACCAAGCCGATCGAGGCCTGGACCAGCATGACGACGACGTTCGGGAGCGCGAGCCGGAGCAGGGTCGGGCCGATCGGTGCCGAGAGGAGGCGTCGCGTCCTGGTGTCCATGCCGGCTCCGTCGGGCCTGATCCGTAGATCAGCGCATATACACGCTTTGGACACGGGCGCATATGCACATTATGGTGCCGTCATGACGACGTCCCCTGCCGACGCTCAGGCCGCCCGCTGCAACTGCTTCGCCGTCCGGTCGGCGGCCCGGCAGACGACGCAGCTCTACGACCGCCATCTCGCGGCCTCGGGCCTCCGGACGACGCAATTCTCGGTCCTGTCGCATCTCTCGAGGCGGGGTGCGGTCGCGATCCACGAGCTCGCGGCCGTGATGGCGATGGACCGCACCACGATGGGCCGCGCGCTCCGGCCGCTCGAGCGCGAGGGCCTGGTCGCGATCGGGCCTGGTCGCGACGGCCGGACACGGGCGCTCGCCCTGACGGAGGCCGGTCGCGCCCGCCTGGAGGCGGCCGTTCCGCTCTGGCGCGAGGCCCAGGAGGCGTTCGAGACGCGCTACGGCGTCGAGGACGCGGCTGCGCTGCGGGCCGCACTGGCCCGGGTCGCGGCCTTCGCGTGAACGCTGGCCTGATGAGAAAGCACTCTTTTTGCAGGCACCCCAGCCATCATTCCGGGGCTCGCGAAGCGAGAGCCCGGAACCCATAAACGCTGACGATCGGATCAAGCCGTGCCGCCGTGGCGGCCCATCGACGGCGTTGACCTTTATGGGTTCCGGGCTCGGCTGCGCCGCCCCGGAATGACAGGTCGGGATCGTGCAGGCGTCTCCAGCATGGGACAGCCGCTCAGAATATCTTCCGATAGACCGTGAATCCCGGGTGGTCGGCCACCTTGTCGTAGAGCGCGCGCGCCGTCTCATTGCCGTCCTGCGTGTGCCAGTAGACCCGGCTCGCGCCCGCGTCCCTCGCCGCGCCGTAGACGGCCTCGATCAGCGCCCTGCCGACGCCGCGTCCGCGGGCCTCCGGGATCGCGAAGAGGTCCTGGAGGTAGCAGTAGTCGCCCGGTGTCCAGGTCGAGCGGTGGAAGAGGTAATGCACGATGCCGAGGAGCTGGTCCGGCCCGCCGTCCTGGTCCGGCCCGAAGGCCCCGAGGACGTGCATCGGCTCGTCGGGATCGAGCAGCCTGGACCAGGTCGTGTCCGTGGTCGCAGGCGGCACGCCGGTCTCGTAGAACGCGAGATAGCCCGCCCAGAGCGGCTCCCAGGCGGCCCGGTCGGCCGGGCCCAGCGCCCGGATCGCGACGGTGGTCACGTCTCGATCGCCCGCGGGCCGGGCGGCTCCGGCGCGAACCGGAACCCGATGCTGATCCGGTTCCAGGCGTTGATGACCGCGATCGCGGCGGAGAGATGCGCGAGCTGCGCCTCCGGGAAATGCTCCCGGGCATCGTCGTAATCGTCGTCCGAGATGCCGAGCCCGACCTCCGTCACGGCCTCGGTCCAGGCAAGCGCGGCGCGCTCGCGGTCCGAGAACGCGGCGGCGTCCTGCCAGGTGACCAGGAGGTCGAGCTTGTCGCGCGAGACCCTGAGCGTGCGGGCCGCCGTGAGGTGGTACTGCACGCAGAACGCGCAGCCGTTGATCTGCGAGGCCCGGAGCTTGACGAGCTCGAGCAGGCCCGGGTCGAGCCCGGCCTCGACCGCAGCGGCGTCGATCGCCGCGAGGGCCGTCCCGAAGGCCGGGGCGTGCCGCTTGAAGGCGGCGCGCCCGAGACGCGGCGTCATGTCGGCCATGCCGCCGCCGCTCAAGCGCGGGACGTCGACGGCGCGGCGATCTTCGCCGACATGTCGACGACGGGAGCGTCGGCCGAGCCCTTCACGAGAGCAATCCCGTGCTCGCAATCCTCTCGGCGACGGTAGCCCTCGCCCGAGTCGGCCAGGATGTTGCCGTTCGTGGCCCGGAGCCGCCAGCGCCAGTCGCCGGTCGCGTCCTTGTGCAGCTCGAAACGCATGGCGTGGCCTCCGGGTGAATCGGGATAGGAGGTCTCGCGGGTTTCGCATCCACTTGCAATCCGCCCGCGATCCCGCGATGCGGGATGCGAACGACGGACGGCCGGATGCAACGGGCCAGCATCTTCATCAGCTATCGGCGGTCCGACGCCTCGGCCTATGCCGGGCGCCTCTACGACGCGCTCGCCCGTGCATTCCCGCGGCAATCCGTGTTCATGGATGTGGACAACATCCGGCCGGGCGAGGATTTCGTCGACGTCCTGACGGCGCGGGTCGCGGAATGCGGCGCGATCCTGGTCATCATCGGCCGGAACTGGATCGCGACGCGGGACGAGACCGGCGCGCGCCGGCTCGACGATCCGGCCGACTTCGTGCGGGTCGAGGTCGGGGCCGCGCTCGGCCGAGGCGTGCTCGTCATTCCGGTCCTCGTCGACGGCGCCGAGATGCCGGCGGCGGCCGACCTTCCGGACGATCTGAAGGCGCTCGCGCGCCGGAACGCCTTCACGCTTTCGCACGAGCGCTTCGCGACCGATGTCGGCCTGCTGACGCAGGCCCTCGGGGGCGGTCCGGCGCGGCCATGGGGCCGGCTCGCTCTGATCGTGTTCGGGCTCGCCCTGTCGATCGGGCTCGGTGCCCTGGCGTGGCTCCGCTTGCCGCCGGCGCCGGAGCGGCCCGCCTTGACGGCCGAGCCGCCGTCGCGCCCGCTGCGGCCGGTCGCGCAGGCGCCATCCAGTCCGGAGCCCGTCCTGCCGCCTGCGGTGCCCCCGCCGGCGGTTTCGCCCGTGCCGGCGCTGCCGGCGGTCCCACCCGTCGGCGCCCCCGCCGCGCCTCCGACCGCCGCGCCGGTTCCGTCCGCCCGGGGCCCGGATCGTCCGCCGCCGGCTCGGGCCGAGCCGGACCCGGTCGACGTCCCGGCGCCGCCCCGCACGGCGACCACCGCCTTCGTGACACAGAGCCACCCGGCCGACCCCGATCCCGGCCGGAGGGCCTGGTCCCGGGTCTCGCCCGACCGCTGGGTCGAGCGCTATCC
>CAXTKM010000035.1:0-1478 GCA_964244795.1 uncultured Enterovirga sp.
CCGAGGCCCGCATCGCCTATGGCGGCCGCGGCCAGATCACCGACGTCCAGCAGCCCCGCTACGGCCAGCAGGTGATGGACATCGTCCTGCCCTTCTGAACCCCGCCGGACGGCTTCTCGCCCGTCCGATTCCCAACCCTTTTCCCCCGGAGGCGACGGCACGCTCCCCACGTCCGCCGTCACCTCCACCGCGGCCCCGGCTCTCCCGCCGGGGCCGCCGCTTCTTCGACGGAACGAGGCGAAGCCGTCCCGGGGGCGTCGCAAGGGCCTCGCCTCGTGCGGCCGCCGGCCGGCGCGGCCGCTCATCCGAGAAAGCCGACCGAGGCCCGCGGGGCTCTTTCGCCGACTGGCATTCGGCTCTACGGTCGCCCCGACATCGTTCACAGCGCTGGGCGTCTCTCTCGTCCTTTCGCGCCATCCTCCGCGCGCACGCCCCCATGACCACCATCGCCAGCCGTTCGGAGGAGAGCGTCGCGCCGCGTGTGGCGTTCCGGGTGCCCGGATTGTCCGGCCGGCTGATCCTGCTCACGATGTCCTTCGTGATGCTGGCCGAGATCCTGATCTTCGCCCCGTCCGCGGTCAGCTTCCGGCGGAGCTGGATCGGGGATCGCGTCATGGGCGCGCAGATGATCGCCCTCGCGTTGACGGCAGAGGCATCCAGCGAGCGATCGCGGACGCTGGACGCGCGGCTCAGCGCGGGGGTCGCGAGCGCACATGCGATCGCGGTCCGGGGACCAGGGACGCGCTGGATCATGGCGATCCCGGGAGATCGCCTCCCGGAGGCGACGCGCGACATCGATCTGCGGCAGCGTTCGTGGTGGGCGGCGGCGGGAGGCTTCGCCCGTGATCTCGTGACCGCGCCCTTGAACGTCGTCCGGATCACCGCCCCGGGAATCCCGGGCGTCGCGGGCCTCGAGCACGTCGAGCTGCTCCTGGACGAGGCGGCCCTGAAACAGGCCATGACCGAGTTCACCCGCGATTTCGCCCTCGTGTCGCTGATCATATCGGCCGTCACCGGGGCGCTGCTGTATCTCGCGCTGCACCTCATGGTCGTGCGACCGGTCCGGCGCCTGTCCGGGAACATCGCGGCCTTCGCGAGCAATCCCGAGGATGCGGGACGCGTCATCCGGCCCTCCGGCCGCCGCGACGAGATCGGTAGCGCCGAGGAGGCGCTCGCCCGGATGGAGACGGCGCTCGCGGGCGAGCTCCGCCAGAAGCGCCACCTCGCCGACCTCGGGCTCGCGGTGAGCAAGATCAACCACGAGCTCCGCAACATGCTGACGACCGCGCAACTCCTCGGCGACCGGCTGGGCGAGGTCGAGGACCCGACCGTCCGGCGGATCGCCCCGAGGCTCGTCCGGACGCTCGCCCGCGCGGTCGATTTCTGCGGCACGACGCTCGCGTATGGCCGCGCCAGCGAACGTCCGCCGCAGCGCCAGCGGGTCCGGCTGAGGCCGATCGTCGAGGAGCTGTCCGATC
>CAXTKM010000035.1:1488-11423 GCA_964244795.1 uncultured Enterovirga sp.
GCCTCGCGGACGGCATCTCGGTCGACATCACGACCTGCATCGACGACGCCCTCGCGGTCGACGCCGATCCGGAGCAGCTCGCCCGCGTGCTGATGAACCTGATGCGGAACGCCGTGGAGGCGCTGTCGCGCGCGAAGACCCGGGATGCCCGCCTGAGCGTCTCCTGCGAGCGGGTGGCGGGCGGCGTCGCGCTTCGGGTCTCCGACAACGGGCCGGGCGTCCCCGAGCGGGTGCGCGGCCGGCTGTTCAGCGCCTTCCAGGCCTCGGAGCGATCCGGCGGGACCGGGCTCGGGCTCCCGGTCGCGGACGAGCTCGTGCGCCTTCACGGCGGCACGATCGTGCTCGAGACGACCGCCGTCGGGGCGAGCTTCCTCGTCACGATCCCGGACCAGCCTTCGGTCGCTCGAACGGGATAGATCGAGGCCCGGGTGACAGCGCGGGCAGCCATGGGGGACACTACGGCCCACGCGAATCATGCACCGATGCCCATTCCCCTCCTCAGGCCGACCCGCGAACGCGCGCTGATCCGATGCGGCCACGGCACCGTCGCCGGGCTCGACGAGGTCGGACGCGGTCCGCTCGCCGGCCCGGTGGTCGCGGCGGCCGTCGTGCTCGACCTGAAGCGCGTCCCCAAGGGTCTCGCGGACTCGAAGGCGCTCGCGCCGGACCGGCGGGAGGCGCTGTTCCTCGAGATCATGGCGACCGCCGCCGTCGGGATCGCGTCCGTGACGGCCGCCGAGATCGACCGGTGCAACATCCGCCAGGCCTCGCTTCGGGCGATGTGCCGGGCGCTCGACGCCCTGCCGTGCCGGCCGGACGCGGCGCTCGTCGACGGGAACGACCCGCCGGACCTCGCCTGCCCGGCCCACACCGTGATCCGGGGCGACGGATCGGTGCCCTCGATCGCGGCCGCATCCATCGTCGCGAAGGTCGTGCGCGACCGCATGATGCGGCGCCTCGCCCTGCGCTTCCCGGTCTACGGCTTCGCGACGAACATGGGATACTCGACCGCGGCGCATCTCGGGGCGCTCGCGGCGGCCGGGCCCTCCCCGTTCCACCGCCGCTCCTTCGCACCGGTCCGGCTCGCGGCCGAGAGCCGCTCCTTGGCACCGGTCCGGGTCGCGGCCGAGAGCCGTCTCGACGAGGCCGCAGCTTAACGGAAAAGCAAGCGATCCGGATCGCCCGGCAGTTTCTGCAGCCCCAAAACGGGACGTGCCCGAGGGGGCCGCCGACACCCGGTTTTTACCCTGCCGCCCGCATGGTTCCGCTCGTTGAGTTGCGTAACCGGTGTTGGCCACATGGGTACCCCGCGTACCGCGGCCGCCGACGCTGTCGTCCGGAAACAGGTCTCGCGTACCGGAACGACCGCGTCGGCGCCACGGATCGGACAGGTCTCCCCCTCAGGGGCAGGCCTCGTCCTCGATCAGATCATCCAGGGCGAATGCGTGGCGGCGCTGCGGCGCCTGCCGGCGGCCTCGGTCGACCTCGTGTTCGCGGACCCGCCCTACAACCTCCAGCTCGAGGGGGCGCTGAGCCGCCCGGACCAGTCGCTCGTCGACGCCGTCGACGACGATTGGGACAAGTTCGCCTCCTTCGCGACCTACGACGGCTTCACCCGCGACTGGCTCGCGGAGGTGCGGCGCGTTATGAAGCCGAACGCCACCCTGTGGGTGATCGGCTCCTACCATAACATCTTCCGGGTCGGGGCGACGCTCCAGGACCTCGGCTTCTGGATCCTGAACGACGTCGTTTGGCGCAAGTCGAACCCGATGCCGAACTTCCGCGGCCGGCGCTTCACCAACGCGCACGAGACCCTGATCTGGGCCGCGAAGGGCCAGGACCAGAAGGGTTACACCTTCCACTACGAGGCCCTGAAGGCCGGCAACGACGACCTGCAGATGCGGTCGGACTGGCTGTTCCCGCTCTGCACGGGCGACGAGCGCCTGAAGGACGAACAGGGTCGGAAGGCCCACCCGACCCAGAAGCCGGAGGCGCTGCTGGCCCGCGTCCTCCTCGCCGCCTCGAACCCCGGCGACATCGTGCTGGACCCGTTCTTCGGGACCGGCACGACGGGTGCCGTAGCGCGACGGCTCGGCCGGCATTTCGTCGGGATCGAGCGCGAACCGGCCTACGTGGACCTCGCCCGCCGGCGCATCGACGCGGTCGAGCCGCTCCGCGCGGACGCGATCGCCTCCGCCCCCTCGAAGCGCTCCGAGCCGCGCGTCCCGTTCCTCACCATCGTCGAGGCGGGCCACGTCCGGCCGGGCGAGACGCTCACCTGCGCGGCCGGCCGCCACCGCGGCCTCGTCCGGCCGGACGGTTCCCTCCAGGCCGGCCCGGCGATGGGTTCGATCCACAAGATCGGCGCGCTCGTGCAGGGCCTGCCGGCCTGCAACGGCTGGACCTTCTGGCACGCCGAGCGCGCCGGCCGGCGCGTGGTGATCGACGCGTTCCGGGCGGAGATCCGGGCGGGGCTGGGCTAAGAACCATCTGGATATCTTCAGAAATCTCTGTCCTCGCTCCTCGGAAATCAGGTTCTATACGGGCACGTCTGTCATTCCGGGGCTCGCGGAGCGAGAGCCCGGAACCCATAAGCACCGACGGCTCCGGCTCTGACGATGGGTGTCTGGTCGGATAGGTCGGTGTCGATGGGTTCCGGGCTCGGCTTCGCCGCCCCGGAATGACGAGCTCGGCTCCGTTGCAAAGGTCTCCGGCATCAAGAGCGAGATCGCAGCGCGCCGAGCGCCCGCGCGAGCACCTTCCTCATGACGGTCGGCAGCGCCTCGGTCGCGAGCGCCTCCCGCGACGCCCAGCGCATCCCCTCGGGAGCCCCCGTCGCCGCTCCCACCTTCGCGAACAGCACCGCGAGCTCCAGCGGGAAATGCGTGAAGACGTGGCGGACCGGCTCGGGCAGCCGGCGCCAGCGCGCCTCGAAGGGAGCGTCGAGCACGGCTTTCGCCAAGTCGTAGTCGGACAGCCATTCGCTCGTCGGCACCTCCGCCATGCCGCCGAGGAGCCCTTTCGGCGCACGCGTCCGGAGCAGCACCGCCCCGTCGGGCCGAAGGACCACGAAGGCCGCGCCCCGCCGCAGGATCCCCTCTCGCTTCGGGAGCTTGCGCGGATACTGCTCCTGCACCCCGGCCGCGCGCGCCCGGCAGGGCGTCATCCAAGGGCAGAGCGCGCAGGCGGGCCGCCGCGGCGTGCAGATCGTGGCTCCGAGATCCATCAGGGCTTGCGCGAAATCGCCCGGGCGGTCGGGCGGCACGAGCCCGGCGGTCCTGGCCCTGATCTCGGCCCGGCCTGCCGGCAGCGGCGTCTCGATCCGGTCGAGTCGCGAGACCACCCGCTCGACGTTGCCGTCGACCGCCGCCGCCGGGCGGCCGAACGCGATCGCGGCGACCGCGGCCGCCGTGTAGGCCCCGACTCCCGGGAGGCGCAGCAGCTCGGCCTCCTCCTCCGGAAACCGTCCGTCCCGGCTCTCGACGACCGCGATAGCGCAGGCGTGCAGGTTCCGGGCGCGCGAATAGTAGCCGAGCCCCGCCCAGGCGCTCATGACCGCCTCGCTCGGGGCCGCCGCGAGCGCCCGCACGTTCGGGAACAGCGCGAGGAACGTCGCGAAATAGGGCTTCACGGCCGCGATCGTGGTCTGCTGGAGCATGATCTCCGAAAGCCAGACGCGGTAGGGATCGGCCGTCTCGCCGGGCTTCGCCCGCCAGGGCAGATCGCGGCGGTGACGATCGTACCAGCGCAGGAGATCGGCCGCCGTCGCCCCGGTCTCCGAAGGCGGCATCCCTGGAGGCGGAGGCGCTGGCGCCGTCCGGCCGGCCGGCGCGGGCTTGGTCCCGGCAGGCTTGGCTCGGCTCTGAGCAGCGGCTACGGGCTTCGAAGCGGACAGGGCGGCACCGAATCGCGTCGGCAGGACGGTTCGGCCTTGTAGCGGCAACCGCCCCCCGCCGTGAGGCCCCGACGGCAGGACGCCACCCGCATGCGAATCGCCCTCCTGACCCTCGAGGCCCTCGTGAACGCCCGCGCCGTGCGCCGCTTCGTGGCCGCGCACGCCCCCGACATCGCTCTGGTCGGGCTGTCGGACCCGTTCCGGCCCGAGGCCGGCGGGTCCTTCGGCCAGACCTGGCGCCACCTGCGCCAGTCCGGTCCGCGCTTCCTGCCCTACCTCGCGCTGAACTTCGCGCTTCCGCGCGCTGTGGATCACCTGTCGCGCCCGAAGCCCGGTGACGTCGACGGGACGCCGCTCGCGGCAACCTGCCGGGCGGGCGCGATCCGGTGCGAGACCGTGCGCGACGTGAACGGCCCGGCGTTCCGGCAGGCGCTCGCCGAATCGGGGGCGGAGCTCCTCGTCACCTTCCATTTCGACCAGATCCTCTCGGCCGAGACGATCGCGGCCGCGCCCCGCGGCGGGATCAACGTCCATCCCGGCCTCCTGCCGGACCATCGCGGCCCCGTGCCGACGATCCACGCGCTCGCGGACGCGCGCATCGCGCTCGGCGTCTCGATCCACCGGCTCGCGGCCCGGATCGACGCGGGCGCGCTGCTCGCCCAGGCCGCCCTCCCGGATGCGCCCGGGCTGTCCGCCATCGGGGCCGCGCGCCTCCTGCACGAGGCGGCGCTGCCGCTCCTGGACGAGGTCCTGGCCGATCTCGCGAGCGGGGAGGCCGTCGAGACGCCGCTCCCGGTGCTGCCCTACCGCGGCTTCCCGACCCCGGACGAGCTCTCCGGCCTCGCCCGCAAGGGCCGCTCGGCCGCGAACTGGGCGGACCTCCGGGCGGCGCTGGGCCTGGCCGGCTGAGCGGGATGCGGACCGCCCCCGCCCGCGGTAGGATCGAGGCGGCATGAAACGCCCCCGCCTTCGTCCCCTCGCCGATCTCGTCGGCCCGGTCCTCGGCCCGGCGCTCGCGGCGCAGGGTTTCAGCGGATCCGACATCGTGGCGTCCTGGACCGAGGTCGCGGGCGAGCGCCTCGCCGCGGTCTCGCGCCCGATCAAGGTCGAGTGGCCGCGCCGCCGTCCCGGCATCGACACCTCCGCGAAGCCGGAGCCGGCGACGGTCGTGATCCGGGTCGAGGGCGCCTACGCGCTCGAGCTGCAGCATCTCGCGCCGCTCCTGCTGGAGCGCATCAACGCCGTCTACGGCTGGCGCTGCGTCGGCCGCATCGTCCTGAAGCAGGGTCTGGTGGGCCCGAGAGCCGCCCCGGCCCGGGCGCGCCCAGGGCCGAGCGACGCCGATCTCAGGCAGATCGCGACGGCGGTGGAGCCGATCGAAGCGGAGCCTCTCCGCCGCGCGCTCGCCCGCCTCGGCTCCTCGATCGCGGCCGAGAAGGCCCAGGAGACGGGGTGATCGCGGTCGTCACCCTCGGGCCCGAGGTTGTCACCCTCGGGCCGTTCCGAAAGCCCGACCCAGGCTCCGAAGTCCACATGCCGTGGGTCCTCGCGCCGCCTTGCCACGATCGCGCCGACCTCCTACCTCGTCGTCAGCCTTTCAGGACAGGAGCTCTCCCATGGTGACGCGGCGCGAAACGCTCGCCTCTCTCGCGGCCGGCGCCGCCGCCCTCGGCTCATGGCCAGCGGTGGCGCAGAACATCGCGACAGCCGAGCTGATGAAGCCGGGTCCGCTCGGCGACGTCTGGGTCGGGCCCGAGACCGCGAAGGTGACGATCGTCGAATACGCGTCGCTCACCTGCACGCATTGCGCGTCGTTCCACGCGACGACCTGGCCCGAGCTGAAGAAGCGCTACGTCGACACGGGGCTTGCCCGGTTCACCCTGCGCGAGTTCCCGCTCGATCCGCTCGCGGCCGCGGGCTTCATGCTGGCCCGCGTCGACGGGCCGGAGAAGTACTACCCGATCACCGATCTCCTGTTCGAGACGCAGAAGAGCTGGGCCTTCACGGCGAAGCCTCTCGACGCGCTGCGCCAGACCATGCGCCAGGCGGGTTTCTCGCAGGAGAAGTTCGACGCGACGCTGCGCGACCAGAAGCTCTACGACGCGGTGAATGCCGTGAAGACCCGGGCGGCCGAGACGTTCAAGGTCGATTCGACCCCGTCCTTCTTCATTAACGGCCAGCGGGCGAAGCCGGGCGCGCTCTCGATCGACGAGTTCGACACGATCATCAAGCCGCTCCTCGGCTGAGTTCGGCCGGGGCGTGCGCGGGACGACGCGGGAGCCCTAGCCCGTGAGGCTGACCCGGCTTCGGATCGCCGGCTTCAAGACCTTCGTCGAGCCGACCGACATCCCGATCGAGCCGGGCCTCACCGGCGTCGTCGGTCCGAACGGCTGCGGCAAGTCGAACCTCGTCGAGGCCTTGCGCTGGGTCATGGGCGAGAGCTCGCACAAGAACATGCGGGCGTCCGGGATGGACGACGTGATCTTCGCCGGATCGTCGACGCGGCCGGCCCGCAACAGGGCCGAGGTCACGCTCGCGATCGACAACACGGACCGGGTCGCGCCGGCCGCCTTCAACGATTCCGACCGGATCGAGGTCTCGCGCCGGATCGAGCGCGAGCAGGGGTCGAGCTACCGGGTGAACGGGCGCGAGGTCCGGGCCCGCGACGTCCAGCTCCTGTTCGCGGACGCCGCGACCGGCGCGCGCTCTCCGGCCCTCGTCCGGCAGGGCCAGATCAGCGAGCTCATCGCCGCGAAGCCGCAGAGCCGGCGCCGCATCCTGGAGGACGCGGCCGGCATCGCGGGGCTTCATGCCCGCCGCCACGAGGCCGAGCTCCGGATGCGGCAGGCCGAGGACAACCTCGTCCGGGTCGAGGACGTGCTTCGCGAGATCGAGGCGCAGGTTGACGCCTTGCGCCGCCAGGACCGGCAGGCCGCGCGCTACCGCGTCCTCTCGGCCGAGATCCGGCGGCTCGAGGCGGAGCTCGCGGCCTCCGCCTGGCGGGCCGCGGAGCGCGACAGGGCCGACCAGGAGGCGGCCGAACGCGAGGACGTCCGCGCCGTCGCGGACCGGACAGCGGAGCAGGCCGAGGCCGCCCGCGAGCAGGCCCTCGCGGCGCACGAGATCGGCCCGCTCCGCGAGCGGGAGGTCGCGGCCGCGGCCGTCCTGCGGCGCCTCGCGCAGGCCCGGACCGACCTCGACGGCGAGGAGCGGCGCGCGACGGAGCGCCTCGCCGACGTCGAGCGCCGGCTGGCCGAGATCGACCGCGACGCGGGGCGGCAGAGCCAGGCCGGCCAGGATGCCGCCTCCACCATCGCCCGGCTGGAGGCCGAGACCCGGGAGCTGACCGCGGGGCGGGGTTCCTCGGCCGCACGCCGGCTCCGGCTGGCCGACGGGCTCGCGGCCGCCGGGGCGGGGCTGGCCACGGCCGACGACGCGCTCGCGGCCGCCCAGGCCACGATGGCCGAGATCTCCGCCCGACGCGACTCCCTCTCCCGCGAGGCCGGCCAGGAGCGGGAGGCCGCGGCCCGGGCCGATCGGGAGGGCGCGCGTCTTCGGCAGGAGCGCGTCGCCCTCGCGGCGAGCCGTGCCTCTCTCGCGTCCGGTCCTCTGCGGACCGCCCGCGACGCGGCCGAGACCGCGAACCGGGCGGAGGAGGAGGCGGTCCCCCGGGCCAGGCTCGACCTCGCGGCGGCCCGTGAGCGCGAAAGTCGCGAGCGCGCCGCATCCGGCGAGGCCGAGCGGGCCGCTCAGCGGCTCGAGACGGAGCTCCGGACCCTGCGAAAGCTGTTTTCCTCCGAGACGGCGGCCGGTGGCGCGACCCTGCTGGACGCGATCGCGGTCGCGCCGGGCCACGAGGCCGCGGTGGCGGCAGCGTTCGGAGACGACCTCGATGCCTCCTCCGACCCGGCCGCGCCCTTGAGCTGGCGCGACACCGGCGAGGGCCTCGACGACCCGCCTTTGCCCGAGGGCGCGGTGCCGCTCGCGGATGTCGTGACCGGCCCCGCCGCCCTCGCCCGCCGCTTGCGCCAGATCGGGCTCGTGGGTCGCGCCGGGGCGGCGGCTCTCGCGCCGCGGCTCCGGGCCGGGCAGCGTCTCGTCTCCGCCGAAGGCGACCTCTGGCGCTGGGACGGCCTCGTGGCCAGGGCCGAGGCGCCCTCACCTGCCGCCCGAAGGCTCGCGGCGCGAAACCGGCTCGCGGCGCTCGCGCGGGACGCGGAGGCGGCGCGCGCCATCGCGGAGGATGCCCGTGCGGCCGCTTCCCGGGCGGAGGCCGCCACCCGGACGGAAGCGGGCCGGGAGGCCGCGGCGCTGGACGCGGCCCGGCGGACCCGTCGCGCGCTCGACGAGGCCAGGGATTCGCTCGCCCGGGCGGAGCGGGCCGAGAGCGAGCGCGCGGTCCGGCTCGCGGCCCTCGACGACGCCGTCCTGCGGCTCGAGGCCGGTCGGCGCGACACCGAGGCTCGCGCGGCCGACCTCGGGGCGAGGCTCGAGGCGCTGCCCGACGACCGCGTCGCGGCGCGCGCTCTGAGCGAGGCTCGACGGGACGCGGCGGAGCGGCGCGGTGCGGTCACGGACCTCCGGGCGAACCTCGCGTCTCTCGACCGCGATCAGGAAACGACTGCGCGCCGCCTCGCGGCCCTCGCGGCCGATCTCCGGCTGTGGCGCGAGCGCGGCGAACGGGCCGGCGCCGACGCGATCGAGCTCGTGTCGCGGAGAGCGGCCGCGACGACGGATCGGGCCGAGCTGCGAGCCGCGCCCGAGACGTTCCTGCAGCGCAGGCGCGCGCTCGGGACGGCGCTCGCGGAGGCGGAAACCGCCCGGAGCGAGGCCGCCGACCGCCTCGCCCGCGCCGAGGCCCGGCTTGCCGAGGGGGATCGTGCGGCCCGGGCCGCGCTCGACGCGCTGGCCGCCGCCCGCGAACGCCGCGCCGCCTCGGCGGCCCGGTCCGAGGGGCTCGGTCGTCGCGTCGCCGAGCTCGCGCGCGGCATCGCGGACGCTTTCGGGACGGACCCGGCCGGGCTCATGGCGCTGACCCGGCCCGTCGCCGGCAGTCCCGGAGATCCGGTCGTGGATCCGGCCGCCGTCGAGGCGCGGCTCGGCATCCTCAAGGCCGACCGGGAGCGGCTCGGCAGCGTGAACCTCCGGGCCGAGGACGAGCTCGCCGAGTCGACCGGCAAGCGCGACCGGCTCTCGGCCGAGCGCGACGATCTCGTGGAGGCCATCAAGCGGCTCCGGCAGGCCGTCGGCAGCCTGAACCGGGAGGGCCGGGAGCGCCTGCGGGCTGCCTTCGGCATCGTGAACGGCCATTTCGGCCGCCTCTTCACGACGCTGTTCGGGGGCGGCGAGGCCGAGCTGGCGCTGGTCGATTCGGACGATCCGCTCGAGGCCGGGCTCGAGATCACGGCCTGCCCGCCCGGGAAGCGGCCGCAGATCCTGAGCCTCCTCTCCGGCGGCGAGCAGGCGCTGACCGCGACCGCCCTCATCTTCGCCGTGTTCCTCACCAATCCCTCGCCGATCTGCGTCCTCGACGAGGTCGACGCCCCGCTCGACGACGCGAATGTCGAGCGCTACTGCGATCTCCTGCGGGCCATGGCGGGCGAGACCGACACGCGCTTCGTCGTGATCACGCACAACCCGATCACGATGGCCCGGATGGATCGGCTCTTCGGCGTCACGATGGCCGAGCGCGGCATCTCGCAGGTCGTCTCGGTCGACCTCGAGGCGGCAGAGCGGCTACGCGAGGCCGGCTAGATTTCTCGCGGCGAGCGCCCGTCAGAGCGAATGTCACGCGATATCAAATACTTAAGGAAGGGCTCGATTCCTTGACACCCCCCGGGGCTGAAACTATGGTGCGCGCGGCTTCGGGGGGTGTCAGGATCGCTCCGCCGGTGCTTGCGCGGTGTCGTCCATGAGCGTCGATCCTCGCGAGTCCGGTCGGGACAGGTCTGGTTCCCGCGAAGGCGATCTGTCCGGGAGACTTCGGCGTCTCGGGGCCGAGCTGGAGGCGAAGCGCCCTGCTTCGCCGAAGGTGTCGGTC
>CAXTKM010000035.1:11433-22823 GCA_964244795.1 uncultured Enterovirga sp.
ACGATCGCGCCGCGATCCAGTTCCACGATATCGGTCTGGAGCTGAAGCGCGACGCGGCCGGCGCGCTCGGCTTCGCGGTGTTCGTCGGCGGCGGCCTCGGCTGGGCCTTCGACAGAGGGCTCGGGACGTCTCCCTGGGGTCTGATCGTGTTTCTGCTGCTCGGCTTCGTGGCGGGCGTCTACAACGTGCTCCGGTCGGCTGGCCTCGCCACGCCCCCGGGCGATGTGGACAGCCGCCCCGACGCATGACGTCAACCGGACGCGGCGCCGCCGCCGTCTCGACCGTAAAGCGAAGGTTTTGAACCGGACGATGGCCGACCCCAGCAAGATCGACCCGATCCATCAGTTCATCCTTCAGCCGATCGTGCCGGCGCTGGGGCTGACCCAGTCGGGCGTGTTCATGGTCGCGGCCGTCGGCCTGATCTCGCTCGCGGCCTTCGCGGCGACGCGCTCCTCGGCGCTGGTCCCGGGCCGTGTCCAGTCGCTCGTCGAGATGAGCTACGAGTTCATCGCCTCGACCGTGCGGCAATCCGCCGGGGAGGAAGGGATGAAGTTCTTTCCCTTCGTGTTCTCGCTCTTCACCTTCATCCTCGTCCTGAACCTGTTCGGGCTGATCCCCTACGCGTTCACGGTGACGAGCCACATCATCATCACCTTCGCGCTCGCGATGCTCGTGATGACGACCGTCGTGGTCTACGGCTTCATGCGGCACGGCACGCGCTTCCTCGGGCTGTTCGTGCCCTCGGGCGTGCCCGGCTACATCATGCCGCTCGTCGTGCTGATCGAGGTGATCTCCTTCCTGTCGCGGCCGATCAGCCTCTCGGTCAGGCTCTTCGCGAACATGCTGGCCGGCCACATCGCGCTGAAGATCTTCGCCGGCTTCGTGGCGTCGCTTCTCGCCGCCGGTGCCTGGGGGCTGATCTCGCCCCTTCCGCTGGCGCTCGCGGTCGCGCTGACCGCGCTCGAGTTCCTGGTGGCGTTCCTGCAGGCCTACGTGTTCACGATCCTGACCTGCATCTACCTGAACGACGCCATTCACCCCGGCCACTGAGCCGGACCTTCCCTCAAGACCTCTGCCAGACCCTCTAGGAGTTCGTCACCATGGATCCCGTTGCTGCGAAGTACATCGGCGCCGGCCTTGCCTGCCTCGGCATGGGAGGCGCCGGCATCGGCGTCGGCTTGATCTTCGCGAACTACCTCGCGGGCGCGCTCAGGAACCCCTCGGCCGCGGACGGCCAGTTCGCCCGGCTGATCTTCGGCTTCGCCGTGACGGAAGCGCTCGGCATCTTCTCGCTCCTGGTTGCCCTGCTGCTCCTCTTCGCCGTCTGACGGCGGAACGGGGAACGCGCGAGATGGCACAGGAGACGCACGCCGCGACGGGCGCGCCGGACGGAGCGCACAAGGCCCCGTTCCCGCCCTTCCAGGCGAGCAGCTTCGCGGGCCAGCTTCTCTGGTTCGCGATCGCGTTCGGGCTTCTCTACTACGTGATGGCGAAGGTCGCGCTGCCGAAGGTCGGCGCGATCCTGGACAACCGCCGGCAGCGGATCGGTCGCGATCTCGATGAGGCCCAGGCCTTGCGGACCCGATCCGAGGAGGCGGGCGCCGCCTACGAGCAGTCGCTGGCCGACGCCCACGACCGTTCGAAGGGCATCGCGCGGGAGATGCGCGATCGCCTCGCGGCCGAGAGCGACGGGCGCCGCAAGACCCTAGAGGCCGAGCTCGCGGCGAAGCTTGCCGCGGCCGAGGCCACGATCAAGACCCGGACGGGCGAGGCGATGTCGAACGTCCGGGCCGTCGCGGGCGAGGCGGCTGCCGCGATCGTGGAGCGGCTGATCGGCCGGACCCCGGACGGCGCGACGCTCGACGCCTCCCTCGACCGAACGCTCCGAAGCTAGGACCGACAGATGTTCTTCGAGGCGGAATTCTGGGTCCTGGTCGCCTTCGCGATCTTCATGGGCGTCGTCTGGTATGTCGGCGGCTTCCGGCAGATCACGGCCGGGATCGACGATCGCGGCCGTCGCATCCAGGCCGAGCTCGACGAGGCGAAGCGCCTGCGGGAGGAGGCGGCCGCGGTCCTCGCCGACTACACCCGCCGCCGCGACGAGGCCGAGCGCGAGGCCGAAGGCATGATCGCGGCGGCCCGCGACGAGGCGGAGCGCGTCTCGGCCGAGGCGCACGCCCGGATCGCCGATTTCGTCGCGCGCCGGACTCAGGCCGCGGAACAGAAGATCGGTCAGGCCGAGATCCAGGCCACCCAGCAGGTCCGGGCCGCGGCAGCGGAGGCGGCCGTCAAGGTCGCGGAGGACATCCTGCGCGGCGAGATGCGCGGCCAGCCGGGCGAGGCCTATCTCGCGCGCAGCCTCGGCGACATCGGCGGCAAGCTCCACGCCTGACTGCAGGTATTCAGCGCCCGACTGCCGGACGCGAGATCGCGGCAAACACCATCGGCCTCCTGCACCTCGGCCGGCTGACGGCCCGACGCTGGAAGCAACTTCACGGCATCGATCCTGCCTTATAAGGCAGGATGAGCGTCGGTCGATCTCGAGGGCGATCCCGGCTCGCAGCCCGGGCGACACTAGCGTCACGCTGCATGCCTGACTGCGCGGAGCAGCGCCTGACTGCCGGACGTGAGATCCCCGGCGAATGCCGTCGTCATCCTGCACGTCGGCCTGCTCGCGTGGGTCGACGCAGGAGCAACTGCACGGCATCGAGATTCCGTCTCACAAGGCTGATGGCTGCGGTGGACCTCGGCGGCGATCCTGGCGCTCAGCCTCGGCGACATCGGCGGCAAGCCGCACGCCTGACCCTGCGGAGCAACGCCTGACTGCCGGACGTGAGATCGCCGGCGAGTGCCGCCGGCGTCCTACACCCCCCGACCAGCTCGCGTCGCTGGACGCATGAGCAAAGCGGGCTGCACGGCACGGTCCTGTATCAGGCAGGATGAGCTGCGGTCGACCTCAAGGTCGACGTCGGCTCGCAGCCGACGATACCGGAGGTAAGCTGCACGCCCAACTGTCCAACGTGGAAATCGCCGGCGTGTACCTTCAGCATCCTGCACCCCAACCAGCTCGCGTGGCTCAACGCAGGAGCAACCCGCAGGGCATTGATCCTGCTTCATAAGACAAGACGAGCTGCATTACATCTGGAGGTCGATGCCGGCTCGCAGCCGGCGATATCGGCGGCAAGCTGCACGCCTGACTGCCTGGCGCGAGATCGCCAGCGTTTCCTGTCGGCTTCCCGCACCCCGGCCGCCTGGCGCGACGCCACGCTGGACGCAACATGCCCAGCATCGATCCTGCCTTATAAGGCAGGATGGGCTGCGGTCGACCTCGTGGTGGGTCTCGCTTGCTATCGGCGTCATGCCGGACCGAGAGGCTGGTCCTTTTCCATAGGAGCGCCGAATTTCACCGCCGATCTTCCGGCCTCCCAAGATAGGCCGACCGATCGGTCGAGCCCGCGGCCAATCCATCGAGGTCGCTGTCTGAAAAGAGGCGACGTCGACGCGACCTGGCAGCCCTTACGTCTCGCTCGTCGCGTCGTCCGGAGATGCGGACGACGGGCGACGTGTCCGGGGACGAGGGTTCCAGCCTCGAAGGGCGGCCCGCGGGCGCTCGCTCACCCTGCCTTGAGCTGGCGGCATGCCGTCTGATGAGCGGACCGGATGCGGCCGCTCCTCGAGCACCGCGCCGTTCGTCGTCGGGCCGACCGAAGACGACGGGTCGGAACCACCTCGCCCTGGCGGGCCAACCGTCTCGCGACGGGAGGGCCGTCGACAGGTCACCGCGGCTTTTCAGGCTACGCCTGTGCCTCGGCCGGCCCCTCCACGCCCGCGTGGCGCGACCGCGCGGGCCTACTCCGCCGCTTGCGCCGCGACCGGCTCCGGCGCGGTCCAGCGCAGGATCAGCTGGCGGGCGGCGCGGGTCTCGTCGAGACGGCGCCGGGGGGCATGGTAGGGCGCGCCCTTGAACCGCGCGACGTCGCCCGCCTTCGCGGCCATCGCGAGATCCCGCAGCGTCGCGATGAACAGGTCGAGCGAGGCCTTCGATTCCGACTCGGTCGGCTCGATCAGCATCGCGCCGTGCGCGACGAGGGGGAAATACACCGTCATCGGGTGATAGCCCTCGTCGATCATCGCCTTCGCGAAATCGAGCGTGGTGACGCCCGTGCCCTCGAGCCAGGCATCGTCGAACAGCGCCTCGTGCATGCAGGGCTTGTCCCCGAAGGGCAGCGACATGAGGTCCGCCAGCGACGCCCGGACGTAGTTCGCGTTCAGGACCGCGTCCTCTGAGGCCTGCCGCATCCCGTCGGCTCCGTGCGAGAGCATGTAGGCCAGCGCCCTCACGAACATGCCCATCTGGCCGTGGAACGCCGTCATGCGGCCGAAAGGCAGCGCCTCGCCGGCCTCCTGCGCGTGCTCCACGAAGGCGAAGCCGTCGCCGTCGGGCCGGACGAAGGGCACCGGCGCGAAGGGCGCGAGCCGCTCGGACAGCACCACCGGCCCGGCACCCGGGCCCCCTCCCCCGTGCGGGGTCGAGAAGGTCTTGTGCAGGTTGATGTGCATCGCGTCGACGCCGAGGTCGCCCGGCCTGACCTTTCCGACGATCGCGTTGAAGTTCGCGCCGTCGCAGTAGAAGTAGCCACCGCATTCATGCAGCGCGTCGGCGATCATCTTCGCGCGCGGCTCGAAGAGCCCGCAGGTGTTCGGGTTCGTGAGCATGATCGCCGCGCTGTCCGGTCCGAGGAGCGGCCGGACGTCGGCGATATGGACCCAGCCGTCGTCCCGGGCCGGCACGGGCCGCACGGTGAAGCCGAGCAAGGCCGCCGTCGCCGGGTTCGTGCCGTGCGCGGATTCCGGGACCAGCACCACGCGCCGCGTGTCGGCCTCGCCCCGGGCCGCGATCGCGGCCTTGATCGCCATCATGCCGAGCAGTTCGCCGTGCGCGCCGGCCTTCGGCTGGAGCGCGACCGCCGGCATGCCGGTCAGCGTGGTCAGGTAGCGGGCGAGCTCGGTCATCAGGACCAGCGCGCCCTGCACGGTCGAGACCGGCTGGAGCGGGTGGATGTCCGCGAGGCCGGGGAGGCGCGCGACGCGCTCGTTCAGCCGGGCGTTGTGCTTCATCGTGCAGGAGCCGAGCGGGAACAGGCCGGTGTCGATGCCGTAGTTCTTCTGCGACAGCCGCACGTAGTGCCGCATCGCCTCGGGCTCGGAGAGGCCCGGCAGGCCGATCGGCTCGCGCCGCTCCAGCCCGCCGAGACGGGTCACGAACGGTGCGGGCTCGTCGATGTCGATCCCGGTGACCTCCGGCCGGCCGATCTCGAAGATCAGCGGCTCCTCCTGGAGGAGCGCGCGGTTGCCCGTGAAGGTCGGATGCGGATCGCGCAGCGGAACGCCGGCTCCGGCGGGCGGGCGCTCGCTCCCAGCCGCGCCGGCGACGGCCGGCTGGTCCGCGACGGGGCTGAGGGATGTGGAGCGGCCTTGGCGGTTCAGCATCGTGTCGTCTCGTCATGGTGGGACGCGGCGGCCAGGATCGTGTCCAGCACGCCTTCGAGATTGTCTCGGAGTTCGGCATTCCAGAACCGCAGGACCGGGTATCCCTCGGCTTCGAGATACGCCGTCCGGATCGCGTCGCGTCGAACGGCATCGTCCAGGCTGTGCTGGCCGCCATCGAGCTCGACGATGAGCCGGAGCCCATGATGCGCGAAATCGGCGAAGTACGGTCCGATCGGAGCTTGCCGCCGGAAATGGCCGCCGCGCCAGTCGATCAGGCGCAGTCGCGACCAGAGCTTGCGTTCGGGCGGCGTCGCCTCATGGCGCAGGCGACGCGCGCGAGGCGTGCGTGGATCGGACCGATCCCGACGGGCCTCCATCACGAGGTAATCCCGTTGAGGTTGGCCCACGCGAATCCCTCCCCCCGCTTGCGGCGGGGAGGGCCGAATCGCGCCGCAGGCGCGAACCGGGGTGGGGGGACGTAGACGATGGCCCAGAGCACCCGACGCGACACCGATCCTATGAAACGCCCGGCCGATCCGAAGGTGGAGAGCCCCCCACCCGCTCGCCTTCGGCGAATAGGCCCTCCCCGCCGCTTCGCGGGGGGAGGGAAAGGCGCGGAGGGCGGTCAGGAGAGCACATTCCGTAAACCCTCGACCAGCGCCGCACGGTCCCCGTCCGTGTTCACCTCGCTCGATGCGACGAGCAGCAGGTCGTCGAGCCCCTGTCCGGGCAGGAGCCGGGACACCGGCACGCCGGCCAGTACGCCGCGGCCGGCCAGCGTCTCGACGACCTCGGCCGCTGGCCGGGGCAGCCGCACCGTGAATTCGTTGAAGAAGCTCTGGTTCAGCACCTCGACGCCCGGCACCTCCGCCAGCATGTCCGCCAGCGCGACCGCGTTCGCGTGGTTCACGCGGGCGACGCGGCCGAGGCCCCGCTCGCCGAGCAGCGTCATGTGGATCGTGAAGGCGAGGCAGCAGAGGCCCGAGTTGGTGCAGATGTTCGACGTCGCCTTGTCGCGCCGGATGTGCTGCTCGCGGGTCGAGAGCGTCAGCACGAAGCCGCGCCGCCCCTCCGCGTCGACCGTCTCGCCGCAGAGCCGGCCCGGCATCTGCCGGACGTAGCGCGACCGGGTCGCGAAGAGCCCGACATAGGGGCCCCCGAAGGCGAGCGGGTTGCCGATCGACTGGCCTTCCGCGACCACGATGTCGGCCCCCATCCGGCCCGGCGGCTCGACGAGGCCGAGCGACATCGCTTCCGTCACGACGGCGATCAGGAGCGCGCCATGCCGATGCGCCGCCTCCGCGATCGGCCGAAGGTCGCGCAGGTTGCCGAAGACGTCGGGACTCTGCACGACGACGCAGGAGGTCTCGCGGTCGATCGCGGCCGCGATGTCCTCGGCCGCCCGCACGTCCGGCGGCAGCGACGCGACGGCGTCGCCCGCCATCGCGGACATCGTGCGGACGACCTCCGCGTAGTGGGCGTGCAGCCCGCCGGAGAGCACCGCCTTCCGGCGCCGCGTCACGCGATGCGCCATCAGCACAGCCTCCGCCGTCCCGGTCGAGCCGTCGTACATGGAGGCGTTCGCGACCTCCATGCCGGTCAGCGCCGCGACCTGGGTCTGGAACTCGAACAGGTAGTGCAGCGTGCCCTGTGCGATCTCGGGCTGATAGGGCGTGTAGCTCGTCAGGAACTCGGAGCGCTGGATCAGGTGGTCCACGGTCGCGGGGACGTGGTGCTTGTACGCGCCGGCGCCCACGAAGAACGGCACCGTGCCGGCCGGAACGTTACGGGCCGCGAGCCGCGCGAGACTGCGCTCGACCTCGATCTCCCCGCGTCGGTGCGGCAGGTCCGGCAGCTCGGGATGGAGGCAGCCCTCGGGCACATCGGCGAACAGCGCGTCGATGCCCCCGACCCCGATGCGGTCGAGCATCGTCGTGCGGTCGGTGTCGGTGAGCGGCAGATAGCGCATCGTCTCAGCCCTCGGGTGTCGTCACGATCGTGATCTCGCTCCGGACGGAGTTCGCGAGATAGCAGCGGTCATGCGCCTCGTGGTGCAGCGCCTCGAGCTCGGCCGTGTCCGGGCCCCGCTCCCCGAACGCGATCCTCGGGGCGAGCCGGACGGAGGCGATGAAGAGCTGACCCCGCTCGTTCCGGGCCATCGTGCCGGTCGCGGCGTCGCGGTAGCTGTCCACCACGAACCCGGCCGTCGCGGCGAGGTGCAGGAAGAACAGCATGTGGCAGCTCGACAGCGCCGCGACGAACGCCTCCTCCGGATCGACCGCGTCCTCGCGCGAGAGCGGGACGGGCACGCTGGAGGGTGCCGACGAGGCCTGGACCTCGACGCCGCCGTCGAAGAGCCAGCGGTGGCCGCGGCCGTAGCGGTTATCCGTGAAGGCGGCATCGCCCCGGATCCACTCGACGACGGCCGTGTAGGTGTGGGTCATGCCGGTCCGTCAGCTGATCGAGGCGACGTATTCGGCATAGGATTCCTCGGTCATGAGGGCGTCGAGCTCGGCCGGGTCGGAGAGCTCGATCTTGAGGAACCAGCCGCGCCCGGCCGGGTCCTCGTTCACGAGGCCCGGGGTCGCGCCGAGCCCCGTGTTCACGGCCGTGACCGTGCCGGTGACGGGCGCGAAGACCTCGCTCGCGGCCTTCACGCTCTCGACGACGGCGGCCTCCTCGCCCCGCTTCAGCATCCGGCCGATCTCGGGCAGGTCGACGAACACGACGTCGCCGAGCTGCGACTGCGCGTAGTCGGTGATGCCGACCGTCCCGACCTCGCCCTCGAGGCTGACGTATTCGTGATCCTTGGTGTAGCGGACGGACATGGCGGCTCCTTGGCGGCTCCTCGGCGGCTCTTCAGCGCCTGTAGCGGTGCGGGGTGAAGGGGAACGGGACGACGCGGCCCGGGATGGTGCGGCCCCGGACCACGAGCCCGAGGGCCGTGCCGGGCTTCGCGAACTCGGCCACGACATAGCCCATCGCGATCGGGCCGCCGACCGTCGGGCCGAAGCCCCCGGAGGTGACCTTGCCGACGAGCTCGCCCGCGGCATCGACGATCTCGGCGTGCTCGCGGGCCGGCGCGCGGCCCTCCAGCACGAGCCCGACCCGACGCCGGAGCGGCCCGGACGCGATCTCGCCCAGGATCCGGATCGCGCCCGGAAACCCACCCTCCTGCCGGCGGCGCTTCCCGATCGACCAGGCGAGCCCGGCCTCGACGGGCGACATCTCCTGGTTGATGTCGTGGCCGTAGAGCGGGAGCCCCGCCTCGAGGCGCAGCGAATCGCGGGCCCCGAGCCCGATCGGCCGGACGCGCGGATCAGCCGTCAGCATCGCCCAGAGCCCGGCCGCGTCCTCGGCCGCGACCGCGATCTCGTAGCCGTCTTCGCCCGTGTAGCCCGACCGGCTGACCACGGCCGGCCGCCCGCCGATCGTCGTCGCGGCCGCGCTCATGAAGCTCATCCCGTCGACGCCCGGCGCGAGCGCGGCCAGCACGGAGGCGGCCTCGGGTCCCTGAAGCGCGAGAAGGGCGCGGTCGTCGAAGGTCCGGAGCGCGATCCCGTCCGGAAGGGCGGCCGCGATCAGCCGATAATCCGCCGCCTTCGTCGCGGCATTGACCACGAGCCCGATCTCGTTGCCCGGTTCCGACGTGGCCGGGCGGACGACCATGAGATCGTCGACGATTCCGCCCTCCTCGTTCAGGAGCTGCGTGTAGCGCTGCCGGCCCGGCCGGAGGCCCAGGATGTCGGCCGGCACGAGGGCTTCGAGGGCTCGCGCGACGGTGTCGAAATCGGGCCCGGTCAGCGCCGCCTGGCCCATGTGCGACACGTCGAAGAGACCCGCGTGCTCGCGGGTCCAGGCGTGCTCGGCCAGGATCCCGGACGGATACTGCACCGGCATCGCGTAGCCGGCGAAAGGCACGAGGCGGGCGCCCGCGGCGCGATGCGCGGCGGCGAGCGGCGTCTCGCGCAGGGGTTCCGAACTCTGATCGTCGGCCATGGGGTCCTCGGAACGACGGCGCGGCTCTCCGGCCGGCCGCGCAAGACGCGGTCGCCCGACACGGCGCCCCCTCTGTCCCGTGACCTGAGAGATTTCCCTGTCGGCCCGAGGCCCTCAGGTTACCCCCGTCGGTGGATGGCGCAAGCGCCACCGCTTTCCAGAGTGCCAGCTCCCCGCGGCCCTTGGTGCCTGAGCGTTTCCGGGGCGGTTGCGCCTTCGGCGTCGGACGGGGCCGAGGCCTCGTCCGATCTCTCCCGCGGGGATCAGCGGCGCGCCTTCTCTGCGAGACGCCCGTGGCCCTGTCAACGCACCGCCGCGCCGGGCCCTTCGCCCCTCTCCCGCGACAGGAGCGCGCGCTTCCGCTCCACGCCCCAGCGATAGCCGGACAGGGTCCCGTCCTGGCGTACGACCCGGTGGCAGGGAATCGCGACCGCGATCGCGTTCGCCGCGCAGGCACCCGCGACGGCCCGGACCGCGCGCGGCTCGCCGAGGGTCCTGGCGATGTCGGTGTAGCTCACCGTCCGGCCGGCCGGGACGGCCCGAAGCGCCTGCCAGACCCGCTGCTGGAAGGCGGTGCCGCCGATGTCGAGCGGCAGGTCGAGCCCGCGCGCCGGATCGTCGACGAAGCCCACGACCGTCGCGACCGTCGCCTCGAAGGCGCCGTCGCCCCCGGTGATCGCGGCGTGAGGAAAGCGGTCCTCGAGGTCGCGGACGAGCGCGCCGGGCTCCGGGCCGAGCAGGATCGCGCAGACGCCCTTCTCGGTCGCGGCGACCAGGATCGCGCCGAGCGAGCACTCGCCGACCGCGAACCGGATCGCGGCACCGGCGCCGCCCCGCCGGTAGACGGTCGGGGTCATGCCGAGCCGCGCCGTCGCGGTCTCGTAGAAGCGGCTCGACGAGCCGTAGCCCGAGTCGTAGACGGCGTTCGTCACCGTCTCGGCGTCCTGGAGACCGCCCGCGAGGCGCGCGGCCCGCCGCGCGGCCCCGTAGGCGCGGGGCGTCACCCCGGCGATGCGCCTGAAGACCCGATGGAAGTGGAACGGGCTCATGCCGGCGGCGGCGGCGAGCGCCGCGAGCGTCGGCACGGACTCGGCCGCGTCGATCGCCCGGCAGGCCGACGCGACGCTCGACGCCTGGCGCTCGCGCAGGCTCGCCTCGTTCGGCTGGCAGCGCTTGCAGGCCCGAAACCCGGCCCGCTCGGCGTCCTCGCAGGTCGCATGGAAGCCGACGTTCTCCGGCCGGGCCGGACGCGCCGCGCAGGACGGGCGGCAATAGACGCCCGTGGTCCGCACGGAATAGACGAAGCGCCCGTCGGCCGCCGGATCGCGGCGCCGCAGGGCGTCCCAGCGCTGCGCCGTGTCGTCGATGGCCCGAGGAGAGGCCGGCGTGTCGGCCGCGGCATGGGTGGAGACGGTCATGGCAGGGATCCTTCCCGATCGGCCGGGCGCCGAGGCGTCCGACCACTCTCCCCGATATGAAGGCTGAAACGCTCCTGGGCACTCCGGGGCTTGCGCCCGAATTCGATGTCCAGGCCCCTGCCGCGCCGCCGCCGAAGGCCCGCGCTCGCGATCGAGGGTCCCGACGCCCCCTTTACATGGGTCGAAAGCCGTTCGCGATCAAACAGGCCGTCGCCGCAAGACATGACCGTCTGCATGATGGTCACACCATCGTCGGCGGCGGCTCGTGACAGAGACTCCAGGTTAAGACGCTCTTAGTGATTACTGGCCACTTCGAAGGTCGACGTCCGGACAGAGTCGGATGCTGCTGGGCCGCAGGCGACGCGCCCTTCGAGGACACCGATGCTGTTCAAGCGCTCGGCCGCGGCGAAGCTCGAAGCGCTCGATCGCTCGCAGGCGGTGATCGAGTTCAACCTCGACGGCACCATCATCACGGCGAACGAG
>CAXTKM010000036.1:0-21547 GCA_964244795.1 uncultured Enterovirga sp.
GCTGGCCCACGCCATGATGATGCTGGTGCCCGAGGCCTGGGCCGGCAACCCGCTCATGGACGAGGACCGGCGCGCCTTCTACGAGTACCACGCCGCCCTGATGGAGCCCTGGGACGGGCCGGCCGCGATCGTGTTCACCGACGGCCGGCAGATCGGCGCGACGCTGGACCGGAATGGGCTCAGGCCGGCCCGCTACCTCGTGACGGACGATGGGCTCGTCGTGCTGGCGTCCGAGGCGGGCGTCCTGCCGATCCCCGAGGAGTCGATCGTCCAGAAGTGGCGGCTTCAGCCGGGCCGGATGCTGCTCATCGACCTCGAGCAGGGCCGCATCATCGGCGACGAGGAGATGAAGCGCGACCTCGCGACCGCGCACCCCTACAAGGAATGGCTGCGCCGCACGCAGATCGTGCTGGAGGACCTCCGCAAGGTCGCGCCGCGCGAGCCGCGCTCGGACGTGTCGCTGCTCGATCGCCAGCAGGTCTTCGGCTACACGCAGGAGGACCTGAAGCTCCTGATGCAGCCGATGGCCGTCACCGGCCAGGAGGCGGTCGGCTCGATGGGGACCGACACGCCGATCTCGGCGCTCTCCGACCGTTCGAAGCTCCTCTACACCTACTTCAAGCAGAACTTCGCCCAGGTCACGAACCCCCCGATCGACCCGATCCGCGAAGAGCTCGTCATGAGCCTCGTGTCCTTCATCGGGCCCCGGCCGAACATCCTCGACCTCGAGGGCACGAGCCGCAAGAAGCGGCTCGAGGTGCGCCAGCCGATCCTGACGAACGAGGACCTCGAGAAGATCCGCTCGATCGGACATTTCGAGGACCGGTTCGACACGAAGACGCTCGACATCACCTACGCGTCCGAGCTCGGCGCGCCAGGCCTCGACGGCGCGCTGGACCGGCTCTGCGACCGGGCGGACGCGGCCGTGCATGGCGGCTACAACATCATCGTGCTCTCCGACCGGGCGGTCGGTCCGGACCGCATCCCGATCCCGGCGCTGCTCGCGACCGCGGCTGTCCACCACCACCTGATCCGGAAAGGTCTCCGGACCTCCGTCGGGCTCGTGCTGGAGACCGGCGAGGCCCGCGAGGTGCACCACTTCGCCTGCCTCGCGGGCTACGGCGCGGAGGCGATCAACCCGTACCTCGCCTTCGAGACGCTGCTCGCCATGAAGGACGAGATGCCGCCGGAGGTCTCGGAAAGCGAGATCGTCTACCGCTACATCAAGTCGATCGACAAGGGCCTGCTCAAGGTCATGTCGAAGATGGGCATCTCGACCTACCAGTCCTATTGCGGCGCGCAGATCTTCGACGCCGTCGGGCTCCGGTCGGGTTTCATCGAGAAGTACTTCTTCGGCACCGCTGGCGCGATCGAGGGCGTTGGTCTCGACGAGATCGCCGAGGAGACGGTGAGCCGCCATCGCGACGCCTTCGGGGACGCCCCGATCTACCGCACCGCGCTCGATGTCGGGGGCGAATACGCCTATCGCCTCCGCGGCGAGGAGCATGTCTGGAATCCGGACACGGTGGCCGCGCTGCAGCACGCCGTCCGGCTGAAGGCCGACGACCGCTACCGCGAGTTCGCCCGCCTCGTGAACGAGCAGGAGGGCAAGCTGAAGACCGTGCGCGGGTTGTTCCGCATCCGGTCGGCGTCCGAGATCGGCCTGCAGGCGATCCCGCTCGAAGAGGTCGAGCCGGCCGCCGTGATCGTGAAGCGCTTCTCGACCGGGGCCATGTCCTACGGGTCGATCTCGAAGGAGGCGCACGAGACCCTCGCGATCGCGATGAACCAGATCGGGGGCAAGTCGAACACAGGCGAGGGCGGCGAGCTCTCCGAGCGCTACCGGCCGATGCCGGACGGGCGCTCGAAGCGCTCCGCCATCAAGCAGGTCGCGTCCGGCCGGTTCGGGGTCACGACGGAGTACCTCGTCAACGCGGACATGATGCAGATCAAGGTCGCGCAGGGTGCGAAGCCCGGCGAGGGCGGTCAGCTGCCCGGCCACAAGGTCGACGCGAAGATCGCGAAGGTCCGGCACTCGACGCCGGGCGTGGGCCTGATCTCGCCGCCGCCGCACCACGACATCTACTCGATCGAGGACCTGGCGCAGCTCATCTTCGACCTGAAGAACGTGAACCCGGAGGCCGACGTCTCCGTGAAGCTCGTCTCCGAGATCGGCGTCGGCACGGTCGCGGCCGGCGTCGCGAAGGCCCGGGCCGACCACATCACGATCTCGGGCTTCGAGGGGGGCACCGGGGCGGCGCCCCTGACCTCCATCAAGCATGCCGGCAGCCCCTGGGAGATGGGGCTCGCGGAGACGCAGCAGACGCTGGTCCTGAACAAGCTCCGGGGCCGCGTTGCGCTGCAGGCGGACGGCGGTATCCGGACGCGACGTCGCGATCGCGTTCCTGCTCGGGGCCGACGAGATCGGCTTCTCGACCGCGCCGCTGATCGCGGCCGGGTGCATCATGATGCGGAAGTGCCACCTGAACACCTGCCCGGTCGGGGTCGCGACCCAGGACCCGGTGCTCCGCAAGCGCTTCAGGGGCACGCCCGAGCACGTCATCAACTACTTCTTCTTCGTGGCCGAAGAGGTGCGCGAGCTGATGGCCGGGATGGGGATCCGGAGCGTCGACGAACTCGTCGGCCGCTCGGATTGGCTCGACCGCGATGCCGCGATCCAGCACTGGAAGGCGAGGGGGCTCGACTTCTCGCGCGTCTTCCACCGCCCCGACGTCGGCCCCGAGATCGCGACCCGGCACGTCGAGCGACAGCACCACCCGGTCGAGGACGTCCTCGACCGCGCGTTGATCCGGGTCGCCGCCGACGCGATCGCGGGCGGGAAGCCCGTGACGCTCGAGGCGACGGTCCGGAACGAGAACCGGACCGTGGGCGCGATGCTGTCGGGCGCCGTCGCGAAGCGGCACGGCCATGTCGGGCTGCCGGACGACACGATCACGGTCCGGCTCTCCGGCACGGCCGGCCAGAGCTTCGGGGCCTGGCTCGCCGGCGGGATCACGATGATCCTCGACGGCGAGGCGAACGACTACGTCGGCAAGGGCCTGTCCGGCGGCAAGCTCATCATCCGGCCGTCGCCGCTCTCGAAGGCGCTTGCGGAGCGCTCGATCGTGGTCGGCAACACCGTCCTCTACGGGGCGGTCGCGGGCGAGTGCTACTTCCGGGGCGTCGCGGGCGAGCGTTTCGCGGTGCGGAACTCCGGCGCGATCGCGGTCGTCGAGGGGACGGGCGACCATGGCTGCGAGTACATGACCGGCGGGGTCGTGGTCGTGATCGGCCCGACCGGCCGGAACTTCGCGGCCGGCATGTCGGGCGGCATCGCCTACGTGCTGGACGAGGCCGGCACCTTCGCGAAGAGCTGCAACCTCTCCATGGTCGACCTCGAACCCGTCGAGGAGGAGGAGGACCTGATGCAGCGCCTCCACCTCTCGGGCGACCTCGAGACGAAGGGCCGGATCGACATCCTGGACGGCATGTCGGGCCGCGACGAGGAGCGCCTGACCGACCTCCTCAAGAACCACCTCCTCTACACGGACTCCGCGCGGGCGAAGGAGATCCTCGACAACTGGGCCGAGTACCGGACGAAGTTCGTGAAGGTGATGCCGGTCGAGTACCGGCGTGCGATCCGGGAGATGGAACGGGGCCGGATGCTGCAGGCGGCGGAGTGATTTCGATTGCACCGAATCGGGGCTTGGCATAGGCTGTGGCATAGGCCGGGAGGATAGCCGAATGGAGGCTCGCAAGGTCAGCCTGTTTAGAAATGGCCGAAGTCAGGCTCTAAGGATTCCCAAGGAGTTCGAGCTGCCGGGGAGCGAGGCTTTTGTCCGAAGGGATGGAGCGAGGCTCGTGATCGAGCCGGTGGCACCAAAGGACGGTCTGATCGCTTATCTGGAGCGAGCGGAGCCGGTGGACGAGGACTGGCCGGAGATCGACGATCCTCTCCCAAGGCCGGTCGAGCTATGAGAGCCTACTTGCTGGATACGAACACTCTGTCCAGCCTGATAAGGCACCCCCGGAGCCCGGCGCTCGACAGGCTGAGGCGCGTCGGAGAGAGCGGCGTATACACGTCTGTCATCGTCGCCGCTGAACTTCGCCTCGGTGCAGCGAAGGCCAAGTCCGGGCGGCTCGCCCGAGAAGTCGAGGAGCGCCTGTCCCGTCTTCCCGTCGCGCCTTTCGAGCCGCCTGCCGATCGCATCTACGGCGATCTGCGCGCCGACCTCGAAAGGCGCGGCACGCCGATCGGCGCTAACGATCTCTGGATCGCAGCACAGGCGCTCCATGACGGTAGCGTGTTGGTCACGGACAATACCCGCGAGTTCGGCCGTGTGCCGGGGCTCACGGTAGAGAACTGGCTGAGTTGAGCGCAGGCTGAGGCGGATATGGGCAAGGTCACGGGTTTCCTCGAATACGACCGGCAGGAGCAGAAGTACCAGCTCGCCGGTGACCGCGTGCGGCATTTCCGCGAGTTCACGCTCGCGCTGGACGAGAACGACCTGAAGAAACAGGCCGCACGCTGCATGGATTGCGGCATCCCGTTCTGCCACGGTCCGACCGGTTGTCCGGTCCACAACCAGATCCCGGACTGGAACGACCTCGTCTACAACAAGGATTGGGAGGAGGCCTCGCGCAACCTCCACTCCACGAACAACTTCCCGGAATGGACCGGACGCATCTGCCCGGCACCCTGCGAGGAGGCCTGCACGCTGAACCTCGAGGACCAGCCCGTCGCCATCAAGACGATCGAGCAGGCGATCGCGGACCGGGCCTGGACCAACGGCTGGATCCTGCCGGAGCTGGCCGCAGTCCGGACCGGGCGCCGGGTCGCGATCGTCGGGTCCGGACCGGCCGGAATGGCGGCCGCCCAGCAGCTCGCCCGCGCCGGACACGACGTCCACGTCTTCGAGCGCGCCGCCAAGGCCGGCGGGCTGATGCGCTACGGCATCCCGGACTTCAAGATCGAGAAGGTGCACGTCGACCGCCGCGTCGCCCAGATGGAGGCCGAGGGCGTCACGTTCCATTACGGCATCGAGATCGGGGTGACCCGCAGCATCGAGTCGCTGCGCGAGGATTTCGAGGCGGTGCTCCTCTCGGCAGGAGCCGAGGCGCCGCGCGATCCGCAACTGCCCGGGCAGGACCTCGACGGCGTGCATTTCGCGATGCCCTTCCTCACGCAGTCGAACCGGCGGGTGGGCGGGGAGCCGGGCGGCGAGGCCGAGCCGATCCTGGCGGCCGGCAAGCATGTCGTCGTGATCGGGGGCGGAGATACGGCGTCCGATTGCGTCGGCACATGCTTCCGGCAGGGCGCGCTCTCCGTGACGCAGCTCGACATCCGGCTCCGGCCGCCGGAGCGCGAGGACAAGCTCGCGGTCTGGCCGTTCTGGCCGACCAAGATGCGGACGTCGTCGTCCCAGGCCGAGGGCGCCGAACGCGAGTTCCAGGCCGCGACGCTTCGGCTCGAAGGCCGCAAGGGCCGGCTCACCGGCGTTGTCTGCGCGCGGGTCGACGAGCGCCGTCAGCCGATCGCTGGCTCCGAGTTCACGCTGCCGGCCGAGCTCGTCTTCATGGCGATCGGCTTCGCGGGTCCGCGCCAGGACGGATTGCTGGCGGAGGGCGGCTTCGCGCTCGACCGCCGCGGCAACGTGCTCGCGACGGATGTCGACTACCTCACGTCGCGGGACGGCATCTACGTCGCGGGCGACATGCGGCGCGGTCAGTCGCTCGTCGTCTGGGCCATCCGGGAGGGCCGGCAGGCCGCGCGCGTGATCGACGAGGCGTTGATGGGCGCCTCCGTCCTGCCCCGGTAGAGCCGGCGTACCGGTTCTCGCGCGAGACACGGCTCCAATTCCAAGGCCCTCGCTGCGCGACAGGACTCACCCCGCTGAGCCCTGTCGCGCGGGCGGGCTGCCGTCCCGGCGCAGGTCGGCGAGGTCGAGGCGGCGCGTGACCATCGCGAGCCCGTCCTCCTGGTCGCGGGGCCAGTCCTGCTCCGGCCGGTCGCGATAGAGCTCGACGCCGTTCCCGTCCGGGTCGCGCAGGTAGAGCGCTTCGCTCACGCCGTGATCGCTTGCGCCCTCGAGCGGGATCCCGGCCGCCTCGATCCGGCGGAGCGCGTCCCCGAGCGCGGCGCGGGTGGGGTAGAGGATCGCGAGGTGGTAGAGGCCCGTGGTTCCGGGTGAGGGCGGCGCGCCGCCTTCGCTCTCCCAGGTGTTCAGCCCGATATGGTGGTGGTAGCCGCCCGCTGATACGAAAGCCGCCCGGTCGCCGAAGCGTTGGGTGAGCGCGAAGCCGAGGACGTCGCGGTAGAACCCGAGCGCGCGCTCGATGTCGGCCACCTTGAGGTGGACATGGCCGATCCGGGTCGCTGGATGGATCGGGTCCGGCATCGGCGGGTCCTGACGGGTCGAAAGAGCCCTGGTCCTCGCATGGCTGCGCCGTCCCGGCCAGGCCGCCCGTGCGCGGAACCGCCGAGGTCCGTCGATGGGAACGGATCGTTCCGAGAAGGGTTGTCGGGCGCACTGATCCATTCGAGGCGACCGCCATGCTCCCGACGATCCGCCACGACGACATCGGCCGCCCCTCCGAGCCTGGCCACTACGATTGCAGCCAGGGGATCATCCGGGTCGAGACGAAGCACATCGCGGCCTGGGCCGCTGCTCCCGACGCCGCGTTTCGGACGATCCTGTGCACCCGCCTCGGCGATACGGGTCTGCGGTTCGATCTGGGCGAGCAGGTCGCGGCGTAGCCGAGGCCAGCGAAATGGGGCGGCCCGAGGATCAACCTCCAGGCGCTGCCCTGAGCCTCACGGCTCTTCCTCGATCGTCGATCCGCGCCGTCCGAACGTTTCGTGGATACGGCTCAAGGCCTCGTCGCGGAAGACGGGGTGGTCCTCCATCCAGCCCGGCCAGGGCGGACGGTCCCCGGATCGGGCGCCGGACCGGCTCTCGAGCGCCTGTCGATTGGGCGCCGCGACTTCGGACCGGAAGGTGACCCGGCCCTCGCGTTGCCCGTGCCGGATGAAATGCTCCAGCGGGTCGGTCCCGGTCCGGGCGACGTCGGGATAGCGGTCGAGATAGGTCGAGAGGCTGAAGAACGGCCCCGGGTCGCGCCGTTCGCGGCGCCCGCGCAGGACGTAATGCAGGACGGGGTTCTGGCCCGCGGCATCCGGGTAGGCGCGCAGATACCAGATCGGATCGAAGAAGCGGTTCGGCCGCCGGCCCTCTCGGATCCCGGACCGGAGGAAGTGCTGAACGGGATCCTCGCCTGCCGCCGCGACGTCGGGGTACGTCGCCCGATACCAAGCCGCGTCCACGATCAACCGCATCTCGCGAAAGGCTGTCGCGCGCGGCCGGAGAAGGCGCCGGAGGCGTCGGATCGCCCGTCCGAGAGCGCGCCTCATGGCCGTACCTCGGCGCCTGAGCGCCCGGGGTCGGAACCCGCGGGGTCGAGCACGCGATAGACCCGCTCTCCCAGCATGACGGCGGTGAGCGCCTCCGTGCTCTCGGCCCAGGTCAGCCGGGCCATGCCGGTCGAGGACGGGACGCCTCCGGACTCGCGGAGCGAGAGCCAGTCGCGCACGGCCCGGGCCAGGTCCGCGGGCGCGTCGCCTCGAAAATAGGTCGCGTGATCGCCCGCGACCTCCCGGAACACCGGCAGGTCGCGGGCGATCACAGGAAGATCGTGGCCTGCCGCCTCGACGAGAGGCAGGCCGAAACCCTCCCCGAACGAGGCCGCGACCAGCGCCGCCGCGGAACCGTAGAGGCGCTCCAGGACCTCGTCGCCGGCATCCGGCAACCAGGCGAGCCGCGTCCCGAACTCCCGGCTTCCCCGGATGCGGGCCGCGAGCGCGTCCACCATCCAGCCCGCCTTGCCGGCGATCACGAGCGAGACGTCGACGCCCTCACGCCAGAGCGCCTCGAAACCGTCGAGGACCTGGCCGTGCCCTTTCCGGGGCTCGACCGTCCCGACCATCAGGAAGGCCGGTCGGGAAAGCACGGCCGCGAGCCGTGCGTCGTTGCTTGAGGGCGTGCCGGCCGACGGTCTGCCGGCAGCCGGCAGGGCGGTGCCGGGCCGGGTCGCCGCGAGGTCGTGGCCGAGGTGGAAGACCCCGAGCGCGAGCGGGCCCGCACGGGTCGCCAGGGCGGGCCCGGCGAGGCGCGCCACGCTGTCGGCCGTCGCGGCCGAGATGCAGGCGAGCCGGTCGGCCCGCCGGACCAGGACGTCGAGCCAGCGCCGGTCGACGGCGGGCAGCCAGTCCGGGAACCAGTCCGGCTGCTCGAGCGGCAGGAGGTCGTAGATCACGGCCGTCACCGTTCCCCCGGTCCGGCGGAAGCGGGCGAGCCAGGGCTCGATGACCGGCAGCCGGTCCGGGATCCAGTCGAGGCAGAGGTAATGGTCGCCCGGGCCGGTCTCCACCGGGGCCTGCGGCAGGCCGCCCAGGGGCAGCCCGAGCCGGTCTTCGACGAAGCGGCGCGCGTAGACGAGGCCCTCGCCCGAGATCACGACCGGCTCGATCCGGAACCCGGGCGGCGGGGCCGCGATCAGGCGGTCGAGCGCGGCCCTGACGACGCGCTGGATGCCGGTCTCGAGGTCGGTCTCGGCGATCGCCGACACGTCGCAGAGGATCTGCCGGAGCCGCGGCGCCGGGTACAGCGCCCGGGTTTGCCGCGCGAGCCAGTCGAGGTCGTCCGCGCCGGGGACGACCTCGGCCTGGATATCGGCGAGCGCGCCGAGGAGAGTCGCCTCGCGGGTCCGCCCGGAATCCGCGGCGAAGCGCTCGACGAGCGCGGCGATCCCGGCCGCCACGACGACGGGCCGATAGGAGCGCCGGATCTCGTCCCGGGCCCGCCGGCCGAGCGCGGCGCGCGCCTCCTGGTCGCGCCAGAGCGCGTCCAGGTGATCCGCAAGGGCCGCCGCCGTCACGCCCGCGGGCACCTTGATCACGGCATCCGCACGGATCTCCGATGCCGAGCCGAAATCGCTCACGATCACGGCGAGCCCCTGGGCCATCGCGTCCAGGACCGCGCCCGAGGTCTCGCCGCGCGATTCGGCCCGGAGCTGGACCGCGATGTCGGCCGCCTGGAGATGGAGCCCGTAGGCCTCGGCATCGACGCGCTCCGTGAACCGGACGTCCGGCGGGGTCGCCATCGTGGCGAGGCGCGCCCGGATCGTCGCCCCGATCGGGCCGGATTCCGAGCCGACGAAGACGAGGCGGCCCCGACCGGACGCCGCGAGCCCGGAGCGCAGGAAGGCGTCGGCCACCGTCCCGCTCATCTTGCGGGCGTGCATGATGCCGAAGCTGCACACAACGACGTCGTCGGGCTCGAACCCGAGCAGGGTCCTCGCCTCCTCGCGCCGGTCCGCGGTCGGGAGGGCACGGAGGTGCGGCACGATGCCGATCTCGTCCGCGACCTCGGGCCCGAACGCCGCGACCGCGATGTCCGCCGCGAAGCGGGAGTGCAGGATCACGCCCCGGGCGTTCCGGAACACGATTCCGCTCATCGGAAGCCGGCTCGCGACCGCGGCCGCGCCCTGCTCCGCCATCGTCCGGAGCCCAGTCGGGCCGTGCGAGCGGTAGAGCTCGGCCAGGAAGTCCCGGCCCGGCTGCGCCGGAAGCCGGGCGAGGTCGACCGCGAGGTCGGACAGGAAGGCGTCGTGCAGGATCACCGTGCCGGGATGGAGGACCAGGAGCCCGAACATGTGGGCGTGGAAGGTGGAGTTGCCGATCGAATAGAGGATCCGGTCGTAATCGGCCGCATGGTCCTCGAACCAGGCGATGGTCCGGAGGCCGCAATTCGCCGCGATCCAGCCGTCTTCCGTCTTCGCCTCGGGGTGGATGCAGTCGATCTCGTAGTGGACCAGGAGCTCGCGCAGGAGCTCCGCGCTGTAATCCGCGACCCCGGACGGTTCGGCCGGCAGCGGCGACACGAAGGCCATCCGGGGTCGGCGACGGAAGCCAGGGCCGGCGGCCGGCGGTTCGGGCTCGGGGCGGGCCGGGAGCGCGTCGAAGGCCGCGAGCGCGCGGCGGCCCGCCTCGGCCCATGTGAAGCGCGGCGCGCGGCGCAGGCCCCAGTCGCTGAGCTCGGCCCGCCAGTCGGGATCGGTCAGGACGCGCTCGAGCCGGCCCGCGAGCGAGCCCGCGTCGAAGGGATCGAACAGGCAATCGCTGCGGCCGAGGACTTCGGGCAGGCTCGTCCGGTCGGCCGCGAGAACGGGCGTTCCGCACGCCATGGCCTCCGCCGGCGGCAGGCCGAAACCCTCGTGCGACGAGGGGAAGATCATCGCCTCGCAGAGGTTGTAGAGCGCGACGAGATCCGGGTCCTCGACGAAGCCCGTGAAGACGACCTGCCCGTCGGGGATTCCCCAATGACGTCCGGAGGCCAGGACCGCGAGCCGCTCGTCCTCGGAGAGCTTGCCCGCGAACACGATCGCACGGCCGGCCCGGAGACGAGGCGGCAGCCGCGAGAAGCCCTCGAGGAACGTGCTCACGTTCTTGCGCGGGTCCGTCGCCCCGACGAAGAGCAGGAACGGCTCCTCGATCCCGAACCGCCGCCGCAGCCCCGCCTCCTGCTCCGGACCGAGCCCGAGCGGCCGGAAGGCGGGCGAGACGCCCGCGTAGACGACCGCGATGCGGTCGGGCGGGATGCCGAGGAGCCGCGAGGCCTCGTCCTTCGTGTGCTCGGAGATCGAGAGCAGGAGGTCGGCGCGCTTCAGGTCGAGGACGTGGCGCAGGTAGAACTGGGCCGGAAGCGGGTCCGCGAGGTATCGCTCCGGGTCGGCGAGCGGGATCAGGTCGTAGAGCGTCACCGCGGTCCGGTGCTCGGCCCGCATGCGGCCGATCGACAGCACGGCGTCGTCGACGTAGCCCTCGAAGAGCGATCCGACATGGACGAGATCGGGCCGCAGCGTCGCGATCTTCGCCTCGCGCAGGAGCGCTGCGGCGCGCGCGCGCCACGCCGAGCCCGCGACGTGCTCGGCGACCCGCCCGTAGGGTCCGATCGTGTGGATGCGCCCGGGCGGCAGGACGGCCGAGAACGCCGCCACCACGCCGTCGAGATCGGCGTCGAGGTCCTCGCTGAGGAGGACGTGGAAGCGGTGCCGATCGGTCCCGGCGATCATCGCGAGCGCCAGCATCCGGGTCAGCCGCCCGATGCCGCGGCTCCGGCTCTCCGACTGGAGCCCCTGGAGATCGAGGAGGATTTTCATGGAGCTAGCCGCGGCACCCTTCCCTCCCTCTTGCCGGGCAGAGCCCGGTCCGCAAGGGGGAGGGCAAGGCGTCGCGGTCAGCGAGACAGGTCGAAATCAATGGCGAAGCTGCTTGTGGAGCCGACCGCACCCCTACGGAATGGCCCTCGATCTGACAAACGGCTCCCGCGACCCGGCACCCTTTGCACTTTCGGGGTCGGCATGCTCAATCGCCAGCCTTTCAGCCGCCAGGAACCCGCATGGAACGTACCGAAGCGGTGCAGCGTCTTCTCGACCTGTTCGAGCGCCCGTCCTATCTCGAGATCGGGGTCAACCAGGGGCTGACCTTCCACGGTGTCCAGGCGCACCGGAAGGTGGCTGTCGATCCGGCCTTCCTGTTCGATCATCGGGCGGAGGCGAAGCGCCGCCCAGAGGCGACCTATCACCCGGTCGAGAGCGACAGGTATTTCGCGACCGCGATCGGCCGCGACGAGCGCTTCGACGTCGTGTTCCTGGACGGGCTGCACACCTACGACCAGACCTTGCGGGACCTGCTGAACACCCTGCAGCACGTCCACCCGGACAGCGTGATCGTCATCGACGACGTCATGCCGGTCGACTACGCGTCCTCGATCGGCGACCCGGTCCGGATGAACGCGTTCCGGGCCGCCGCGGGCGACACGGGCCTCGCCTGGATGGGGGACGTCTACAAGGTCGTGTTCTTCGTCGAGTCGTTCCTGCCCCAGTTCAGCTTCGCGACGATCGCCGAGAACCATGGGCAGGCCGTCCTCTGGCGCGAGAACCGCCCTGTCGCACCCGCCCTGACCGGGGCCGAGATCGCCGGGCTCGACTATGGCGATCTCGTGCTGCGCCGCGCCGCCCTGAACCTCATGCCGCATGCGGAGATCGTGGAGCGGATCAGGCGGGCGCGGGCCGGCGCGGGACCATAGAGGCCGGGCCGGCTCAGCCCATCACGGTCCCCAGGACCCGGTCGAGGAGCGGCAGGTCGACGACGTAGCCGGTCTCCGAGCCGTGCGGGTTGAAGGCCGAGAGCGACTCCCCGAACAGGTACGAGACGCGGTGGCCGCGGAGCGCCGCGATCGCGGTCTGGAGGAGGTTCGGGCTCTGGTTCGGCTGCAGGACGAGGACGTGGGCCGCCGCTCCCGTGTAGACGGTGTTGTGGAGCCCCGACCCGGACAGACCGACGATCCGGGTCGCGCGCGCGAAGGCCGCGATCTGCTCCGGCCAGGGCAGGGCGCCGGGATCGACCACCCGGTAGCCGTGGCGGCGCGCGACGGCCTCCACGGCCTCGACGTTGTGGAGCGGCCGCGGATCGTAGGACCGGCTGGCCCGCGTGATCAGCATCCGGTCGCTCCCCTCGACCGCTGCCGGGTGCTGCCCGAGGCAGGTGGCCACGAGCGCGTCGTAGGTCTCGTTCGCGAAGCCGCTGACGACGTCCCCGCTCCAATGCGCGAGGCTCGGGACGATGAGGCGTTCGCAGGCGACCGACATCCCGGCCTCGAGGCGGAACAGCCGATCCGGCGCGACGCCGAGCCGCTCCAGCATCTCGACCTGATAGGGCGCGATCCCGGCATTCACGACGAAGGTCGCCCCCGGGCCGCACAGCCTCTGCGCGAGCCTGACGCGGGGCAGCGTCTCGAGCAGCCAATGCCCGTAGACGAAGTCGCTGCGGCGGGAGAGGAGGACGGCCTCGTCGAGCGCCTCCGCGTGAACCGTCCAGCTCTCGATCCCCCGCCGCCCTTCCGCGAGCGGGCCGACATGGGCGAAGAAGCCCCAGGCCCCGATGTCGATGTCGGCCGCGGTCAAGGTCGGCTCGATCAGGAGGTGGCCTCCGATCGCCGCGAGCCCGTCCCCATAGGCGAAGGCGTCGGAGAGCGCGAGGCAGCCATGCGGCGGCTCGAACAGCCACCGTCCCGCGAAGCGGGGCATGGGGTCGCCGGGCCGCCCGGCCCCGCCGAGGAAGACGGGTTGCGGCAGGGCCACGGGTCGTGAGGGACCCATCTCCGTCCAGCCGACCCGGGATGGCGGCAACGCGACCTGCAAGCCCGCCCGGGACGACGCGATGAAGTCGACACGCGTCATCGGGGAGCCGGACCGCGCCGCCCGGCAGGCCCGGCCGTCATGGGCCGGACCACACCCAGGCCGTGGCCGGACCCGATCCGAGGTCGACGCCGGTCTCGATCTCGTCCGCGTGCCCGGGAAGGAGCTGCCGAAACGCTGCCCGGATGTCCGGGGACGTCGCCGGCGCGAGGGCGATCCCCTTCCTGGCCGGGCCGAGCGCTCCGATCGATCGCAGGACGGCACCGAGCGGGCAGTCGATCGCGATCAGCACGCCCGGCACGGGTTCGACGGCGTCCGGCGCCGACGGCATGGCTCCGTCCGGCGCGTCCGGATCGGCGACGTGGGCCTCCAGGCCGGCATCCGCGCAGTAGGCCAGAAGGGCGTCATCGTCCGGCCGGATCAGCCAGCGGCGCGGGCTCTCGTGCGACGTCATGAACCGCAGGAGAGCCGCGGTCGCGAGGCGCCGGCTCACGCGCTCGTCGGCCGAGAGCTCCGGCCGGTCCCGCAGCACTGTGCGCGCCTCCGCCGCCATGAAGGCTGCCACCGGCGGGGCATCGACACCGAGCTGGACCGAGCTCCGGCTATAGGCCTGGACGACGCCGCCGGCCTCGCTCTGGAGATAGCGCCGCCGGTCGAAGGACGGGCTGCCCTCCTGCAGGAGAACCGACAGGGCGCGCATGGCTTGCGTGGCTAACACCCGAGGCTTCCCGTTCGGCGACCCGTCACGTCCGTGCCGCTGTTTAGAGGCACCCGAGGCTGGGTGCCAATTCCGGCGTGGGATGACCGCGGTAGGCCCCGCAGCCGTTGACCGCGGCCGCTCCGGCCGGCACAGCGGGCCCTCCTGTCGAGCCTCCGTGTGTCCGCCCACTCGCCTCCCTGCCTGACCCTTCGAGGCTGCCTGCTCGGCGCCCGGATCGCCGCGCCGAGCGTGCCGGGGGTCCTGGCCTTCGCCTTCGCGTTCGGGGCCGCCTCGGTCCAGAAGGGGCTGACGCTCTGGGAGAGCGTGGGCATGAGCATGATCCTCTCGGCCGGGGCGTCGCAGATGCTGTCCCTCGAGCTCTGGCGCGACCGCTGGACGCTCGGCGCGCTCCTCACCATCGCGGCCGTGACCGCGACCGTGAACGCGCGCTTCATGCTGATGGGCGCCTCGCTCCAGCCCTGGATGAAGGGCGTCCCGGCCCCGCTCCAGGCGTTCAGCCTTTTCTTCCTGTTCGAGGCGAGCTGGCTCGCGGCCGAGCGGCACCGGGCCGAGGGCGGGCGCGACGTCGGCGTGTTCCTGGGCGCGGGCCTCCTCTCCTGGGCGACCTGGTGGGTCGCGACGATCCCGGGCTACCTCGCCGGCACGCTGGTCACGGACCCGAAGCGCTATGCGCTCGACCTCGTCATGCCCTTCTTCTTCGCCTCGCTCGCGGTGCCGCTCTGGCGCGGGCTCGGCCGGTCCGGGCTGCCCTGGACGGTCGCGGCCGGGGTCGCGCTCGCGACCGAGGCCGTCGTGCCGGGCTACCTCTTCATCGTCACGGGCTCGCTCGCCGGCGCGCTCGCGGGAGCGCTGTCGCATGGGCGCCGTTGAGGCCTTCGTGGCGGGCCCGTTCGGGCCTGCCCTCGCGATCCTCTGCATGTCGCTCGCGACCTACGTCTGCCGGATCTCGGGCGTGATCGTGATGAGCCGGGTCCGCATCACGCCGCCCGTCGAGCGGGCGCTGGCCGCTCTGCCGGGCTCGATCGTGGCCGCGACCGTGGTGCCGATCGCGATCCGGTCCGGTCCCGCCGCGATCGCGGGCGTCATCGCGGCGGTCGCGGTCGCGCGGCTCGCCAGGAACGAGCTCGCGGCGCTCGCGGCCGGGCTCGCGGTCGCGGCCGCGATCCGGGCGTTCGGGGCGTGAACGCTGCCCCCTCCTCTCACCCCGGCGAAAGCCGGGGCCCGTGACCCTGGGTCCCGGCTTGCGCCGGAACGAGCGGAAACGGTCGCTCAGGGCTCCTTCAGCCGCAGCCTGATCCGGTAGGAGAGCCCGTCGCGCACGTTGCGGTAGGCGTCGAGGACCTGCTCGCGCGACCCTTGCGTGATCGTCGGGTCCATGGTCGGCCAGTACTCGACATCGGCCGCGAGCGTGCGGGTCAGCTCCAGCGCCGCGTGATGCGCCTCCGGCGAGAGGGACACGATCAGGTCGAAGTTCAGGCCCTCCCACTCCTCGAGATCGACCAGCGTGCGCGGCTTGTGCTTGGACCCGTCGATGCCGACCTCGTCGAGCGCCGCGATCACGAACGGGTCGCGCTCGCCCTGCCGGACCCCCGCGGACTGGATGTAGACGGACTTCCCGAAATAATGCCGCGCCAGGGCCTCGGCCATCGGCGAGCGCACGCTGTTCATCTGGCAGACGAAGAGGACCGACTGCACCCGCTTGCCGTCGGCGCCGTCCGGCACGCTCAGCCTTTCCAGTGCAGGGCGTAGATGAGCGTGAACAGACGCCGGGCGGTGTCGAAGTCGATCTCGACCTTGCCGTCGAGCCGCTCCCGAAGCAGGTCGGACGCCTCGTTGTGGAGGCCGCGCCGGCCCATGTCGATCGCCTCGATCTGGGCCGGCGAGGCCGTCCGGATCGCCTGGTAGTAGCTGTCGCAGATCATCTGGTAGTCGCGGATCACCTTCCGGAACGGGGTCAGAGACAGGTAATGCGTCATCGGCCCGTCGCGGCCCTGGGGCCGGATCTCGAAGGCGAGCCTGTTCTCCACGATGCCGAGATGGAGGTGGTAGGTCTCTGCCGCGTCGCCCGGGACCGTGAACGCGTTCTGCTCGACGATGTCGTAGATCGCGATGGCGCGCTCGTGCTCCTGGTCGGGGTTGCCGCGGCCGATCGACCCCTCGTCGAGGGTGACCGCGACGAGCCGCCCCGAAGCCGGCCCGTCCGTCACCGGGCGAGCCTCGCCTCGACCGATAGGGCGTGGCCCTCGAGCCCCTCGGCGCGGGCGAGCACGATCGCGGCCGGCCCGATCGCGGCGAGCGAGGCCGGGTCGCAGCGCAGGATGGAGATGCGCTTCATGAAGTCGATGACGCCGAGCCCGGACGAGAACCGGGCCGAGCGCGCCGTCGGCAGGACGTGGTTCGATCCGGCCACGTAATCCCCCACGGCCTCGGGCGTGTGCGACCCGAGGAAGATCGCGCCCGCGTTCCGGACGGCGGCGCCGAGGCGCTCTGCATCCTCCGCCTCGATCTCGAGATGCTCCGGCGCGATCCTGTCGACGAGAGGGATGGCGCCCATGAGGTCCGGGACCGTGATCACCGCACCGTGGTCGCGCCAGCTCGCGGCCGCGATCGCCCGGCGGGGCAGCGTCTCGAGCCGGCGCTCGACCGCCGCCTCAACAGCCCGCGCAAGAGCCGGCGAATCCGTGACGAGGATCGCCTGCGCGGCCGCGTCGTGCTCGGCCTGGGCCAGGAGGTCGGCCGCGACCCAGTCCGGGTTCGCGGCTCCGTCCGCCAGGATCAGGACCTCGGACGGGCCCGCGATCATGTCGATCCCGACCTGCCCGAAGACCCGGCGCTTCGCGGCCGCGACGTACGCGTTGCCCGGCCCGACGATCTTCGCGACCGGCCGGATCGTCGCCGTCCCGTAGGCGAGCGCCGCGACGGCCTGGGCGCCCCCGATCCGGTAGATCTCGTCCACGCCCGCGAGCCTCGCCGCCGCGAGCACGAGCGGGTTCAGCACGCCTTTCGGGGTCGGGACGACCATGACGACGCGCTCCACGCCCGCGACCTTGGCCGGCACCGCGTTCATCAGCACGGAGGACGGATAGGAGGCGGTGCCGCCCGGGACGTAGAGGCCGACCGACTCGACCGCATTCCAGCGCCAGCCGAGCCGCACCCCGGCCGCGTCCCGGCCCTCGTGATCGGCCGGGCGCTGCAGGCGGTGATACGCCTCGATGCGGTCCCGCGCGAGCGTCAGCGCGTCCCTGGCCTCGCGGCCGACGGCCGCGGTCGCGGCGTCGATCTCGGCCGTCGGGATCGCGAGGTCGGCCGGCCCGAGGGCGTGCCCGTCGAAGCGCTCCGTGTAGGCGCAGAGGGCCGCGTCGCCGCGCTCCCGGACGGCCGCGATGATCTCCGCCACCGCCCTGTCCACGTCGACGGAGGCCTCGCGCTTCGCGTCGAGGAGCGCCTGGAAGCCCGGCTCGAAGCCGGGTTCGCCGGCATCGAGCCGCCGCGCCATCAGGTCCGTTCCACGTCGCGGCTCGAGCCCACGTCGAGGGACGTGTCCACGTCGTGAGCCGGCCGGTGCTTTGCCGACCAGACCGGACCGAGATCCTGGAAGCAGGCCTCCAGGCACTCGAGCTCGAGCTCGATCGAGGCGCCGCCCGCGAACACGAGCGACGCCGTCCCGGACGGGGCGTCCGGCGCATCGAACGTGACCGCGAGGAGCGACAAGGGCTCGTCCTCCCTGGTGCGATCGATGCCCTTCGTCCGGCACCGGAGAACGCGATCGAAATGGAGGCCCGTCAGTCGCCGTCGCGGCTCCGCATCCACGGCTTCCCAGTCGAAGCGCCGGGCCATCAGCGCGAAGCGCCGCTGCTCCGGCAGGTAGGCGAGGTCGCCGGTCCGGACCACCGCGTCCTGCAGATGCGCGGACAGGATCGAGAGGTCCTCGGCATCGAAGGCCAGGAGCTTCAGGTGCTCCAGATCGGGTGTCGCGGGCGCCATGGCGGATCGTGTCGATGAGGGCGGTGTCGGGACGCAGATAGCGACGCCCCGGGGGTGCCGCAACGGGACGGCACGGAAACGGCGGGTTCTTCCCGGAAACGGGGGTTCTTGGCGGCGGTTTCGTCATTCCGCTTGACAAATTCGGCCGCGGTTCATGTTGAGGAACGTGTACTTGCGTTCCAGCCCAGACCAGGAGTGACACCGTGAAGCGTCTCGTTCTCGCAGCTCTGCTGCTCGCAAGCGGCGTCGCGACCGCGGTGCCGGCGTCGGCCCAGTATTACGGCGGCGGTGGCGGCGGCTACGGCGGCCCGCGCTACGACCGTGATCGCGACGAGGATCGGCCGCGCTACCGCCGGCCGCGCGACGACGACGAGGGCTACGAGCGTCGCGGCCCCCGACGTGGCAGCTCCGTCTGCGTCACCTCGCGCGGAAACTGCCCGATCGGGGCGATCGTGCCCCGTCTCGCGCCGTGCGGATGCGAGTTCCCGGGATTCGGCTACAAGCGCGGCGCCGCCGGCTGAGGCCGGCTGCTGGCGTATGCTGGGCTGATCCTTCCCCACGGGGGAGGGCCGAGTCGCGCGGCGCGAACGGGGGTGGGGTCACGCCGGCCGGGCAGACCCCCTCCGTCAGGCGCTTCGCGCCTGCCACCTCCCCCTGCAGGGGGAGGATCAGGGGGCGTGTCCGTGCATTCGGGTCGCCCACTCTCTCCCAGCCCTCATCGCGAGGGCGCGGTCGACGAAGTCGAGCCTGTCCTGGCCCCAGAACAGCTCGCCATCGAGCACGAAGGTCGGCGATCCGAAGACGCCGAGACGTTCGGCGTCGGCGCCGTTCGCCTGGTAGGCGGCCTGGACCGGCTCGCTGCTCTCCGCCGCGACCAGGGCCGCGCCGTCGAAGCCGTTCTCGTCCGCGATCGCGCGCCGGGTCTCCGGGTCGGCGATGTCGCGTCCTTCCGCCCAGAGCGCCCGCAGGATCGCGTGCGAGAGACGCTGGGCGTCGAGCCCCGCCGCCTGCGCCGCGATGATCATCCAGCCGGCGTGCTTGTTCCAGTTCGGGGCCGGGTTTTCCATCGGATAGAAGCGAGGTGCGACGTCGAGCGGCATGCCGAGATGGCGGCTCCAGCGGGCGAGCTCGACGGCATGGTAATCGCGTCGCGGTTGCGGCCGCGTCCGGATCGGCACGCCGCCCGTTCGCGGCACGACCTCCTGGAAGTCGAAGGGCCTCAGGTCGAGCCGGGCCCGGTGCCGGAGGACGATGTCCGCGAGCCGCGGCCCCGCGAGATACGCCCAGGGCGACGACAGGGTGTAGAAGCATTGCAACACGGGCATGGGCGGCGGCTCCGGGCCGGACGGCGTGGATGGGCATGGATATCGACGGAAACGCGGCGGCCGGGAAGGGTCTGTCGGCGCTGGCCGCGGAGGTCCGGCGCGATCTCGCCCGCCTGAATCATCCGCCCGCGCCCTGGACGCTCGCGGTCGAGGGCCCGGACGGGCGGCCGGCGCTCGACGTGCTGGTGGTCGGCGCCGGGATGTGCGGCCAGACAGCCGCGTTCGGCCTGCTGCGCGAGGGCGTCTCGAACCTGCGCGTGCTCGACCGGGCGCCGCGCGGCCTCGAGGGGCCCTGGGGCACCTTCGCCCGCATGGAGACGCTCCGCTCGCCGAAGCACCTGACCGGGCCCGATCTCGGAATCCCGTCGCTGACCTTCCGGGCGTGGTACGAGGCGCAGCACGGCGAGGCGGGCTGGCCGGAGCTCTACAAGGTCGCCCGTCTCGATTGGCTGCGCTATCTCGGCTGGGTCCGGGACACGGCCGCGATCCCGGTCGAGAACGACCGGGACGTCGTCCGGCTCTGGCTCGAGGCCGGGCTGATCGGGGCCGAGATCGCGGGCCCGGGCGGGCGGGAGACGGTCTTCGCCCGCAAGGTCGTGCTCGCCTGCGGGCGCGAGGGATCGGGCGGACGCCGGATGCCGGCCTACGCGGCCGGTCTCGCGGCGGGGCGGCTGTTCCACTCCTCGGACGCGATCGACTTCGCCCGCTTCCGGGGCGGCCGGATCGCGGTCCTCGGCGCCTCGGCCTCCGCGATCGACAATGCCGCGACCGCGCTCGAGGCCGGCGTGGACGAGGTCACGCTGTTCGTGCGGCGGGAGAGCTTCCCGCAGGTGAACACGTCGAAATGGGCGGCCTTCCCAGGCTTCTTCCGCGGCTACGCGGCGCTCGACGATGCGCGCCGATGGGCCTTCTACACCCACATCATGGGGGCCGGGACGCCGCCGCCGCACGAATCCGTGCTCCGCTGCACGCGCCACCCCGGATTCCGGATCCGGTTCGGCGAGGGCTGGACCGGTCTCGCGGCCGAGCCGGACAGGATCGTGGTCGAGACGCATCTCGGCCGCTACCCGGTCGACGCCGCGATCGTGGCGATCGGCTTCGAGGTCGACCTCGTCCAGCGCCACGAGCTCGCGGCCTTCCGGGACGCGATCCTGACTTGGGCCGAGCGGGTCTCGCCCGACGAGGCCGCCCGCCACCCCGAGGCCGCGCGCTTTCCCTATCTCGGGCAGGGCATGCAGCTCCTGGAGCGGGAGCCCGGCGCGCTGCCGGCGCTCGGCCAGCTCCACGTCTTCAACTGGGGCGTCACGATGAGCCACGGCGCGCTCGCGGGCGACATCCCGGGGCTCGGCATCGGGGCGACGCGGCTCGCCCAGGCGATCGTGCGCGACCTCTTCCTCGCGGAAGCCGACCGGCACTTCGTCCGCATGCAGGCGCATGACGACGACGAGCTGCGGCCGACGGGGTATTATGTGCCGCGGGAGGCTCGGTCCGCAGGGGCGTGAGCCGGACCGCGGACAGGTTCACCCGCGACGGCCTCGCCATCTTACGGTGTCATGGCCGGGCTTGTCCCGGCCAACCCGGTGACGGGCCCGTACCTCCCGGAATCCGGGACAAGCCCGGCCATGACGGACGCTTTCGCGAGTCCGTCGCGATCAGATCCGAAGGCTGCCGAGGCCGCCGGTCAGCAGCAGCACGATCAGCACGATGATCAGGATGCCGCCGATCCCGAAGCCCTGGTTGCGGTACGCGCCGCCGCCGTAGAACAGGCCGCCGCCGCCGAAGAGAAGGATCAGGATGATGAGGATCAGAAGCAGGCTCATGGCGCATATCTCCGCGCGAAAAAGTCGCACGGGATCGAAAGCGCCATCGCCAGGATGGTTCCTCTTCGGACGTTCATGACGGACCGGTGCGGAAAGGGTGCCGGCTCGGCGCGCGCCGTCAACGCGAGGGCGAGTTCGGGCCGACCGCGGAGAGCCGGGCGCCGTGCGTCAAGGCCGGGTCGAGCTCCCCGATCGTGCGGTCGGACCGGAACGTCACGGAGAACGGACCCTCGCCCCGGGCCGCGAGCGCCGCCGCGAGCGCGCCGCTCGGTTCGGTGGGGCTCGCCAGCGTCACCGTGGCCGCGACCGAGAAATACAGAGGAATATATTCGGCGGCGTGATGGAAACGGTTCTGCGAGTGCGCGAGGAAGATATCCCCGATCAGCCCGGCGAAGTTGCCGAGGACGCGTGCGCCCTTGAGCAGCACCGTGCCGTCGCCG
>CAXTKM010000037.1:0-3522 GCA_964244795.1 uncultured Enterovirga sp.
CCCCTCTCCCTGGCGCAGGCTGACGAACAGACGGCCCTGGTTGACCGACCCGCTCCAGCCGCTGGAGCCGGCCGAGGAGGAGACGCCGACGACCGCGGGGTCGGCCCGCACGCGCTCGGCGACCCGCTCCTGGAGGATCGCCATGGCCGGGAAGGAGATGTCCGGCGCGGCTTCCGTGAACCCGATCAGGAGGCCGGTGTCGTCCTGCGGGAAGTACCCTTTCGGGACCGTCCGGAACATCTGCACCGTCAGGCCCACGGTCGCGAGCGTCACGACGAGCATGAGCCAGGGATGGCGCAGCGCCGTCCCGAGCGTCGACGCGTAGGCCCGCGTGACGCTCCCGAGCAGGCCCTCCATGATGCGGTCGAAGCGGGTCTGCCGATCGGCCCGCTGGGGCAGCCGGGCCACGATGGTCGGCGCCACGGTGAGCGACACGAAGGTCGAGACCACGATCGCGACCGCGAGCGTCAGCGCGAACTCGTGGAAGAAGCGCCCGATGATGCCCGGCATGAAGAAGAGCGGGATGAAGGCCGCGAGCAGCGACAGGCTGATCGACACGACCGTGAAGCCGATGTCCTTCGCGCCCGCGATCGCGGCCTCGACCCGCGACATGCCGCGCTCGAGATGCTTCTGCACACTCTCGATCATGACGATCGCGTCGTCGACCACGAAGCCGACCGAGATCGTGACGGCCATGAGGGACAGGTTGTCGAGCGTGAAGCCGAACAGCCACATCGCCGCGAAGGTGCCGGCGATCGAGAGCGGCACGGTCACGCCGGCCGCGAGCGTCGGGGTCGCCCGGCGCAGGAACAGGAAGACGACCAGCATCACGAGCGCGATCGTCTCGAGCAGCGTCACCTGCATGTCCCGGAGCGAGGACCGGATGGTCAGCGTCCGGTCGCTCATGATCTCGATGTCGAGCGCCGCCGGGATCAGGGGCCGGAGCTCCGGCAGGAGCGCCCGGACGCGGTCCACGGTCTCGACCACGTTCGCGCCCGGCTGCCGGGTCACCTGGAGGGTGACGGCCGGAAGCCCGTTATAGGAGCCCGAGGCGCGGCTGTTGCGGGTGCCGCGATCGACCGTCGCGACGTCCGACAGGTGCACGGTGATGCCGTTGCGCGACCGCACCACGATGCGGCCGAACTCCTCGGGCGTCGAGAGCTGCGCGTTCATCCCGATCGTGAGCGACTGGCCCGCGCCGTCGAAGGAGCCCAAGGGCGCGATGACGTTCGCGGCCGTGAGCGCGGTCCTGACGTCCTCCAGGGACAGCGCCATCGCGGCGAGGCGGGCCGGCTCCAGCGTCACCCGGATCGCGGGCTGCTCCGCGCCGCTGACCGTGACCTCGGCCACGCCCTCGGCCTGCGCGATGCGCTGGGCGATCACGGTGTCCGCGACGTCGTAGATCGCAGAGGCCGACATCGTGCGGGACGTCAGCGCGAGGATCAGCACCGGGAAGGCGCCGGGATTGGCCTTGCGGAAGATCGGCAGCGTCGGCAGGTCCGACGGCAGGTCGGTCGCGGCCGCGTTCAGGGCGGCCTGCACGTCGCGGGCGGCCTTGTCGGTGGTGCGGGAGAGGTCGAACTGGACCGAGATGGAGGTCGAGCCGAGCGAGGAGGTCGAGGTGATCTCGCTCACGCCCGCGATCGCCCCGAGCCGGCGCTCGAGCGGCGCCGCGACGGTCGAGGCCATCGTGACCGGGTCCGCTCCGGGCCGGGACGCCGAGACCCGGATCGTCGGGAAGTCGACGCTCGGCATCGAGGCGACCGGCAGGAACAGGTAGGCGACCGCGCCGACGAGCATGATCCCGATCGACATCAGGGTCGCGGCGACCGGGCGCCGGATGAAGGGCTCGGAGAGGTTCACGGCGGGAGGTCGACGAAGGGGTCGAGCGCCTTCGTCCCGAGCGGCTCGAAATGGCGGAGGTTGCGGGTCAGCAGGGTCAGGCCATGGGCCGTCGCGGTCGCCGCGATGACGACGTCCGCCAGGCCGGGATGACGGCCGATCGCGGTTGCGCGATCCGACAGGCGGCCGACGGCCGAAGCGAGATCGAGGTCGATTCCGAGGAGTTTCCGCCCGAACTGCTCCGTCGTGATCGCAAGCCAGCCCGCGAGCGCATCCGCCCGCCTGCCCGGTCCGGAACGCCTGAGCTTCGCGATCCCTTGCTCGATCTCGACCACCGACATGAGCGACAGGTGCAAGGCACCGGCGTTCGCGACGAGCCAGGCACTGACTGCCGTGTCAGCCTGCGGACGGCCGGGGGCGAGGGCCGAGAGAACGGACGTGTCGAGGAGGTAGGCCGTCACAGGTCGATGTCGCGCATCGGCGTTCTGTCCCGCTCGAACTCGACACCTCCCGGAAAGGCGAGGAGGTGCTGCACGAAGCGGGCATCGTCGGCCTCGCCATAGAGGCGGGCGGCATCGGAAACCGGCACGAGGACCGCGGCCGGTCGGCCATGGCGGGTGATCGTTGTCGGCTCACCCTTCTCGGCGGCCTCCAGCAGAGCCGACAAGCTCGCCTTGGCCTCCCTGACCTGAACGCTACGCATGGCGGACCCTCCTGTGACCTCGTGTGGTCACACTGGGCGCGAGGAGGTAATGGGTCAAGCGGTGAAGACGGCGGGGTTCGCACCCCAGGAGCCGAATGTCGACCTGCCCGGGCGCAGCGTGCGGGTGAACATCACGCTCGACGAGGGCATGCTGCGCCGGATCGACCGGGCCGCCGCGGCGTCCGGCGAGAGCCGTTCGGGCTTCCTCGTCGAGGCCGCGAAGGAGCGGCTCGCCGCTGTGGCCTGAGCGAAGGCGTCTCACCTGCCCGCCTCCGCGGCCCGCACCGCCGAGCCCCTGAGCGGCAGCTCCGGCTCGAGCTCCTCGGCCGGGCCGTTCAGGCCGGACCGGCCGCCGAAGCGCCGGCGCAGGCTTTCGAAGCCGAGATAGATCACGGGCGTCGTGTAGAGCGTGATGAGCTGGCTCAGGAGCAGCCCGCCGATGATCGTGATCCCGAGCGGCACGCGCAGCTCCGAGCCCGGGCCGGTCCCGAAGGCGAGCGGCACGGCGCCGAGCAGCGCGGCCAGCGTCGTCATCATGATCGGCCGGAAGCGCAGCCGGCACGCCTTCACGATCGCGGCCATCGGGTCGAGCCCCTCTTCGCGCTCGGCCGCGAGCGCGAAGTCGATCATCATGATCGCGTTCTTCTTCACGATCCCCATCAGGAGGATGATGCCGATCAGGGCGACGACCGAAAGGTCGTGGCCGAACAGCATGAGGGCGAGAAGCGCGCCGACACCCGCGGACGGCAGGGTCGACAGGATCGTCAGGGGGTGGATGAAGCTCTCGTAGAGCATGCCGAGCACGATGTAGATCGCGACCGCGGCGGCCAGGATCAGCCAGGGCTGGCCCGCGAGCGAGCGCCGGAACTCGGCCGCGTCGCCGTTGAAGGAGCCCGCGACCGAGGTCGGCAGGTCGAGATCGGCCTCGGCCCGGGCGATGCTGTCCAGCGCGGTGCCGAGCGCCGAGCCCGGCGCGA